>JADKHK010000013.1:1251541-1590582 GCA_016721845.1 Lysobacterales bacterium
GACGTGCGCGACCTGGTCGAACGCGCTGCGCTCAATCGTTTCGAACAGGCGCGCCTGGCCGATGCCGACGCGTTGCGCAGCCTGTCCGGCGACCGCCATCGCGCGCGCTGGGATGTCGAAGCATTGGCCGCACCAACCGCGGTGTTCGGTCAGGCGCGCATTGCCGAAGAAGCGGTGCGCCTGACCCAGCCCAGCCTGTTCGACGACGTCGCCGCCGACTACGCCCGCGTCGGGTTGTCGCTGAAGGCGCATCCGCTGTCGCTGGTGCGCCAGCCCTTGCGCGCACGTCGCGTGTTGTCCGCGGCCGATGTCGCGCAACGCCCGCACGATGCGCGCGTGCGTGTTGCCGGCCTCGTCACCGTGCGGCAACGCCCGGGCACGGCGAGCGGCGTCACCTTCGTCACCCTCGAAGATGAAACCGGCATCGTCAATCTGGTGATCTGGCTGCGCCTCGCCGAGGCACAGCGCCGCGTGCTGCTCGAATCACGCCTGCTCGCCGTCGACGGCCGCGTTCAGCGCGCGAACGGCGTGCAACACGTCATCGCCGAACGCCTGCACAACTACACCGCCCTGCTCGGCGATCTCGCCACGCGTTCGCGGGATTTCCACTGATCAGCCGCGCCGGTAATGCAGCAGGCGGCCGCGAAAGGGCGGGCGGTCATCGGCATCGAAGCGCGACCGGGTTTCTTCCACGCCGAACCCCTGCAGGGCGAGGGCACGGGTCAGGCTGCCGCTGTTGCCGCGACCGGGATCGGTGATGACGATTTCGGACTTGCGCTGGGCGTGGCGTTCGCACAGCGCGGCCAGCAGCGCGGCATGGTCGCGCTCGTACAACACGTCACTGGCGATGATCAGTTCGAAGCGGCCAAGTCCGTCATCCGGCACTGCCCATTCCAGGTCATGGAAATGCGGAATGCCCAGGTCATTGAGGCCGGCGTTGTGCCACAGGAACAGTTCGGCCAGCGGATGATGATCGGAGGCGGTCACATCGGCACCACGACGCATCAGCACGAGGCTGGCCAGACCGAGACCACAGCCAAGTTCGAGAATGCGCTTGCCGGTGATATCGAATTCCGCCATCGCTTCGGCCAACAACCGACCCGATGGCCAGATCTCGCCGAACAGACTCCAGTTCGCCGACGAGATGCCTGCCTTTGCAGCGCGCCCGAACGGGTCGGCGAACTGCTGGCGGTCGCTGAGCGAACGGATGCGGTAATCATGGCCACCCACGGGCACGGTGGTCACGCGGGTGCTGTAGCCCGACATGATCGATCCTTGACGAAAACAGGTCACGACACCGACGTGACGGACGCACTGCGCAACAACGACTCCGTGCAGCGCAGGAAGATCCTTGGCGCGGGTTGATCATAGCGTGGAAGCGGCCGGCCGCCGGGACGCCCGTCGATCGTCGCCACGCGTTCGCGACGACTCGGTCAGAATGCGCACTTCCGAAAACGACGAGACCGATCCGTGACTTCGACGCAACGCGCCCGCACCGGCTTCTGGCTCGCGCTGATCGCTGCTGTGCTGTTTTCCGGCAAGGCCATCGTCGCGAAGTTGATCTATCGGCACGGCGTCGATGCGACCACCGTATTGGCCTTGCGCATGCTGTTCTCGCTGCCGGTGTTTGCGGCTGTAGCGACCATCGAAACGCTGAAGGCGAACCGCAACCAGCCCGCGCTCGATGGCCGTACACGGGGCCGCATCGTGCTGCTCGGACTGCTCGGCTACTACCTGTCGAGCTTCCTGGATTTCTGGGGCCTCGAATTCATCAGCGCCTCGCTGGAGCGATTGATCCTGTTCCTGAATCCGACCCTGGTGCTGCTGATCGGCCTGCTGTTCCTGGGGAAGCCGGTGGCCCGTGCGCAATGGTTCGCGATGGGCGTGAGTTACGCGGGCATCGTGCTGGTGTTCGCCGAGAACCTGCGCGTCGACGGCACGCATGTCGCCTTCGGCGCGGCGCTGGTGTTCGGGGCGGCGCTGAGTTATGCGTTCTATCTGCTGCTGTCGGGGGAATTGCTGAAGCGCATCGGCAGCTTGCGCCTGGTGGCGTATGCGATGTGCGTGTCGACCGTGGCCTGCCTCGTGCATTTCGCGATCACCCGCGACGCCAGCGACCTGGTGCAGCCGCGCGCGGTCTATCTGCTGTCGGTGATCAATGCGCTGTTCTGCACCGTGGTGCCGGTCTACTTCACGATGTTCGCGATCGACCGCATCGGCCCGGCCGCGACCTCGCAGACCGCCATGGTCGGCCCGGTGTCGCTGCTGTTCCTCGGCTGGTGGATCCTCGGCGAAGCGATCACGCCGATCCAGATTGCCGGCACCGCAGTGGTGATCGCCGGCATCTGGATGCTCGCGCGTCACAACGCCGCGGCCGCGAAGCGCGTCGATCCGGTCGAATGACACGAAACGGGAGCGGCATGCACCGCTCCTAGGGGCACCTCAACGCATCGACTTCTGCACCATGCCGAGAATGTCGTCGAAAGGATTGCCGTCACCATCGAGGTCGAGCATCGACCCCAAGCCTCCGGCACCGCCACTGGGTGTGCCTTGAGCCGGCTGGCCGCCGCCGAGAAGACCGCCCAGCAATCCGCCCAGCCCCCCTAGCCCACCACCGGAAGGCGCCGCACCGCCCGAATGCTGCTTGGCCATCACGCCAGTGACCAACATCGCCAGCATCGGCAGCATCTTCTTCAGCAACTCAGGGCTCAGGCCGGATTGCTCCGACGCACGCTGTGCCACGTTCCGACTCACGTCCTTGGAACCGAAAATCTGGCCAAGCACGTCATTGCCACGGTTCACCTGGGTCGGCTCGGGCGACAGCAGGTTGTCGAGCAATCCGCCGCCACCCAATTGGCCGAGCAGTCCACCCAGCGCGTCCATGCCCGAAGGCTGCGCGCCGGCCTGCCGCTTGAAGCCGCCGACGATGGCCGGCAACAAGGCCTGCGTCCCGGCTTTCACCTGGGCGTCGCTGATGCCCAGTTCCTTGGCGATCGAAGCGAGGCCGCCGCTGGAAGCGAGCAAGTCCTGAATGTTCATCGTGCATCCCTCCGCGTCATGCCAGTCAATCGAGCAAATCGGTCGGCACATTGCCGCCATTCGCGGCGAGGCGCGCCAGCACAGTCTTGTGCAGCCACACGTTCATTTTCGCGGAATCAGACATCAATTCGTCCGCGCACCCCAGCTCCTTGGCGAGTTCCTTGCGTGCGCCCAGGCTGCTGTCGATGTCGAGCAGCTTCAGCAGGTCGACGATCGAGGTGCGCCAGTTCAGTTTTTGTGCGCTTTTCGCCGCGCGCGCTTCGAGTTGCGCGACCACGTCCACAACCGCGATCGGCTTTGGCACCTCGACCTTCACTGTCGGCGCATCGGCCGCCTTCGCTGGTGCCGTCGCCTTTGGCGGTTCGACGAAGATCGGCTCCAGATCGACCTTCCTGGGCTCGGGTGCGGCGGCCTTGGCACTGCCGAAGCCGAGCGTGTCGAGAATCTTGTCGAAAAATCCCATGGCAACCTCCTGGACGAATCAACCGCCGTCGGCGCGATGCGCCGGGCGTCCCGCGCGGTGCGGAGTCCTGCTTATAGCACCAGCACTTCGATGCGAGATACTGCGACTGCTGACCCTATGGCAATCGCAAGCGCAAACGCACATGGCGCAGGTTGCGCCGCTCGCTCGGCACATCGTCGAGTACGGCGATGTCGGCGAACATGGTCGTGTTCAGGTGCAGGCGCTTGAGGATCATCTCGGTGGATTCGCCGCCGAGCACGTCCAGCGTCGCGACATAGGCGCCATCGTCTTGTTCGACCCTGGCGACGCTGACCATCGGATGCTGCATGCGCTCGATTTCCTGCTGCACGCGCATCACGCTGGGGCGCCAGGTCGGCTTCGATCCATCGTCCGCGGTGCCGAACAGGAACTGCATGCTGTAGCCGTTGTTCGACCAGATCGGCGCACGCTTCACGTCATAGGCGATGCCGGCGTCGCGCAAGCGATCTTCGAAGGCGCGCACGTCGTCGGAGTTCGATGCATTCAAGCTGGCCAGTACGCGATCGCCGCTGTCCTTGAGTCCACCGAGATTGACGCCGCCGAGCACCGATGGCGTGAGTATCCGGCGCATCGCCTGCACCGGTTCGGATTCGGGAACCGGCACGTATTCGACCGGCTTCGGTTCGCTGATGTGCGGCCAGCGAATGCCGCCGCCCAGGGTCTGCGCGGTGCCGAACTTGGGAATGCTGATGCGCGCCGAGTCATAGCTGTAGATCGTCGTGCGCTCGCGGCCATGGAACGACGTGGCCAGCCCGAGCCCCAGTCCCGATCGGGACAAGGACAGGGTCGACTGCCCCTCCAACCAGCCCTGTTCCGTCTGACGACTCGCGCTGGCCTTGCCCTTCAGCACGATGGCAGCGCCTGCGCATTCATAGTCGGCACCGCGCGTCAGCGTGCGCGTCGGCTGGGTCGACATCGGACTGCTCTTGCCGCTCTTGATCCAGAACTGCAGCGCCATGTCGGTGCGCCCGGTGATCTTCACTTCGCTGTCCTGGAAGCCCGCCATCTGCAACCCGAGCACCTGCAGCGCATCGCCGAGCACCGGCCCGAAGCCGTCGACGCGGTAATGGCCGACCAGGTCGGGACAGTCCTGCGCCGCAGTCGCCATCGCGCTTGAACTCAGCGCCATCGCGACCGCTACGACCGCCACGCGCCACCCATTCACCGACCGCTTGCGCATTCCGTTGCTCCCACCGATTCGACGTCGCCGGAAGCCTAGGATGCGCCACGGTCACCGACAAGCCGCGCTGCGTGCACGGGGCACGTCGGCTCAGGGCCTGCGACTCCAAGTATCACGCAGGATGGCCTGCGCGATGATGAACCGTCGCCTCGATCAGTGCTTGTGCACCGCCGATTTCGGGCAGTGGCACGGAGCGCTGGGGCCGTATTCGATGCCGAAGCTGCGGCCGTCGCGGTGGCGTTGCCAGTAGAACTCGGGGGCCGGGGCAGCGTGGTTGCCGATCTCGGCCATGTCGGCGTCGATGTCGAACAGGCGGCCGTTGACCATCACGTAGCGGGTGTCGGCGGTGGCGCGGATGTTCTCCAGCGGATTGCTGTTCAACACGACCAGATCAGCACGCTTGCCGGGTTCGAGCGAGCCGATCTGCTTCGACAGGCCGAGCATGTCGGCACCGTCGATGGTGGCCGCTCGCAGCGCCCCCCAATTGCTCATGCCGCCCTGCGTCAGGCTCCAGATTTCCCAGTTCGGCGACAGGCCCTGCAACTGACCGTGACCGCCGATCTGGACCTTGATGCCGGCATCGCGCATCGCCTTCACCGACTTCGCCACGGTGATGTGGTGATAGTCCCAATCCGGCGCCGTCTCGCGACGAATCGCGCGTGCCGCCAGCGTCTCTTTCGGAAAGTAGCGATTGAGCTTCGGGTCTTCCCAGACGTTGTCGCGCGCGTACCACCAGTACTCGCCGCTCAAACCGCCATAACTCACCACCAGCGTCGGGGTGTTGCGCACGTCGGTCTGCGACCACAGCTTGATCACGTCCTGATACAGCGGCGCCACCGGGAGGTTGTGTTCGATGCTGGTCGCGCCGTCGAGGATCATCGGCAAGTTGTGGTTCAAGGTCGAACCGCCCTCTTCCACCACCAGCATGCCGAGTTCGCGCGCAGCCTGGTTGATCTGCTGGTGCTGCTCGCGGCGCGGCTGGTTGTAACTCTTCACGCTGAACGCGCCGTTCGCCTTCATGCGCCGCAGGTGGGCGCGGGCATCGTCGAGCGAATCCACCACCGCCTTGAAGTCGCCGTCGGCGCCATACAGGATGGTGCCGGTCGAAAACACGCGCGGCCCGACCAAGCTGCCGGCCTTCAGCAATTCGGCCTGCGAGAACACCGTTTCCGTCGTCGCCGACGGGTCATGCATGGTGGTGATACCGAAGGCGAGGTTGGCGTAGTAAGCCCAGTTCTGCTGCGCGATCACGCCGCCGTTGAAATGATTGGCATGGGCATGCACGTCCACATAGCCCGGCACGATGGTCTTGCCGCTGGCGTCGATCACGCGCGCATTGGCCGGCACCGCCACATCGGCACCCACCGCCTGGATCGTGTCGCCGTCGACCAGCACCGTGCCCTTCGCGATGACATCGTCGCCCTTCATCGACACGATGCGCGCATTCGTGAACGCCACGATCTGCGTCGGCGTATCGACCGGCACGCTCAGTCCGACCGGCACGCCCTTCAGGGCCTTCGCGTCCGGCAATGTCGCGGGCGCCCCGGGCACGAAGGCAAAGGCATCCTTGAGGCTGCGCGTGTAGTAATGGTCGCCGACCATCCAGTGCACCGCACCGCTGTCCTGTGACCAGTGCAGGTAGGAACCGACATCGGCGGAAATCTTCGCGACCGGAATGGCCGTGGTGTCCTTGCCGAGCTCGACCACGCCGCCGGTCTTCGGCATTGGCGCAATGTAGGCGTTGAACAACTCGGTGAACGCGACCCATTGGCCATCCGGACTGACCGACACGAAATCGGTGTACTTCAGCGCGAACACATCGCGTGGCGCTTCACCATGCAAGCCGACACTCTGCAGTTTCTTGCTCAGACCGCCACCGGTGAGGAAGGTGACGCGTGCACCATCGGCGGTGAACTGCGGCTCGAATCCCTCCTTTGCGATGCGCTGCGCCGAACCGCCCGCGGCCGGCATCCACCAGATGCCCTGCTCGCCACTGTTCAACGATCCCGTCAGCGAGGAACCGCTCTGCTTGGACCAGACGATCTTCGAACCGTCGCGTGAATACCGAGGCGAGTAGTAGAAGCCCGGCTGCGTCGTCAGCACGCGTTCGCTGCCGCTGGTCAGATCGCGTTCGACGATCGCCCCCTGGGCAGCATCACTCCAGGTCGTGTACAGCAGCTTCCTGCCATCGGCACTGAAATTCGGCTGATACTCGAAATGGTCCGAGGCCGAGGTGAGACGCTGTGGTTTGCCGTCTGGCAGGCGCTTCGTCCACAGCTGGCCGACGGCATGGAACACCATGGTCTGGCCGTCGGGACTGGTTGCGACGTCGCGGATCATCTTCGCGGTGAATTCGCCCGCATCGAGTTTCTGTTCGAAGCGCAGGGGCGCGGCGACGGTCTGGTCGACGGCGGCACTGAACGGAATCGCGGTCGGCGCACCGGATCGGGCATCGACATGCCAGATCTTGCCCTGCGCCCAGATCACGACAGCGCTCGAATCCGGCAGCCACTGATAGTTCGCATACGGGCCGAACACCGCCCAGCCTTCCTGCTGGTCGTGCGACAGGCCATTCCACAGCGGTTTCACCTCGCCACTCGCAAGATCGATCGTGTGCAGCACCGATTTGTCGGCGACGCGCTTCACGAAGGCCAGCGTCTTGCCGTCCGGCGAAGGCTGCGGACGCACCGCGCCGCCGGGCGTCGCGACGATGGTCTCGATCTCGCCGGTCTCGCGGTCCAGACGCTTGATCGCGTAGACCACACCGTGTGGATTCTTGTTGTACTCGAACGTGCTGCCGCCGCTCACGTCCTCGGAGAAATAGATGTAGCGGCCATCGGCGCTGACCGCCGGCTCGCCGAGATCCTGCTGGTCGTTCTTCTTCTTGGTCAGTTGCAGCCCGGCACCGCCGCTCTTGTGGAACATCCACAATTCGCCGGCACCGAGCGAACGCTCCGACGTGAAATGCTTGCGACCGACCAGGTACTGGCCATCGGGCGTCCACGCCGGATTGTTGAGCAGGCGGAAGTCCTCCTTGCTGACCTGGGTCGCAGCACTGCCATCACGCTTTGCACGCCACAGGTTGTTGCCGCCGGCGCGGTCGGACGTGAATGCGATCTCGCTGCCATCGGGCGAAAAGCGCGGCTGCACGTCCCAGGCCGGACCGGAACTGATGCGCTTCGCGTTGCCTCCGGCGATCGGCAACGTGTACAGATCGCCGAGCAGCGAGAACACGATGGTCTGGCCATCGCGGCTCACGTCGAGGTCCATCCAGGTGCCTTCGTCGGTCGTGAACCTGATCTGCTTCACCGGACCATGCGCCGCATTCACGTCCCACTTCGGCGCATCCTTCTTGTCGCCGGCATTCGCCGCAACGGAGAGCGCCAAGGCCACGGCCAACACGAGGGAACGATGCAGCATGCGAATCTCCGGCCAGGAAAGTCGGTCATGCTAAACGATGGTCCATGAAGATGGCGCGGCCGATCGTCACAGGCAGCGCACGGCTGATCCGAATGGCCGACGCCCGGCGCAGGGCCGGGCGTCGTGCGACCGATCGGACGGGATCAGGACTTGCCGTCGACCGTGATCAAGTCGCGGTTCTTCTCGACCAGCTTCAGGCCGATGCCCTTGACGTCGACGAGTTGGTCGACCGACTTGAAGGGGCCATTGGCCTTGCGGTATTCGACAATGGCGGCGGCCTTGGCCTCGCCGATGCCATTGAGCGCGGTCAATTGTTCGGCGCTGGCGGTGTTGATGTTGATCGGCGCGGCGAACACGCCGAACGAGGCGAAGCCGAGGACGAGGGCGAGGAACAGCGACTTGATCATGTTCATGGTGTGTCTCCAGTAATTGAGTGCGGGTTCCGGCGCAGGCATTGCCTCACCGGATGTCGCACATTCTGGAGATCGATCCGTAGCGATTCCTGCGCGCAGATCGGAAGCACGCATCAGTGAAGACCGATGGCCGCCTGCGACAATTCGCAGTTCGGAATCGCGACCCGCAAAACGCGAAGCCCGCCGTGCGGCGGGCTTCGCTGCCATCACCTCAAGGCGGGTCAGGCCTGGGGTGCGGGCGCTGCTTCGACCGGGCCGGCCGTCGGCGCATTCGGCTTGCCGCTGTCGTCGCCCTTGTTCCAGTCACGCGGCGGGCCGGGCTTGCGGCCCTCCATGATGTCGGTGATCTGGTCGCCGTCGATGGTTTCCCATTCCAGCAGCGCATCGGCCATCGCATGCAGCTGCACGAGATGATCGGTCAGGATCTGCTTGGCGCGGTGGTATTCGCGGTTGAGGATGCTGCGCACCACTTCGTCGATGCGCCGCACGGTGTCGTCGGATACCGATTTGTGCTGCGTTACCGAACGACCGAGGAATACTTCCTCTTCCTCGTCGCTGTAGGCCACCGGACCGAGTTCGTCGGACAGACCGTACTTCGTGACCATGTTGCGGGCAAGTTGGGTCACGCGCTGGATGTCGTTCGAGGCACCCGTGGTGACCATTTCCGCGCCGAAGATGATCTCCTCGGCCACACGGCCGCCGTACAGCGACGCCATGCGGCTTTCGAGGTACTGCTTGCTGTGGCTGTAGCGGTCCTGCTCGGGCAGGTACATGGTCACGCCGAGCGCACGGCCGCGCGGGATGATCGAGACTTTGTAGACCGGATCGTGGTCCGGCACCATGCGTCCGACGATGGCATGGCCGGCCTCGTGATAGGCGGTGAGCTTCTTCTCGTCCTCGCTCATCACCATCGACTTGCGCTCGGCGCCCATCATGATCTTGTCCTTGGCGCGCTCGAAGTGCTCCATGCGCACGTTCTTCGCGTTCTCGCGCGCCGCGAACAGCGCCGCCTCGTTGACGAGGTTGGCGAGGTCGGCGCCGGAGAAGCCCGGTGTACCGCGGGCGATGCGCGACGGATCGATGTCGTCGCCCAGCGGCACCTTGCGCATGTGCACCTTGATGATCTGTTCGCGACCCCGCAGGTCCGGCAGCGGCACCACGACCTGGCGGTCGAAACGGCCCGGACGCAGCAGCGCCGGATCAAGCACGTCCGGTCGGTTGGTCGCGGCGATGACGATGATGC
Organism: Lysobacterales bacterium; assembly: GCA_016721845.1. NCBI lineage: Bacteria > Pseudomonadati > Pseudomonadota > Gammaproteobacteria > Lysobacterales > Lysobacterales bacterium. Next base: position 1,261,339 of record JADKHK010000013.1, read on the forward strand.
CTTCGTTGCCTTCGAAACCGTCCATCTCGACCAGCAGCTGGTTCAGGGTCTGCTCGCGCTCGTCATGGCCGCCGCCGAGACCGGCGCCGCGATGACGACCGACCGCATCGATCTCGTCGATGAAGATGATGCACGGTGCGTGCTTCTTGGCCTGCTCGAACATGTCGCGCACGCGGCTCGCGCCGACGCCGACGAACATCTCGACGAAGTCGGAACCGGAAATGGTGAAGAACGGCACCTTGGCCTCGCCCGCGATCGCCTTCGCGAGCAGGGTCTTGCCGGTACCGGGAGAACCGACCATCAGCACGCCGCGCGGAATGCGGCCACCGAGACGCTGGAACTTGCCGGGATCGCGCAGGAATTCGACCAATTCCTTGACGTCGTCCTTGGCTTCGTCGACGCCGGCGACATCGGCGAAGGTGATCTTGACCTGGTCCTCGCCCTGCAAGCGGGCGCGCGAACGACCGAAGGTCATCGCACCGCGGCCACCGCCACCGCCCTGCATCTGGCGCATGAAATAGAACAGCACGCCGATGAACAACAGGAACGGCAAAGCATTGAGCAGGAAGCTCAGCACGATGCTGTCCTTCGGCACCGGCTTCTGCACGATTTCGACCTTGTGCTTGATCAGGTCGGCGAACATGCCGAAATCGCGCACCGGCGCGATCGTCGTGAACTTGTCGCCGCCCTTGCGCTCGCCCGAGATGGTGCTGCCATCCTCGGAGATCGTGACCCTGGAGACGCCGTCATTGCGCACTTCGGCCAGGAATTCCGAGTACGCGAGTTCATCGCGACTGCCGGTTCCCTGGCTGAGGCTCTGGAACACCGACAGCAGGACCACCAGGATCACCAGCCACAGCAGGAGTTGTTTCGCCCAGTCGTTCAACACTGTCTTGCTCCTTCATCATTCTCTGTTCGAACTCGCCGCCGCCGCACGGAAGCCGCTGCACAGCGCGTAAACCTCGGGGCTGCGTGCCCGCGAGGCCTTCGGCTTGCGCATCGTCACTTTGGTGTAACGCTTGCGCAAGTCCCGCACGTAATCGTCGAATCCGACGCCCTGGAACAACTTCACGAGGAAGGTACCACCCGGCTTCAGATGAACCTCGGCAAAGTCGCGGGCCAGCTCACACAAATGCATGGTGCGCGCCTGATCCACCGAATCGACACCGCTCATATTGGGGGCCATGTCGGACAAGACAAGATCGACCGGACGACCGCCGACCATGACCTCGAATGCCTTCAGCACGGTGTCTTCACGAAAGTCGCCCTGCAGGAACTCGACGCCGGGAATGCTCGGCATGTCGAGGATGTCGAGCGCGATGACATCGCCGCTTCGGCCGAGTTCGCGCCTGACCATCTGTGACCACCCCCCCGGTGCGGCACCGAGGTCGACCACGACCATGCCCGGCTTGAGCAGATGGTCGCGCTCGATCAGTTCTTCCAGCTTGTAGGCCGCGCGGGAGCGCACGCCCTCGGACTGGGCGCGTTTCACGAACGGGTCGGAGAAGTGTTCCTTGAGCCAGCGATGACTGGACTTGCTGCGCGCCACGGGCGGTTCGGGGAGGAGTCAGGGCCGCGCATGATACCCTCGCGCCCGTTTTCTTTCCTGAAGGTGTGCCCGTGGCACTCGACGCTCTCCAGCTCCGCTTCCTGCGCGGCCTCGCGCATGACCTCAATCCGGTCGTGATGGTCGGTCAGAAAGGCATGTCCGATGGTGTGCGCGTCGAACTCGACGAGGCGCTGTCGCGTCACGAACTGGTGAAGATCCGCGTGATCGCCGAGGAACGCGAGGAGCGCGACGAGATCATCAAGGCACTGGCCCGCGACACGAAGTCCGAACTGGTGCAGAAGGTCGGCCATACCGCGACGTTCTATCGCCGCGCCAGCAAACCGAAAATCCTGATGCCGGGCGAGAAGCCGGCGAAGCGGGAAGAGGGTTTCGGCGAGCGTCCGGCGCGCGATGGCCAACGTCCGTTCCGTGCACGTCGCGACGATGTCGGCGGCGGTTACGGCGAACGCCCGAAGCGCGCGCACGATCCGGCCGATACGCGTCCGGCGCGTCGCGAGGACACCCGACCGCCGCGCCGCGAAGGTGGCAAGTACGCCAAGCCGCCCGCGCGCAGCAGCGCCGGCGGTTTCAACAAGCGTCCGCCGCGCGCCGAGGACATCGTCGGCGGCGCGCCTCGCCGCGAGCGCAGCTTCGGCGGTCGTGCCGACGGCCCGACCCATCGCACCGCGCGCCCGCCCCGTGACTTCGCGGACCGCCCGAAACGTGACTTCGGTGACCGTCCGGCACGCCCGGCCGGCAACTACGCGGACCGCCCGAAGCGCGACTTCGGTGATCGTCCGGCCCGCCCGGCACGTCCCGCGGGCAACTTCGCCGACCGGCCCAAGCGTGATTTCGGCGACCGCCCGGCACGCCCGGCCGGCAACTACGCGGACCGCCCGAAACGCGACTTCGGTGATCGTCCCGCCCGCCCGGCACGTCCTGCAGGCAACTTTGCCGATCGACCCAAGCGTGATTTCGGCGACCGTCCGGCACGCCCGGCCGGCAACTACGCGGACCGCCCGAAGCGTGATTTCGGTGATCGCCCGGCGCGTCCCGCGGGCGCCAAGCCGGCGTACAAGTCCGCACGCCCGGCGTACAAGGCTTCATCGCCGAAGCCTGCGGGCAAACCGGCGGGGTCGCCCTACAAATCCCTGGGCGCCAAGCGCCCGAAGCGTGAAGCCGACGAGGACTGAGTCGCTCGATGCAACTCAGCCAGGAAACGCAAACCGGCGGCGACCACGTCCGCTTCGTGGCCTCCGACCGCATCCTGCTTGCCAGCGGTGAACGCCGCGGCAGTTTCGTGATCGCCGCCGGCGTCGATACCTTCGACTGGCCGGTGCGCAACGCGAAAGCGATGGCGCCCGGTGACTGCGATGCCTTGCTCGCGCTGCAACCTGCGGTCGTGATCGTCGGCACCGGTGCGACCCAGGTATTTCCATCGCGCGAGATCATGGCCGTCTTTCTGACCCGCCGCGTCGGCGTCGAATTCATGGACAACGCCGCCGCCGCGCGCACGTTCAACGTGCTGCTCGGCGAAGGGCGCAAGGTCGCGGCCGCGTTCATTCTGCCCTGATGCCGCTGCTGGCGGCATTCGCTAACATCCAGGCGATGCCCCGAGCCGATCGCCAAGCCCATGGATGCTGAGCGCTGGCGCGCCGTGCGCAAGCTGCTCGACGGCGCGCTGGACCGCGAGGGCGTCGAGCGCGTCGCCTTCGTCGAAGACATCGCCGACCCCGGCCTCCGCGCCGACGTCGTGCGTCTGCTCGGCAAGCACGAAATCACCACGCCGCTGGATCGTCCGGTGGTCGACCTGGTCGCGCCCGCCATGGCCAACGATGTGCGCGAGCGCGATTGGGACCGCGAACAGGTCGGGCGGCGCATCGGTGCCTTCGTGCTCGACGACCTGCTCGGCTCCGGCGGCATGGGAACGGTGTATCTCGCGCACCGTGTCGACGGCCGCTTCGAACAAAAGGTCGCGATCAAGCTGGTGCTGACCGCGCACGCGGGCCTGCGCGACCGCTTCCGCAAAGAGCAGGAAATCCTCGCCGGCCTGCGCCATCCGAACATCGCGCAGCTGATCGATGGCGGCGAAGCCGACGACGGCACGCCCTTCCTGGCCATGGAATATGTCGAGGGCGTATCGATCACCGACTATTGCCGCGACCACCTGCCCGATGTCGAAGGCCGCCTGCGCCTGATGCTGCGCGTGGCCGGCGCGCTGGCGCATGCGCACCGCAGCCTGGTGATCCATCGAGACATCAAGCCGTCGAACATCATTGTCACCCGCGACGGCCATCCGAAACTGCTCGACTTCGGCATCGCCAAGCTCATCGGCGAGGAACGTTTTCGCCCGGTCACGGCGCAACGCATCGGCCCGATGACGCCGCAGTACGCGGCCCCGGAACAATTCCGCGGCCAGCCGATCACGGTCGCCACCGACATCTACCAGTTCGGCGTGTTGCTCTATCGCATCATCACCGGCCGCTTGCCCTACGACGCGAATCCCGAAGACGCCCACGCCTGGGGCCGCGCCGTGGTCGAGACCGATCCGGTCACCCTCGGTCGCGCGCTTGCGCGCCGCGGCGGCGATGCACCGACGACGCGGGATGCGGTGCGCACCCTCGGTCGCGAACTCGATCGCGATCTCGATGCGATCGTGCGCACCGCGCTCGCGAAGGAGACGAATGCCCGCTACAGCTCGATCGACGCGTTCGTCGCCGACCTCGAAGCCTTTCTCGACGGCCGTCCGGTGCAGGCACGACATGGCGGCACGCTGTACCACGCGACCCGGTTCATGCGTCGCCACCGTATCGCGATCGCCGCTGCCGGCCTGACCGTGTTCGGCTTGCTCGGCCTCAGTGCCTATGCCTTGCAGCAGGCCCGTCAGGCACGCTTGGAAAGCGAACGCGCGCGCGCCGCGGTCGCGTTCGTGCACGAAGTCTTCCGTGCGGCCGATCCGGCCAATGGCCGTGGTGGCGCACGCAGCGCCACCGACATCCTGGAAGCCGCTGCCGCCCAGATCGAGCCCACCTTGAAGCGGCAGCCGGAATTGCGCGGCCCGATCGCCGTGGTGATGTCCGGCGCATTCTTCAACATGGGCGATGCGCGTCGTGCCATGACCCTGATCGAGCGCGCGATCGAGGACATGCGCCAGTTCGACGACACGCCGCCTCTGGAACTGACTGCCGCGCTGGAGCTTGGCGCCGCGGTGGCACAGCGCAACGGCCGCCTTGAGCAGGCGATTGCCTGGCTGGACGAAGCCGATCGGATCGACCTGCCCGTCGGCCCCACGACACGTCGCATCCGCGATGGCCAGGCCAATACCCGCTACAACATCGCCCGCGACGGCGGCGATCCTGCCGCTGCGCTGAGAGTCGCCGAGGCGGCACTGCGGGCGACGGAGGCGGCAACCGGCGAAGAACGCGAACGCCTGCGCAGCCGAGCGCTGCATCGGGTCGGCGTCTCGTTGCGCGACATGGATCGATTCTACGAATCGGAGGCCACCCTGCGCGAGGCCATCGACCTGTGCCAGAAACAGTTCGGCGACAACGATTTCCGGACCTTGCGCGCCCGCCAGTCGCTGGGCTGGATGTTCATCGGCCGCGGCCAGCCGGCGCGCGCACTGGGTGAACTGGAGCCCGTTGGCGAACGTCTGCGCGAACTGTTCGGCGAGCGCAGTCAGGACTACGGCGCGAACCTGCACAATCGCGGCCTGGCCTACCGCGCCCTGGGCCAGCTCGATCGCGCCTACGACAGCTTCCGCGCCTCGGCCCAGGCCTACTCGGCCTCTTCCGCTGCCGGCGCCGCGCAGATCGGCTGGGCACTCTGGAATGCCGCCAGCGTCCGCAGCGAACAGGGCCAACACGCGGCGGCGCGCGAGATCTACGACGACATCGAAGACAACTGGCGCAACTCGATTGCCGAGGACGCGCGCGCACGTGCCTTGCTGTACATGGCGATCACCGAAAACCGCATTGCCCTGGGCGCATTCGGCGAAGCCGAAAGTTATGCGGACCGCGCCTACACCACGCTCCGTCGCAGCGACGGTGAATCGATCGATTCGACCAAGGCGCTGGGGTTGCTCGGTGATGTTGCTGCGGCGAGACAGGATGCACCGCGAGCGGTGGCGCGCTACGAAGAAGCGCTCGCCATGCTCGGCCGGGTTGCGCCCGATCAAACCGAACTGCGCGACCAATGGCAACGGCGCATGGCCAGCCTGAGCCCCCACTGACCGGCAAACCCCGATCGGAATGTCCCTGCGTTGCTGCCCTTGCCGGACCGGATCCGGTCACTACGGGGACAGCCATGATCAGTTACGCCGCCGACTTCGACACCCGCCGCATCAGCCCTGCCCGCACCCTCGCCATCGCTGTCGCGCTGGTCCTGCACATCGCCGCCTTCGCCCTGCTGATCGCACCGGTGCGGCCGCCGGCACCCGACCTTGCCTTCGACGTGCCGGACATCCAGATCGTGATGCCGGAACGCCTGATCCCGCCGCCGCCCTTGCCGCCCGTCGTCCCGGCCACGCCGCCACGGACGACACCCGTGGCGGAACGCCGCACGCCTGCACCCGTGCTGATCCCGAATCCCGAGCCGGCGCAAACCCGGGACGATGTCGTACAGGAAATCGTGCCGCCGACGCCGGATCCGGTCGTCGATGGCGCAGGCGACACGGGGGACGCGTTCACGCCGGCACAAATCGGCAGCCTGTCCTATCTCGAAGCCGCCGCGCCGCGCTATCCGCTGGCAGCGATCAAGCGCCGACTCCAAGGCGAGGTGCTGCTGATCGTGACCGTCGGCCCCGATGGGCGCCCGGAAGCAGTCGACGTCCAGCGCAGTTCCGGTCACGCCATCCTCGACCGTGCCGCCATCGATCAGGTGCAACGCCGCTGGCGCTTCCGTCCGCTGATCGTCAACGGCCTGCCGACCCGCGCCCGCGGCCTGGTGCCGATCCGTTTCGACCTGCTCGATCGTTAGACCGAATCCCGCGCCCTGGCCCGCAGCCGGGCCAGGGCCTCGGCCTCGATCTGGCGTACGCGTTCGCGCGATACGCCCAGTACCTGCGCCACTTCCGCCAGGGACTGCGCGGCATGTTCGTGCAGGCCGAAACGACGCTCCAGCACTTCGCGACTGCGCGCGCTCAGCTCCGACAACCACACATCCAGGCGCGCATCGTTGGCGATCTCGCCGAGCCCGTCACCCTCGCCTTCGTCCGGCATCGCCACCAGTTCACCAAGCACGCGCTCGTCGTCTGCAGCGAGCGCGGCATCGAGCGAATCGACACGGGCATTGAAGCGATACAGGCGCGCGACCTCGGCAACCTCCTTGCCGGCCGCCTTGCCGATTTCATCCAGGGTCGGCGCACGACCGAGCGTACGCGTCAGCTCGCGACTGGTGCGCAACACCTGGGCCAGTTCACGCAGCACATGCACCGGCAGGCGCACCGCACGGGTCTGCCGCATCAACGCGAACTCGATGGCCTCGCGGATCCACCACATCGCATAGGTCGAGAAGCGAAAACCACGACCGGGATCGAATTTCTCGACCGCGCGGATCAAGCCGAGATTGCCCTCGGCGATCAAGTCGATCATCGGCAAGCCACGCCCGAGATAGGCGCGCGCGGCATTCACCACCAGGCGCAGGTTGGCTTCGATGAGCGACTGCCGCGCTGCCAGCTCGCCGCCGCGAGCGCGTCGCGCGAGGTCGCGTTCGGCCTCGGCATCGAGCAGGGGAATCAGTCCGATTTCGTTGAGATAGACCGTGGTTGAATCGCGCTCGACCACGTCCTTGTCCGCCGGCCCGAGCCACTCGAACAAGTCGTCGGTCGGCAATTCGTCGTCGGGCGGCCGTTGCATCATGGCGTCAGCGGCTGGGCAGATAGCCGAGCGGATCGACCGGCTTGCCGTTGTGGCGGACTTCGAAATGCAACATGTCGATGCCGCCGCGCCGGCCCATTTCCGCAATGGGCTGGCCCGCCTTGACCTTGCTGCCCTCCAGCACCAGGCGCTTCTGGTTGTGGCCATAAGCGCTGAGGAAACCCGGGCTGTGCTGCACGATCACGAGTTCGCCGTAGCCGATCAGGCCATTGCCGGAATACACGACCTGACCGTCCGCTGCGGCGAGCACGGCCTGTCCCAGGCTGCCGCCGACATCGATGCCCTGCTGGGTCGGGTCGCCTTCGACGAAGCGGCCAATCAGGCGTCCGTCGGCCGGCCAGCGCCAGCGCACGCCATCACGGGAACGGATCGGCGCCTTCGGATTGACCACGGCACGCGGCGTGGTATCGACCGCAACGGGCGATACCGCCACCGGATCGGCCGCCGGCGTGGACACGGGCGCCGGCGTTTCCGCGACGACAATCGCCGATGCGGCCGGCGGCGGACCGGGTTCGACCGGGGTCGGCGCGGTGGCCGGCAAACCGATTGCCGCAGCCGGCGAATGGGCAGTCGTCGACGCCTCCGTCGCTGGCGCACTGTCATCAACGATCGCGAACGTCTGCGTGTTGCCGGTGTCGCTGGCCGGGGTGTCCGGTGTCGTCACCGGCTGCATCGGCACGGCCGCGACCTCGACCTGATGTTCGCGCGGACGGCCGGGTGCGACGGGTACGGCCGGCGGAACCGCGGTCGCAGCCGTCGCCGTCACCCGGGTCGTGCGCGAGGGTGGCGTCAGACGCAGACCCTGGCCCGGATAGATCGTGTGCGGCGGGTTGATGTTGTTCCAGGCTGCGAGATCGCGGACATCGAGCTTGTTGCGGAACGCGATGCCGTACAGGGTGTCGCCGCGCACGACCGTGTAGTCGGCCGCCTGCGCCGATGGCGGTGTCTGCACTCGCGCAGGCCGCGCCGCCGTGCCGGGCGCCGGCGCCGTTTCATGCGTTTCCACCGAAACCCGCGGCTCGAAGCCCGCGCATCCGGCCAACAACACGGTCAACACAGCGAATCCCTGCAGACGCATGCTCATCCCTTCCACACGAACAACGCGGCCACGCCGGCCAAGAGCAACACCAGCGCCGTCCAGCCGACCGGTTCGATATATCGATGCAAGGCGCGCTCGGCACGCTCGCCGCCCAGCCGGATCGCTCCGGCCACCAGATACACGCGCTTGCCGCGACCGATCACGACGGCGGCAACGAACGGCAGCAGCGGCATCGACACCGCGCCCGCGGCGATCGTGAACAGCTTGAACGGGATCGGCGTGAAGCCGCCGACCAACATGATCCAGAAGCCATGCTCGCGCAGCGAATCACGTGCCTGATTGAACGAATCGCCGAAACCGAGTTCGATCAGATGGGGTTCAACCAGACCGATCGCGAACAGCCCGAGCGCGTAGCCGATGAAGGCCCCCAGCGTCGATCCGAGCAGACTGAGGCTGGCGTAACGCAGCCAGGCTTTCGGCTGCGCCAGCGTCATCGGTGCCAGCATCACTTCCGGCGGCACCGGAAAGAAGATGGCCTCGATGAAGCTGATGAACGTCAGCCACAGCGGCGCATGCCGATGCCGCGACCAGCCCAGCGCCTTCTGATACAGGGGCTGGAAGACCGCCATCAGATCCGGCCTCCGAGCAGGGGCACGAAGCTGACCGGCTCCAGCATCGACTCGTGCAGGCCATCGGCGTCGCGGGTCACGCGCATCAGCTTCTGCTCGCCGCCCTGCGGACCGACTGGTGCGATCAGCACGCCACCGGGCGCGAGCTGCTCGGCCAACAAGGGATCGATGTATTCGCCGGCGGCCGTCACGATGATCGCGTCGAACGGCGCCTCTTCCGGCCAGCCGCGACGGCCATCGTCATGGCGAGTGCGAATGTTCTCGATGCCGATGCTGCGGAAGCGTCGGCGCGCGTTGCGCAGCAGCGATTCGATGCGTTCGACCGAATACACCTGCGGCACCAGATACGACAGCACGGCCGCCTGATAACCGGAGCCGGTGCCGATTTCGAGCACCTTGCGCGGATTCGCGGCAACGACGTGCTCGGTCATGCGTGCGACGATGTACGGCTGCGAGATCGTCTGCCCTTGCCCGATCGGCAACGGCGAATTCTCGTAGGCACGCACTTCCAGACCTTCATCGACGAACAGGTGCCGCGACAGGTTGCGCATCACGTCGAGCACGCGGGGGTTCTGGATCCCGAGCGTGCGCAACTGTTCGACCATGCGGTCGCGCGCACGTTGCGAGGTCATGCCGAGACCCGCCGGGTCGCGCCGCATCATCATGCGCGCTTGGCCCCCAGGGTGTTCGACAAGGCACCGACCCAGGAGGCGACATTTTCCAGCGCGGTGTAGCGCGTCAGATCGACCTGCAACGGCGTGATCGAAATGAAACCGCGACGCACCGCATCGAAATCGGTACCGGGACCGGCGTCCTGCTCCGGACCTGCCGGGCCGATCCACCAGATGTCGCGCCCGCGCGGGTCGTTGGCGCGCACGCAGGGTTCGGCACGATGGCGATGACCCAGTCGCGTGACTTCGAAGCCGGCGATCTCGTCCCAGGGCCGGTCCGGCACGTTGACGTTGAGAATCGTGTCGGCCGGCAACGGATCGGCGACCAGTTTCTTGACGATCGCCAGGGCCGCGCGCGCGGCCGTGGCGTAATGCTTCGGATCATGGTCGCGCGAGGCCAGCGACACCGCGACCGCGGGATGGCCGAGGAATCGGCCCTCCATCGCTGCCGCGACCGTGCCGGAATACAGCACGTCGTCGCCCATGTTGGCCGAGGTGTTGATGCCGGACACGACGATGTCGGGTTCGTCCTCAAGCATTCCGCACAGGGCGAGATGCACGCAGTCGGTCGGCGTGCCCGCAACGCGGTAGCGGCCGGATTCGAGCTCGATCACGCGGATCGGGCCATCGAGGGTCAGCGAATTGCTGGCGCCGCTGCGGTCGCGGTCGGGCGCGACCACGGTGACCTTGCCGAGCGCACGCATGGCATCGGCGAGGATGCGGATACCGGGCGCGTCGACGCCGTCATCATTACTAACCAGGACATGCATGTTCGGGAGCTTCCGGAAAACGGCCAATGATAGCCGAGCCGCCATTGCACCGACGCGCCGCAGGCACCAGTTCTGCTACAACCGGTTCAATCGCCATTGATCCCGCCCGATGTCCAAGCAACGTCCCGACCCGCGTTCAGCGCCCGCCAGACCGCCCCCGGTCGCCGAGGAGGACCGTGCCCTGTTCCTGGACGCGATCGGCGCAGTGCGCCGCATCGAGACCGACCGCCTCGATGCGCGCGCACCGGGTCCGAAGCCGGAACCGGTGCAATCGCGACGCGACGATGCGCGCGTGATCGAGGAGCTGCTGCGACCGCTGCCGAGTTCGCTCGACCCGGACGCGGCCGAACCCTTGCGTTATCTCAAGAACGGCATCGCGCCGCGCGTGCTGCTCAAGCTCGGACGCGGCCAGTACAGCGTGCGCGACGAACTGGACCTGCACCAGATGACGGCAGTCGTCGCCAAGGACGCGATCTCGCGCTTTCTCGCCGAGTGCAAGTCGCGCGACTTCCTGTGCGTGAAGATCATCCACGGCAAGGGCCTGCGCTCGAAGCACGACGGCCCTGTCCTGAAAGCCCTGACCGACCGTCTGCTGCGCCAACGCGGCGACGTACTCGCCTTCCGTTCGGCACGCTGGAACGACGGTGGCAGCGGTGCGGTGATCGTGTTGCTGAAGGGCAATCGCTGAGCGCCACCACGGACGCGCTGTGGTAGTTTTTCCGGCACGGGAGTCGCCATGAAAGCCAAGCCCAAAGCCAAAGCCAAACGCATCGTCGTCAGCGCATCGGAACTGCGAAAGCTCGACGCAGCAGCGCGCAAGCGCGACCTTCGCGCGATGGCGGAGCATCCCGATTCGCCGGTACCGCTGTTTCTGGAAGCCAAGGCGCCCGGCGTACGTATCAAATGGCACGGGCGGATCTGAAGCCACTTAACCGTAGCGAGCGCTCGGAGATCATCGCGGCCGGGCCCAAAGGCATACTTGTCGGCGGCATGGCGCTGGCATTCTGGGCAGACGAATTCAGTGTTCTTCCTTCCGGATTGCTGGAAGCTGGAATTACCTTCGATGTCGATTTTCTCGGAACCCGCAAAGAGGCGGAGACAACGGCCAACCAGCTTGCTGGATTGATGCCGGGCCGAGTGGAAATTCTGCTTCCGGACATCGATCGTCAGACGGCGAATTCGGCGAAGATTCTCGTCCAGACGTTTCATGATCGCACCACTGCATTGGAGATCGATTACGTGTCCGGTCTCTTCGGTTTTACCCCAGAAGCCGAGCAGCGGCTAAGAATGCGCGCCTTTTCCGTCGAGACATCACGCGGCAGCGTCAAAGTAATGCATCCGATCGACTGCCTGATCAGTCGCGTGATGAATCTGGATGGCCTGCCCAGCAAGCAGAATCCTGCCGGCGTCGCTCAATGCCGACTCGCCGTCACGGTGACGCGAGCGTTCATCCATCGAGCGTGTGGTGATCCGTCGAGACAGGTGATGAAAACTGCCTTGAAAGCAGCAGAAGTAGTTGCGGAACTCGCAATGCTTGCGCCAGCGAGAAGAATCGCCAACGAGTACGGCATCGACTTGCTCGAAGCAATTCCTGCCGATGCGATTCGTTCGGAACAGTTCCAATTGCAGCGCTGGCCGCAGATCCAGCAAGCCGTCGCCGAAGGCATCGAGAAACTGAAGCGCCAGCGCGAACGGCGGCGCAAGCGTGCGAAGACGGGCTGATCCGCAAACGACAACGCCCGCACGGGGCGGGCGCGTCGTCGCGGATATCGCGAGTATCAGGGCTGTGGCTTGCGTGCCGGTGCGGCGACCGTCATCTGGTCGCGGTTCTTGGAGACGGTCTTGTCGCCGATGCCCTTCACGTTCGCGAGCTCGTCGACCGACTTGAAGCCGCCGTGTTCGCTGCGATAGGCGACGATGGCCTCGGCCTTGGCGGCGCCGACGCCGTTCAGCGTTTCCAGTTCCGCGGCGCTGGCGGTATTGAGGTTGATCTGCGCGGCGAAGGCGGCGAGAGAGGCCAGCGACAGCGACAGGCCGAGGACAAGGGACTTGATCAGGTTCATGGCGTGGATTCCTTTTGAATGGTTGAAGGTCGTGCCGGTGTGCTCACCGGACGGACACCATTCTGCGGATCTCGCCCTTGCCCTTCCTGCGTGCGGATCGGAACGCGGGCTGCGTGTTCCGAGCGACATCGACTAGGAGATTTCCGAGACGCTCAACGGGGCGGCAGCATGCCGCCCGGACCACCCATGCCGCCCTGCCCCATCATGCCTTTCATGTTGCGCATCAGGCCCTTGAGCCCGCCGCCGGAGAGCTTCGACATCATCTTCTCCATCTGCTGATACTGCTTGAGCACGCGGTTCACATCGGCCGGCTGGGTGCCCGAACCACGTGCCACGCGCGCCTTGCGCGAACCATTCAGCAGATCGGGATGACGGCGTTCCTTCTTGGTCATCGATCCGATGATGGCGATCATGCGGTCGACGTCCTTGTTGTTGACCTTGTCCTTCAGGTTCTGCGGGATCTGGCCCATGCCCGGCAACTTGTCGATCAACCCGGTCAAGCCACCCATGTTCTGCATCTGCAGCATCTGGTCGCGCATGTCGTTGAGGTCGAACTTCTTGCCCTTCATCACCTTTTCGGCGAGTTTCTGGGCTTTCTCCTGATCGACCTTGCGCTCGACTTCCTCGACCAGACTGAGCACATCGCCCATGTCGAGGATGCGCGACGCGGCGCGATCCGGATGGAAGGGTTCGAGCGCGTCGGGTTTCTCGCCGGCACCGACGAACTTGATCGGGCGACCGGTGATGTAGCGCACCGACAGCGCCGCGCCACCGCGGGCATCGCCGTCAGTCTTGGTCAGGATGACGCCGGTCAGCGGCAACGCGGCGGCAAAGGCCTTGGCGGTGTTGGCGGCATCCTGGCCGGTCATCGAGTCGACCACGAACAGGGTTTCGATCGGCTTGGCGGCCTCGTGCACCGCGGCGATTTCTTCCATCATCGCGCCATCGATCGCGAGACGACCGGCCGAGTCGATGATCAGCACGTCGGCGAAACTCTTGCGCGCATCGTCGAGCGCGCGGTTTACGATCGTGACTGCGGCCTCGCCGGGTTCGCTGGGATGGAACAAGGCATCGACCTGTCCAGCCAGTGTCTTCAACTGGTCGATCGCGGCCGGACGATAGACGTCGCAGCTCACGACCATGACTTTCTTCTTCTTGCGCTCACGCAGGTGTTTCGCGAGCTTGGCGACGGTGGTGGTCTTGCCCGCGCCCTGCAGGCCGGCCATCAGGATCACCGCCGGTGCCGGGCAATTCAGGTTCAGCTCGCTGTTCTGGCTGCCCATCACCGCGGTCAGTTCCTGCTGCACCACTTTCACCAGGGCCTGGCCCGGCGACAGGCTTTTCAGCACATCCTGGCCGACGGCGCGCTGCTTGATGCGTTCGACCAGCGCCGATACCACTGGCAATGCGACATCGGCCTCGAGCAGGGCGATGCGCACGTCGCGCATCGCCTCGCGGATGTTCTCCTCGGTCAGGCGCGCGCGACCGCGCAGCTTCTGGATGGTCGAGGACAGGCGATTGCTCAGGGATTCGAACATGACGGAACCAGCGGAAAAACGGGCGCGGAGTATAGCCGCAGCAGACAGCGGCCACTCCCGCCCTGCGGCCGCCCATGCCAAACTGAGCGGATGACACTCGCGCTCGCCCTGTTTGCCGCTCTGCTCTACGCGCTTGGCGCCGCGGCCGCATTGGCGCCTGCCGCCCGGCCCGAACGCCTGCGCTGGGTCGGCCTGTTCGGCTGGGGTGCCTGGATGGCGCACGCCACGATCCTGGGCTGGCGAGCCAACCACCATGGCGTCGACTTGCAGTTCTTCAGCGCCCTGTCACTGGTCGCCGCGGCCTGCGTGCTGGCGCTGCTGGTCTTGATGCGCTGGCAGCGCCTGCAGCGACTCGCGGCGGTCGTGTTCCCGATCGCCGTCGTGGCCGTCATTTCGGCCGCCCTGTTCGATCGTGCCGCGACGGGCAACGAGATCGATGACTGGCGCATTGCGGCACATGCCCTGCTCGCCCTGCTCGCCTTCGCCACGCTCGCGATCGCGGCGGTGGTCGCGATCCAGCTCGGCGTCCAGGACCACGCATTGCGCACGCACCGGCTATCGCGCTGGTTTTCGGGTGCGCCGCCCCTCGTCCAGGTCGAACAGCTGCTGTTCCAGCTGATCGGCGCCGGGTTCCTGCTGCTGACCCTGGCCCTGGTCACCGGCGTGCTGTTTGTCGAGGACCTGATGGCCCAGCATCTCGCGCACAAGACCGTGCTCTCGGCGCTGGCCTGGGCGGTGTTCGGCGTGTTGCTGTTCGGGCGCATGCGCTTCGGCTGGCGCGGTCGGCGCGCGGTACGTTTCGTGCTCAGCGGGATCGTGTTGCTGGTGCTCGCCTATTTCGGATCGAAGTTCGTGCTGGAACTGGTCTTGCAGCGCCAAGGCTAGGCAGAAATTCCGCGACGGCGCGCACACTTCGGCAAACTTCCTGAGCTAGACTCTCGCCTCGTTTCCGTCACGATCGAGCGCATGTCGAATCCTTCCGGGTCAGAACGTCGTCGCTTCCACCGCTTCCGGTTCGAGGGCAGCGTCAAGCTGTATTCGGACCGCGCGATGTGGGACGCCGAACTGATCGATATCTCGCTCAAGGGCGCCTTGACCACACGCCCGGCCGACTGGTCGGCCAAACCGAATTCGATGCATCGCATCGAACTGCGCCTGGGTGACGGCCTCAAGATCAGCATGGGTGCAAGTTCGGCCCATGCGACCGAAGACAGCATCGGCTTCCGCTGGGAAAAAATCGACCTCGACAGTTTCACCCAATTGAAGCGCCTGATCGAGTTGAATCTGGGCGATCCCGAGCGCCTCAATGCGGAGCTGTCGGCGCTCGGTTAGGCGAGATAGCGGCCGGAAGCCGCTCTCACGTCATTGTTTCGGCGCCGGTTCGGCGATCAACTTTTCCAGCATCCCGACCAGTTCCTGGTCGTCCGGCTTGGTGCGGGTGCCGAAACTCTTGACGACCTTGCCGTTGCGGTCGACGAGATACTTGTGGAAGTTCCAGCTGGGCTGTTCGCCGGTGGCTTCCTTGAGCCGCTTGTAGAGCAGGCTGGCATCGGCGCCCTTCACCTTCGTCTTCTCGAACATCGGAAATTTCACGCCGTAGGTCAGCGTGCAGAATTCCTTGATTTGCTCCTCGGTGCCGGGTTCCTGGCCCATGAATTCGTTGGACGGAAAACCGAGCACGGAGAATCCTTGTGCCTCGTATTTGGCGTGCATCGCCTCCAGGCCTTCGTACTGTGGCGTGAAGCCGCACTTGCTGGCGGTATTGACGATCAGCAGGACCTTGCCATCGAACTTCTCGCACAGATGCACGGGTTCCTTGCCCGCCAGCGGGCGCATCGAGACGTCGAGCAGGGGACTGCAAGCCAGGGCCAGCGGTGCAGCCAGCGTCATTGCAACGGCGAATATCCAGCGTTTCATGGTCGATCTCCTGTGGGCGAAACGAATCTAACCGGTCAGATGCATGACCGATGTCATGGTCGACTCCTTTCGGGTTGACGAATCGAAACTAGGTGTTATAGTTCACTACAACACGCAACCGCAGGAGCGCCCGCCATGACCACCAGCCTTCTCGATCTCGCCCTGAGCCTGCTGCTCAGCACCGCCGCCAGCATTGGCCAACCTGCGCCTGCTGCGCAGTTGCTGGATGCCGCCCCGACGAACATCGGCGGGCCGTCCAGCGCCGAGGCCGCCGCCACGCGCCGCCAGGCACGCGCTGCACGCGTCAGCCTGATGGACCCCTATTACAGCTTCAGTCGCGCCAAGCGCGCCGCCGCAAAGGACTGATCCATGTCGATGCAATGGAATGAAAGCGCGCCGATCTACCGCCAACTGCGCGACTACATCAAGGCGATGATCCTCGACGAGGCCCTGAAGGAAGGCGACGCCCTGCCGTCGGTGC
Source organism: Lysobacterales bacterium (assembly GCA_016721845.1). Classification (NCBI taxonomy): domain Bacteria; kingdom Pseudomonadati; phylum Pseudomonadota; class Gammaproteobacteria; order Lysobacterales; species Lysobacterales bacterium. The sequence continues at coordinate 1,277,872 of JADKHK010000013.1, forward strand.
GCCAGGTCTCGGCCGACTTCCAGCTCAACCCGATCACGGTGTCGAAGGCCTATCAGGAACTGGTCGACGAGAATCTCGTCGAGAAGCGCCGCGGCCTCGGCATGTATGTCAACCAGGGTGCGCGCGACGCCCTGCTGAAGAACGAACGCGAGCATTTCATGCGCGAGGAATGGCCGGTATTGCGTGACCGGCTGCGTCGCCTCGGGCTCGATCTCGCAACGCTGACGACGATGAACACCACTGGGGAATCGAAGCAATGAACAAGGTCATCGAAGCGCGAGGACTGCGCAAGCGATACGGCAAGACCGAAGCGGTCAAGGGCGTCGATCTGAGCATCGAAGCCGGCAAGATCGTCGGACTGATCGGCCCGAATGGCGCCGGCAAGACCAGCGTGCTGAAAGCGATGCTGGGATTGACGGATTTCGAGGGCGAACTGAGTGTCCTCGGTCGCAACCCGCATACCGAGCGCCATGCACTGATGCAGGACGTCTGCTTCATCGCCGATGTCGCCGTGCTGCCGCGCTGGATCCGCGTGCGCGAGGCCATCGAATACGTCGAAGGCGTGCATGCACGCTTCTCGCGCGCCAAGTGCGAAGCCTTCCTCGCCAAGACCAAGCTGAAGCCCGAGATGCGCGTGCGTGAAATGTCCAAGGGCATGATCGTGCAGCTGCACCTGGCCCTGGTCATGGCGATCGACGCCAAGCTGCTGGTGCTCGACGAACCGACACTCGGCCTCGACGTGCTGTATCGAAAGGATTTCTACCAGACCTTGCTGAACGACTACTTCGACAGCGAGAAGACGATCATCGTCACTACGCACCAGGTCGAGGAGATCGAACATATCCTGACCGACGTGTTGTTCATCAAGGACGGCGTGATCTCGCTGTCGGCGACGATGGACGAGCTTGGCTCGCGCTTCACCGAGGTGATGGTGCCGGCCGACAAGCGCCAGGCCGCGCTGGCGTTCAAGCCGCTGGACGAACGTCAGGTCTTCGGCAAGTCGATCCTGCTCTACGACGGCGTGTCGCGCGATCAGCTCGATGCGCTCGGTGAAACACGTACCCCCGGCCTTGCCGACATCTTCGTGGCCACGATGAAGGGAACCTATCAATGAACACGTTCGTGACCCAACTGAAACGCGAATACTGGGAAAACCGCGGCGGTTTCTTCCGCGCGCCGATGATCGTCGTCGGGGTGGTCGTGCTGATCACGATCATGGGCCTGATCACGGGCCAGGCGTCGATGACCGACAACGTGAAGATCATCGGCATTCCGATCGCGAAATCCATCGCCAGCATGCCCGCCGACAAGCTCCAGCAGTTGGCGACGGGCATCAATGTCGGTCTGGCCGGCATGTCGATGCTGGTGCAGTTCGCGCTCGGCATCGTGCTGTTCTTCTATCTGATCGGCTCGTTGTTCGACGAACGCAAGGATCGCTCGGTGCTGTTCTGGAAATCGATGCCGGTGTCGGACCTGCAAACCGTGCTGATCAAGATCGTGGCCGCCACCTTGCTCGCGCCGGCCATCGCCTGGGTCGCCGGCATCCTGCTGCATCTGTTGATGCTGGGTGTCATCGGTTCGTTCTTCTGGTTCAACGGCATCAGCCCGGTGAATCTGCTGTGGGGCCCTGCCGAACCGCTGAAGCTGTGGGGCGTGATGCTGATCGGCATTCCGGTGAACGCACTCTGGGCACTGCCGAGCATCGGCTGGCTGATGCTGGTGTCGAGCTGGGCGCGCGGCAAGCCCTTCCTGTGGGCGGTGTTCGTCCCGGTCATCACCGGCATCCTGCTGACCTGGTTCGACGCGCTGTCGACGCTGTCGATCCCGGACACCTGGTACTGGAAGGAAGTGTTCGCCCGCGGCCTGTTCAGCATCTTCCCTTGGACCTTTGACGCTTCCGGTGCTTTCCGCTTCGGCCTCGAATTCTCGAAGGACAGCACGCCCGCCGACGTGGTTTCGTTGCAGTCACTAGGCATGGTGCTGACGATGATGAAGACCTGGCTTGGCGCCGCCGTCGGCATCGCGATGATCGCCGGCGCGGTGTACTTCCGTCGCTATCGCGAGCTGACCGACTGAGTCCCACTCGCCTGCCGAACGCCCCGCCGTGCGCAAGTATGGGCGGGGCGTTCCATTTAAGGGATCGACCGCTGCTAGGATACCGTTGACGGTATTTTCCTGACGGTATTCTTTATGAAAACCTCGATCGACATCGATGAAGCCCTGCTCGAACGCGCCCGCAAGCGCGCACGGCGCGATCGCGTCACCATCAAGCAACTGGTGGAGACCGGGCTGCGGCTGGCGCTACGCGAACCATCAGTTGATCGCTCGAAACCTGACTATGTCTGGCCTTCGGCCAGTGCCGGGCTGAACCAGCCACTCGGGACCTGGTCGGTCAACGAGATGATCGACGCCGTTCGCGACGACGCGTTTCCGTCACCGTGATCGCCGTAGACACCAACATCCTCGTCTATGCGCATGTCGAACACCTCGACCGCCATCGTCCCGCACGTGCAGCCATCGAGCGTCTGATTGCACGCGGCAAGCCTTGGGGCATTCCGTGGCCCTGCGTGCACGAATTCCTGGCCGTCATCTCGAACCGGAAGTTCCACGCCGACGCGCCGAATGTCCGCTCAATGCTCTCGATCATCGACCGCTGGCATGAAGCACCCGGATTGCATTTCATCGGCATCGGCGATCAACACTGGACGCATCTGCGCCGGTTGCTGGAACATGCCGACGTGCGCGGCGGGCAGATTCACGACGCGCGCATCGCCGCCGTCTGCGAGGAAGCCGGGGTCACCGAGTTGTGGACCGCGGACCGCGATTTCTCGCGTTTCCCAGGTCTGCGCGTTCACAACCCGCTGTAGCGGTCAGCCCCCCGCCGAACTGCCGAACGACCCGCCACGCGTGAGCGTGCGCGGGTCGAGCAGTTTCTGCAGCTTGGCGCGCGGCCAGCCGGTCTCTTCGACAGCGACATCAAGCACCGGCCGGCCTTCCTTGTAGGAACGCTTTGCAATGGCGGCGGCGCGTTCGTAGCCGATCAGCGGATTCAACGCGGTCACGAGAATCGGATTGCGGGCCAGCGCTTCGTCGATGCGCGCGTGCCGTACCGTGAATCCGGCGACGGCCTTGTCGGCCAGCAGGGTCGAGGCGTTCGACAGCAATTCGATCGACGTCAACAGATTCCACGCGATCACCGGCAGCATCACGTTCAACTGAAAGTTGCCGCTGGCCGCGGCGAATGTGATCGCGGCATCGCAACCGATCACCTGCGCGGCCACCATCGCCGCAGACTCCGGAATCACCGGATTGACCTTGCCCGGCATGATCGACGAACCGGGTTGCAGGGCCGGCAGTTCGATTTCGCCAAGCCCCGCCAACGGACCCGAATTCATCCAGCGCAGGTCGTTGGCGATCTTGGTCAGCACGATCGCGGCACTGCGCAACACGCCCGACAGTTCCACCGCCGCGTCCTGGCTGGCGATGCCGTAGAAGCGGTCGCGATGCGCGGCGAACGCGACGCCAGTCTGCGCCTTCAACGCCTTGCAGACTTCGCCACCGAAACGCTTCGGGGCATTGATGCCGGTGCCGATGGCGGTGCCACCGATCGGCAACTGGCGTGTGCGTTTCAGCGCGTCGGCGAGCCGCGCTTCGACTTCGGAAAGCTGAGTCGCCCAGGCACCAAGTTCCTGGTCGAAACGCAGCGGCATCGCATCCATCAGGTGGGTGCGTCCGGTCTTGGCGATCTTCGCGAGTTCGCGCGCCCGCCGCTCGATGGTCTGGCGCAGATGCACCAGGGCCGGCCGCAGGCGTACGCTGCATTCGAGTACCGCCGCGACCTGGATGCAGGACGGAATCACGTCGTTCGATGATTGCGCCATGTTCACGTCGTCGTTCGCATGCACGGTCTGGCCGAGCGCCTGCGACGCGAGCCGAGCAATCACCTCGTTCGCATTCATGTTGCTCGACGTGCCCGAACCGGTCTGGAACACGTCGACCGGGAACGCGTGATCGAACTCGCCTTTCGCCACGCGCGATGCCGCGACGCGGATCGCCTTCGCGCGCGCCTTCGGCATCGCGCCCAGCGTCGCGTTGGCCTCGGCACAGCTGGCCTTGAGCAATCCGAGTGCGCGCAGGAAGGCGCGCGGCATGGTCCAGCGGGACACCGGAAAGTTGTCGACGGCGCGCTGCGTCTGGATGCCCCAGAGTGCGTCGGCGGGAATCGCGAGTTCGCCGAGGCTGTCGGTCTCAGTCCGGGTGCTTCCGATGCGCGTCTGGGTCATGGGTGGCTCCGATGGATGCCGCATCTTCGCGCGATGATTGCGGCATTGCGAATTATCTGAGCGCACCTTCCGATTCGCCCGCAAGACGACGCGAGCACGCTTGCGGAGACTGCAGGTATCCGACCTAGGAGTTCGCCATGCGTCTGTTCCTACTGTTCCTGCTGGTCTGCGCCCTGCCCTGTCATGCCGGCAAGCTGTTTGCGTGTCGGGATGCAGACGGCCGGATGAGTTTCGTCGATCACGGCTGTCCGGGGGCACGCGATCGCCATGAGGTCATCTTGCCGGCCGCTGTCGCGACGGCCAAGTCGCTCTCGGACGCGGACGCGAAGCAGATCGCCGCATGGGAAAAGGCGTCGAACGCCCGGCTTCCGGCCTCGCTTGGCGGTACCACGCGATCCGGAACCGGCACCGCCGGGCGCGACCGCAACCCGCGTCGCGCACGCGACGACGCTTGCTCGACGGCAAGGGCAGCCCAGACCAAGGCCGAACGCGAGCGCAGCTTCCAGACGGGTTTCGACGAACGCCGTCGGCTATCGGATGCGGTGCTGTCGGCCTGCGGATTGCGCTAAGTCATCCCGTCGCCATGCGGTGCTTCGCTAGAATCGCGGCCTCTCCCGTTCCGGATGACCGCGATGTCGCTCGATCCCCTGATCGCCCTGTGCCCGCTCGATGGCCGCTACGCCAGCAAGATGGAGCCGCTGCGCGGCGTGTTCAGCGAATACGGCCTGATGGCCCGGCGCGTGCGTGTCGAAATCGAATGGCTGATCGTGCTGGGCAGCGAACCCGCGATTGCCGAAGTCCCGGCCTTCGACGACGCCGCCAAGGCGCAATTGCGCGCGATCGGCGCCGGTTTCGGGCTGCCGGAAGCGGCCCGCGTCAAGGTCATCGAGGCAACCACCAACCACGACGTCAAGGCGATCGAATACTTCATCAAGGAGCGCATGGCCGAATGCCCGGCATTGGCGCCGTATCGCGAATTCGTGCACTTCGCCTGCACCAGCGAGGACATCAACAACCTCGCCTATGCATTGATGCTCAAGGATGCCCGCGATGCGGTCTTCGCACCGACCCTGAAGCGCCTGCGCGACAAGCTGGCGCAACTGGCGAAACAGGCCGCCGCCAAGCCGATGCTGTCGCGCACGCATGGCCAGACGGCGTCGCCGACGACGCTCGGCAAGGAAATCGCGAACACTGTCGCCCGCCTCGACCGCCAGTGCGCCCAGCTCGACGCCTGGCAGTCGCCGGGCAAGATCAATGGCGCCGTCGGCAACTACAACGCCCATGCCGTCGCCTATCCGGAAGTCGACTGGCGGGCGTTGTCGCACCGCTTCGTTGCATCGCTCGGCCTGCAATGGAATGCGTACACGACGCAGATCGAACCGCACGACGGCATCGCCGAGATCAGCGACATCCTGCGGCGCATCGACACGATCCTGATCGATTTCTGCCGCGATGCCTGGGGTTACATCTCGCTCGGCTACTTCAAGCAGATCGTCAAGGCCGGTGAAGTCGGTTCCTCGACGATGCCGCACAAGGTCAACCCGATCGACTTCGAGAACGCCGAGGGCAACTTCGGCATCGCCAATGCCTTGTTCGAACACTTCGGCAACAAGCTGCCGATCTCGCGCTGGCAGCGGGATCTGACCGATTCCACCGTGCTGCGCACGCTCGGCGTCGCCTTCGGCCATGCCCTGGTCGGGCTCGATGCGCTGATCCGCGGCCTGACCAAGCTCAGCATCAACGACGAGCGCCTCGCCGCCGACCTCGACGCCAACTGGGAAGTGCTGGCCGAGGCGATCCAGACCGTCATGCGTCGCTACGGCCTGCCTGAACCCTACGAGCAATTGAAGGCACTGACGCGCGGCAAGGGCATCTCGCGCGAGAGCCTGCGCGAATTCATCGCCGGTCTGGAACTGCCCGAGGATGTGAAACGCAGCCTGATGGTCATGACCCCGGCCGATTACACCGGCCTCGCGACGGAGCTGGCCCATGCGATCTAGAGCGACCAACCCGCGTCCGGCGATCGAGGTGCATGCGCAACCGGGGCAGCCACTCGGCATGTCGGTCGAGAAATTTTGTCGACCTACTGGCAGAAACGCCCGCTGTTGATCCGCGGCATGCTCGGCGCCGATTTTGCGTCGCCGATCACGCCGAACGACCTCGCCGGCCTGGCCTGCGAACCGTATGCGCTGGCACGCCTGGTCACCCACGATCCGAAACGCGATCGCTGGACACTTGAATGCGGCCCGTTCGAGGAAGCGCGCTTTTCGAAGGTGCCGAAGTCGCACTGGACCTTGCTCGTGCAGGATGTCGACAAGTGGGACCGGGATGTCGGTGCGCTGCTCGCGCACGTCGATTTCCTGCCGCGCTGGCGCATCGACGACATCATGATCTCCTACGCCGTCGAGGGCGGTTCGGTTGGCGCCCATGTCGATCAATACGACGTATTCCTGATTCAGGGCCTGGGACAACGCCGCTGGCAGATCGATGTCGAACCGAATGCACCGAGAGAATTCCGGCCCGATGTCGAACTGAAGCAACTCAAGCAGTTCACGCCCTCGCATGACTGGGTGCTGTCGCCGGGCGACGTGCTCTATCTGCCACCGGGCGTGCCGCATCATGGCGTTGCGCTGGACGAGTGCATGACCCTGTCGATCGGCATGCGCGCGCCCTCCGAAGCGGAATTGCTGGTCGAACTGTCGGATCAGATCGCGGAAACCCTCGACGAAGCCCAGCGCTACAGCGATCCGGAACTGCATGCACGCGGCGACGCCCATGCCATCGACGCCAGCGACGTCGGTCGTGTCCGCCGCGCACTGTCGCGATTCCTGCAGATGGACGACGACGCACTCGGTGCCGAGTTCGCGCGCTTCATCACCCGCTACCGCAACGCCCAGACCCCGGCACCGCGCCCACGCCCGCTGACTGCCGCGCAGTTTGCGGCCCGCATCGGCAAGGGCGCGGCACTGGCACGACATCCGTTCGCGCGCATGGCGACCTGTGCGGGCAAGCGTGGGCGGGTATCGGTGTATCTCGCCGGCCAGGCTTTCGACACCAGCGCGCGGATGGCACGATTGCTGGGCGGCGACGAGATCGTGGCGCCTTCCGTGACCGCGCTGAACGACGCCGAACGCGCCGATCTGCTGAAATGGCTCAACCTCGGCCTGATCGGATTCGTGTCATGACTGCGAACCTGCGCGTTGTCGATGCCCATTACCCGGCCGATTTCGAACGCCTGCGTGCCGTGCGCGAACCGGTCTTCGTGATCGAGCAGCATTGTCCGATCGAAGAAGAATGGGACGCCCTCGACGCGCCATCGGCGCATGCCCTGGTGTTGAACGAGCGCGACGAACCCGTGGCCACCGGCAGGCTGACCCCGGACCACAAGATCGGCCGCATGGCGGTGCTCGCCGATTATCGCGGCAGCGGTGTCGGCGCGCTGATCATGGAACACCTGATCGCCAAGGCCCGCGCGCTCGGTTATCCCGAACTGGCATTGTCCTCGCAGGTCCATGCCATTCCGTTCTACGAGCGCTTCGGCTTCATTGCCGATGGCCCGGAATACCCGGACGCGAACATCCCGCACCGGATGATGTATCGGCCGCTGCCAGCGACGTCACCGACCGGCCTGATCCAGTTCGATCGCGCCGCCGCCGCACGCGTCACCGCGATGGACCTGATGCGTGCGGCGCGCCATCGCATCGGCATCGCCAGCCATTCGCTCGACGCCGAACTGTTCGACCACGACGCGGTGATCGCGCTGATCAAGCGTGTCGCGATGTCCGGGCGCGGCGCCCGTATCCAGATTCTGGTCGAGGACATCACGACCGCGGTGCAGAACAGCCATCGCCTGGTCGGCTTGGCGCAGCGCCTGTCCAGCCTGGTCGAAGTCCGTCGGGCGAACCGCCGAGCCGATCCCGAATTCGGACCTGCCGTCGTGTTGAGCGACCATGGCGGCTGGCTGCGCCGCCCCGACCCGACTCGCTTCGAAGGCGAGGCCTGTCTCGACGACCGCCCGCGTGCCCGCGAAATGTGGCTGTCTTTCGATCGTTCCTGGGAACGCGCCGAGCCGGAAAGCGCCGTCCGCGCGCTGAAACTTTAGTCGCATTGCCCTGGAATCGCCGCCCGCAGCGGAAGGCCTTGCGGCTATAATCGCGGGCCGTTTCCGCGCCGCACCATTTGCGTGCGCAAGCCTCGGATTCCCTTCATTTTTTCGCTGCATCGACAGCAGAGTGACCGGCATGAGTCTTCTCGAACAATTCAGGGCGTCGTCCCAGCTCGGTACCGGCAATGCCGCGTACGTGGACGAGTTGTATGAACTCTGGCTGGCTGACCCGAACGGGGTCGGCACGGAATGGCAGCGTTACTTCGACACCCTGAAAGGCCGCGAAGCCGGTGATCGCGCGCACGGCCCGGTGATCGCCGGATTCGCCGAGGCCGCGAAGCAGCGCCCGGCCTTGGCCGCCACCGCGCCGGCCAGCAACGAATACGCAGAGAAGCAGGCGGCTGTGCTGAAGCTGGTGACCGCCTATCGATCGCGCGGACATCTCGGTGCCGCGCTCGACCCGCTCGGCATGACCGCCAAGCCGGAAGCGCCTGACCTCGACCTGCCTTTCCACAGTCTGTCGAACGCCGACCTCGATACCGAATTCACCACAAACTCCCTGGTTGGCGCGCCCCGCATGACGCTGCGCAACCTGCTGGCCAAGCTCAAGGCGACCTATTCGAACACGATCGGCGCCGAGTTCATGCACATCAGCGACTCGGTACAACGGCGCTGGTTCTACGATCGGCTTGAAACTGCGGCTGGCCGCTTCGGCTTCGACGTCGCGAAACGGCAGCGTCTGCTCGAACGCCTGACCGCGGCCGAGGGACTGGAACGCTATCTGCACACCAAGTACGTCGGCCAGAAGCGCTTCTCGCTGGAAGGCGGCGAATCGCTGATCCCGATGGTCGATGGCGTGATCCAGAGCGCAGGCAGCCAGGGCGTCAAGGAAATCGTCATCGGCATGGCCCATCGCGGCCGCCTCAACCTGCTGATCAATACCTTGGGCAAGGCACCGGGCCTGCTGTTCGACGAGTTCGAAGGCAAGCACGCGCATCACACCGATCCGGCCCACACCGGCGATGTGAAGTACCACATGGGTTACTCGGCCGATGTGCGCACTCCGGGCGGCGCCGTGCATCTGGCGCTGGCCTTCAATCCCTCGCATCTCGAAATCGTCGATCCGGTGGTGGCCGGCTCGGTGCGTGCGCGCCAGGCGCGTCGCAACGACGACAGCGGCGCCCAGGTACTGCCCATCCTGATCCATGGCGACTCGGCCTTCGCCGGTCAGGGCGTGATCATGGAACTGTTCAACATGTCGCAGGCGCGCGGTTTCGCGGTCGGCGGCACCGTGCATCTGGTCGTGAACAACCAGGTCGGGTTCACCACCAGCCGCCCGGATGACACGCGTTCGACGCTCTACTGCACCGATGTCGCGAAGATGGTGGGTGCACCGATCATCCACGTGAATGGCGACGATCCGGAAGCCTGCCTGTTCGTGGCCGAGCTTGCGTTCGCCTATCGCAAGCAGTTCGCTCGCGACATCGTGATCGATCTGGTCTGTTATCGCCGCCACGGCCACAACGAAGCCGACGAGCCGGCGGCGACACAGCCGCTGATGTACCAGAACATCCGCGCCCGCAAGACCACGCGCGAACTGTATGCCGAGCAGCTTGCCGCCGCAGCGGTGATCCAGCCCGCCGAAGCCAAGGCCCTGGTCGACGGCTATCGCGCCAAGCTCGATGCCGGCCAGTCGGTGGCTGAACTGTCGAAGCCGGACGACGGCCTGCCGCATATCGAATGGCACCACTTCCACGATGGCAAGCTCGACGATGCCGTCGTCACCGGCGTCCCGGCGACAAGCTCAAGGCGCTGTCGGATCGCATCAACACCATTCCGGCGAACTGGTCCCTGCATTCGCGCGTCGCCAAGGTCTACGAAGACCGGCTGAAGATGGCCAGCGGCGAACTGCGCATGGACTGGGGCTTTGCCGAAACGCTGGCCTACGCGACGCTGATCGACGAAGGTCACAAACTGCGCGTCGACGGTCAGGACGCCGGGCGCGGCACCTTTTTCCATCGCCATGCCGTCATCCACGACCAGAAGACCGGCGAAGCGCATTTCCCGCTGCGCGCCCTGGCCGAGAATCCGAAGTCGGTGGCGGTGATCGATTCGGTGCTCAGCGAAGAAGCGGTGATGGGCTTCGAATACGGCTATTCGACCACCGACCCGCAAACGCTGGTGATCTGGGAAGGCCAGTTCGGCGACTTCGCGAACGGCGCCCAGGTGGTGATCGACCAGTTCATCTCCTCGGGTGAAGCGAAGTGGGGCCGCCTCTGCGGCATGGCCCTGTTCCTGCCGCATGGCTACGAAGGCCAGGGGTCCGGAGCACTCCTCGGCGCGCCTCGAACGCTTCCTGCAACTGTGCGCGGCGAACAACATGCAGGTCTGCACGCCGACCACGCCGGCGCAGATGTTCCACATGCTGCGCCGGCAAATGGTTCGCAACGTGCGCAAGCCGCTGGTGGTGATGACGCCGAAGTCGATGTTGCGCCACAAGCTCTCGACCTCGACCATGGAGGAATTGGCGAACGGCACGTTCCAGCGCCTGATCCCGGACAGTTACGCGAAGGACGCCAGCCTGGTGTCGCGCGTCATCGTCTGCGGCGGCAAGGTCTATTACGACCTGATCGAGGAAGCCGAAAAGCGCGCGCTGAAGGATGTCGCGATCGTGCGTGTCGAGCAGCTGTATCCGTTCCCGCGCAGCGAACTTGGTGCCGAACTGAAGCGTTTCGCGTCGGCGAAGGACGTGGTCTGGTGTCAGGAAGAACCGATGAACCAGGGTGCCTGGTACCAGATCGGCCATCATCTGCGCGCCTGCCTCGGCGACAAGCACAAGCTCCATTACGCCGGGCGCGTGCGCACGCCGGCCCCGGCCTGCGGCCACTTCTCGACCCATGTGATCGAGCAGGCTGCATTGATCGAACAAGCGCTGGTTGCCAAGCTCAACGGCGACCTGAGTCACGACTAACCTGATCCAACTTACAGAGCAGAGGACGCACGCATGTCCATCGAAGTCAAAGTCCCGGTCCTGCCCGAATCGGTGTCCGACGCCGTCATCGCCACCTGGCACAAGCAGCCCGGCGACGCCGTGCGCCGCGACGAAAACCTGGTCGATCTGGAAACCGACAAGGTCGTGCTGGAAGTGCCGGCACCGGCCGATGGCGTGCTCAAGCAGATCATCAAGAACACCGGCGACACAGTCGGTTCGCAGGAACTGATCGCGATCATCGAAGCCGGGGCCGTCGCAGCGGCACCCGCGCCCGCAGCGGTCGCCGCTGCGCCGACCGCTGCGGCTCCGTCGGTGCCTGCCGCGACGTCGGCCGAACTCTCGCCGGCCGGTCGTCGCGTCGCCGAAGAAAACAGGATCGATGCGGCCAATGTCGCCGGCACCGGCCGTGGTGGTCAGGTGACCAAGGAAGACCTGGTCAACTTCATGCGCAGCGGCGGCACCGTGACGCCGGCCGCGAAGCCGGCTGCTGCAGCGCCCGCGGCGGTTGCGGCACCGACCGGACCGCGCAGCGAACAGCGCGTACCGATGACACGCATGCGCACGCGCATTGCCGAACGCATGATGCAGGCGAAGAATTCGATCGCGATGCTGACCTCGTTCAACGAGATCAACCTCAAGGCGGTCTCCGATATGCGCAAGGCGCATCAGGAAGCCTTCGAGAAGGCGAACGGGATCAAGCTCGGCTTCATGAGCTTCTTCGTCAAGGCCGCGGCCGATGCGCTGAAGCGCCATCCGATCGTGAACTCGTCGGTCGATGGCAATGACGTGATTTATCACGGCTACAGCGACATCTCGATCGCGGTCGCCACCGAAAAGGCCTGGTCACCCCGGTGCTGCGCAACGCCGAAACCCTGGGCTTCGCCGACATCGAGAAGGCCATCGCCGGATATGCGAAGAAGGCCCGCGAAGGCGGCCTCGCGCTCGAAGACCTGCAGGGCGGCACCTTCACGATCACCAACGGCGGCACCTTCGGCTCGCTGTTCTCGACGCCGATCGTCAACCCGCCGCAGTCGGCCATCCTCGGCATGCACGCGATCAAGGAGCGCGCCATCGTCGAGAACGGCGTCGTGGTGGCCGCACCGATGATGTACGTCGCACTCAGCTACGACCACCGCATCATCGACGGCAAGGACGCGGTGCTGTTCCTGGTCGACATCAAGAACCAGCTCGAAAACCCGCACCGCATGCTGTTGGGGCTTTGAGACCATGAGCGATCAACAGTTTGATGTCATCGTCATCGGCGGCGGTCCCGGCGGGTATGTCGCGGCGATCCGCGCGGCGCAACTGGGTCTGAAGACGGCCTGCGTCGACGCCTTCCTCGGCAAGGACGGCAAGCCCGCGCTCGGCGGCACCTGCCTCAACATCGGCTGCATCCCGTCCAAGGCGATGCTCGATTCGTCCAAGCAGTTCCACAACCTGACCCACGGCTTCGCAGCGCACGGCATCAGCGCCGACAACGCGAAGATCGACGTCGGCACGATGGTCGGGCGCAAGGACAAGATCGTGAAGCAGTTCACCGGCGGCATCACGATGCTGTTCAAGGGCAACAAGGTCACGCCCTTCGCCGGTTGGGGCAAGCTGCTGCCGGGACGCCAGGTCGAAGTGACCGCGCATGACGGTTCGAAGCAGACGCTGTCGGCGACGAACGTGATCATCGCCTCGGGTTCGGTGCCGATCGAACTGCCGTTCGCGAAATTCGACGGCGAACACATCGTCGACAACGCCGGCGCGCTCGATTTCACTGCGGTGCCGAAGCGCCTTGGCGTGATCGGTGCCGGCGTCATTGGTCTCGAACTCGGCTCGGTGTGGAAGCGCCTCGGCGCCGACGTCACCGTGCTCGAAGCGCTGCCCGATTTCCTCGCCGCAGCCGATGCCGATATCGCCAAGCTCGCCAAGCGCGAATTCGACAAGCAGGGCCTGAAGATCCTGCTCGGGGCGAAGTGCTCGAAGTCCGAGATCAAGAACGGCGAGGTGCACCTGACCTGGTCCGACAAGGACGGAGAGAAGACCCAGGCCTTCGACAAGCTGCTGGTCGCGGTCGGCCGTCGCGCCTGTACCGAGAAGCTGCTCGCGGACGGCACCGGCGTGAAGCTGGACGAACGCGGTCGCGTCATCGTCGACGAGCACAACTGGACCGGTGTCGAAGGTGTTTGGGGCGTCGGCGACTGCGTGCGCGGCCCGATGCTGGCGCACAAGGCCTCCGAAGAAGGCATCGCCGTCGCCGAGATCATCGCCGGCAAGCCCGGCCACGTGAACCTCGACACCGTGCCGTGGGTCATCTACACCGAGCCGGAAGTCAGCTGGGTCGGCAAGACCGAACAGCAGCTCAAGGCCGAAGGCGTGCCGTACAAGACCGGCAGCTTCCCGTTCGCCGCGATCGGTCGCGCCGTCGCGATGAACGAGACCGCGGGCATGGTCAAGGTCATCGCCCACGCCGAGACCGATCGTCTGCTCGGCGTGCACATGGTCGGTCCGGTCGTCTCGGAGCTGATCCACGAAGCCGTGGTCGCGATGGAATTCCACGGATCGGCCGAAGACCTCGCGCGCATCTGCCACGCCCATCCGACCCTGTCTGAAGCCGTGCACGAAGCCGCGCTCGCGGTCGACAAGCGGGCGATCCACAAGGCGAATTGATCAGACCATCGCGGTGCGCTGATAGCGCAACTTGGCCTCATGCGCGCGGATCAAGGCCGCGCGCAATTCGTCGATGATGATCGGCTTGGCAACGAAATCGTTCATGCCGGCCGCGAGAAAACGTTCGCGGCTGCCGGTGAGTACATGTGCGGTCACCGCGACGATCTGCGGCGCATCCTGATGCCCGACCCGCAATCGCACCGCCCGTGACGCCTCGATCCCGTCCATTTCCGGCATCTCGACGTCCATCAGGATCAGGTCGTAGGCCTTTTTCTCGATCGCGACCAGCGCCTCGCGCCCATGATTCGCGATGTCGCAGCTGTAGCCCAGCGCCTCGAGCATCATCTGCATCAGCATCTGGTTGATCAGGTTGTCTTCGGCCACAAGAATGCTGAGCGGATGCCGTTCTGACAGCTTGGCGATGGCCTGGGCCCCGGCATCGCGGACCAGCGTCTTGGGCGCCGCATCGAATTCGTGCAGCAGCCCGAGCAATACGCTCGGCCGGATGGGCCGGATGATGGTGCCGAGGTCGCGCACCCAGTCCGGCAAATTGCGCTGGGTGACATCGCGCAGCGACACCATGCGTGCGATCGCGGGATCTCGCTGATGGCGCGCGAGGATTTCGTCGACCAGTTCCGGGTAGTCGGCGAACAGGCGGTCGTCGAGCAGCAGCAGTTGCTGCTCGACCAGGATCGATTCGGGCAGTGGATCGCTGCCATTGCAGCTCATCACCGATACCCCGAAACGGCGCAACTGGGTGACCGCCGCATCGCGTGACGTCCGATGCGGCGACGCCACCATCACCTGCACGTTGCGGATCTCCGGCAGGACGCTGCCGTGGTCCTCGAACGGCAGGCGAATGTCGAAATGGCTGCCTTGCCCGGGCAGGCTGGTCGCATTGATCTCGCCATTCATCAGTTCGGCCAACCGCCGGCAAATGGCCAGCCCCAGCCCGGTGCCGCCGTGTCGCCGCGTCATCGAACCATCGCCTTGACGGAACGGCAGGAAGACCTGGCCGATCAGTTCGTCGCTCATGCCGATGCCGGTATCGCTGACCTGGAAATTGAATTCGACGCGCCGGTCGTCCTGCGGATGCGCCTGTACGGTCAGACGGACCTCGCCCCGATCGGTGAACTTGATCGCGTTGACCAGCACGTTCACCAGGATCTGGCGCAATCGGGTCGGATCGCCACGCACGCGTCGGCAGGCTTCGGGCGCGACATCCAGGAACAGGTCCAGCCCCTTGGCCTCGGCCTGTTGCGCGACGATCTCGATCGACGACTCGATGCAGGCGAGCGTGTCGAACTCGGTCGCGTCGATCGGCATTTCGCCGGCCTCGATGCGCGAGAAGTCGAGGACATCGTTGATCAGGCGCAGCAACAGGTCGCCGCTGGAACGAATGGTTTCGAGCAGCTCGCGCTGGCGGGCATCGAGATCGGTATCCACCAGTAGCCTAGTCATGCCGAGCACCGCATTCATCGGCGTTCGCAGTTCGTGGCTGGTTGCGGCGAGAAAGCTCGACTTCGCACGCGACGCTTGCTCGGCCGTCGCCAGCGCCAGCGCCATCGCCTGGGCCTGTTCGCGCCGCTCGGTGATGTCGTACGTCACGCCGACCAGCTTGTCCGGCCGGCCATCGTGGCCGCGCACCAGTTGCCCGAGCGCCGAGAACCAGCGGCGCTGCCCGCAGTCCTTGCGCACGCCGTATTCGACTTCGTAGTGACCCTGGTCGGCGATCGCGCGCTGCATCGCGGCGTCAAGCCGCGCGGCGTCCTCGGGCTCCACGATCCGCGCGAAGTCGTCGTGTGCGCGCGGGCTGAAGCCGTAGAAATCGATATCGCGCGGTCCGCCGTGGCGGATGCCGCTGCGCAGGTCGATCTCCCAGATGTTCAGTCCGGCACCTTCGATCGCGAGCTCCTGCAAACGCCGGCTTTCGATCAGGGCCGCCTCGGCCGCCTTGCGCGCGGTAATGTCCCAGACCAGACCCGACAGACGCACGACCCGACCGCCGGTGTCGCGCATCGGGGTACCGCGCGACAGCAGCCAGTGCACGCTGCCATCCGGCCAGATCACGCGGAACTCGCTCTGGTAGTCATTGCCCGAGCGCAGGCTCTGGTCGATATCGGCCTGATGGCGTTCGAGGTCGTCGGGATGCACGCGGGTCTTCGCGGTATGGATGGTGGCCGGCGATTCGCCGAGCACCGCAAGATCGTCGCCGATGGCATGGCGCGTGCCACTCACCAGATCCCATTCCCACGAGACCATGCGCGCCGCATCCAGCGCACGCCGCAACTGAGCCTCGGATTCGCGCAGGGCAATGTCCGCGCGCTTCTGTTCTGTGATGTCCCAGGACAGACCGACCTGGCGCAGAGGGGCATCACGGGCGTCCCGCTCCAGTCGCCCCACGGCCTTGATCCAGCGCACATCGCCGTCGGCTCGCAGGATCCGGAATTCGATCTCGAACCGATCCACCGGCACTGCGCCCTCGCCCCACAGCGCGCGCACCCGCTCGCGATCATCCGGATGGGTCAGCGCGACGAGTTGCTCGCCACTGTCGATCTTGCAACCGAACAAGTCGACATCGCGTTCGCCGCCGGAGGCGCGCTGCAGGGCGAAGTCCCATTCCCAGGCATTGAAGCGGCCGGCATCCAGCGCCATCGCGCGACTCGCGGCCATGCGCTCGGATTCGATCTGTGCCAGCTTGCGCGCGGTGATGTCCCAACTGGCGCCGACCAGGCGACCGGACTGTGCGCATCACGCCCGATCACCCTCGCCACCACGCATCGCCAGCGCGGACTGGCGCCCGCACCGACGCGATATTCGATGCTGCCGTGGTCCTCGCCCGCCATCACCGCGTTCAGGGCCAGGGTGAACTGGTCGCCGTCATCGGGATGCACGAAGCGTTCGCGCATGTCGGCCAGGTCGACCGGATGGTCGCCGAACAGCTCGACATCACGCATGCCGACGACGCGACGACTGGTCGCGAGGTCGTACTCGAACAGGTTCAACTGCACCGCATCCATGACCATTTCGAGATGCCGCATCGCCTCCAGGCGTTCGGCTTCGGCGCGCTTCTGGTGCGTGGTGTCGAAATGGCAGATCACCGCCCCGCCGTCGCCACCGAGGCGCACGATCGAGAGCAGGAAATGTCGGCGCGCACGCTCGCCCTGACCGAGGCAGTACTCGTGCTCGAAGCGCATGCGGTCACCGCGCAGCACGTCGGCAAGACCACGACAGACTTCCGCGGCGTGACCACCGCCGCTGCGGGCCGAGCGTTCGCACAAGTCTCGGTAGTTCCATCCGACGACGGCTTCCGCCACCACGCCTTCGTGCAGTCGCCAGGCCCGGTTGCCCATCAGGATATTGCCCTGCGCGTCGACGACGCAGACCTGGGCCGGCAAGGCGTCGATCATCGCCAACTGCGCTTCCGACTGCGCGGCGCTGCGCGCCACCCGCAATTCGGTGCAGATCAGATGCTTGACCTTGGCGCACAGCCAGCGCGGATGCAGCGGCTGGCGCATGAGGTCCCAGTGACCGTCCGGCGGTTCCGCCAAAAGGCGATCTACGGCATCGTCGCTGTCGGCGATGAACAGCACCGGCGCAGACTCGATGCCGGGCATGCGCCGCAACTTCTCGACCACCAGCGCCCAGCCTTCGGCGTGGGCGAGATCGACCACGACGCAACGGATCGGCCACACGGTCAGCGACGCCAGCGCGCGGCCGGCATCGGTGGCGCGTTCGAGCCGCGCATCCAGTCCTGCAAGCGCCGCGGTCACCGCATCCTGAAAGGCGGGGTCGGCACTGAGGATCAAGCAGACGGGGCGTGAGCCCTCGCTCATCGCAACGGGTCCTTGATTCGTCGCCGGATTATGCCGCCGCCCAAGCCGCACGCGTGCAAATGATTGCAGCG
This sequence comes from Lysobacterales bacterium, assembly GCA_016721845.1. Taxonomy (NCBI): domain Bacteria; kingdom Pseudomonadati; phylum Pseudomonadota; class Gammaproteobacteria; order Lysobacterales; species Lysobacterales bacterium. The sequence goes on from JADKHK010000013.1 coordinate 1,295,814, forward strand.
GCCCGCGATAATGGCGGATCGACCGCAGCGGAGCCGCCCATGACCATCCCCGAACGATTCCGCGCCTACCGCGTGCATGCCGAAGGCCAGTCGGCACGCGGGCGCATCGACGACATCGGGCTGGATGACCTGATGCCGGGCGAGCTGGTCATCCGCACCGCCGGTTCCAGCGTCAACTACAAGGACGCGCTCGCCGGCAGCGGCCAAGGCAAGATCCTGCGCCAATACCCGCTGGTCGGCGGAATCGACGTCGCCGGGCACGTCATGCAATCCAGCGACCCGCGATTCAAGGAAGGCGATGCCGTGCTCGTGACCGGCTGCGGGCTGTCGGAAACCCGCGACGGCGGCTACAGCGAATACGCACGCGTCGAGGCGGCGTGGGCAATCCCGCTGCCGCCCGGCCTGAGTCTGCGCGAAGCAATGATCCTCGGCACTGCCGGCTTTACCGCGGCGCTGTCGCTGTACCGCATGGAAGCCAACGGTCAGACGCCGGAGATGGGTCCGATCGTCGTCACCGGCGCGACCGGCGGCGTCGGCATGATCGCGATCGACCTGCTCGCCACCGCTGGCTACGAGGTGCACGCGATCAGCGGCAAGACCGACCAGTTCGACGCACTGATCGCACTCGGCGCACGACAATGCATCGCCCGCAGCCAGCTCGACCTCGGCCAGCGGCCGCTGGAAACCGCGACCTGGGCCGGCGCGATCGACAATGTCGGCGGCGACCTGCTCGCAGCGCTGACCCGCGTGATTCGCCCCTACGGCAACATCGCCAGCTGTGGCATGGCCGGCGGCAGCGACCTGCACACCACGGTGATGCCCCTCATCATCCGCGGCGTCAGCGTGCTTGGCATCGCCTCGGCGGGCACCGCATACAACATCCGCCGCGTCTTGTGGGAGCGCCTGGCGTCAATGTGGAAGCCGAAACACTTGGAAACGATTCTCACGAAGACCGCAACGCTGGATGAATTGGACGGCGTTTTTGCTAGGATGCTTTCCGGCGGCTCGTTCGGACGCACCTTGGTGCAGTTTTGACGGGTTCTGCAACAACAACGACAACCATACGCAACGAGGGAGCCATGGGTCGCATTCTTATCGTGGACGATTCACCGTCGCAGATCGAAGGCCTGCGCCGCGTTGTGCAGAAACTGGGTCATGACGTCATCACGGCCGAAGACGGCCAGCAGGGCATCGAAGTCGCCAAGCGCGAATTGCCCGACCTGATCCTGATGGATGTGGTCATGCCGAACCTCAATGGTTTCCAGGCGACGCGACAGATCAGCAAGGATCCGAAGACCAGCCATATCCCGGTCATCCTGGTCACCACCAAGGACCAGGAAACCGACAAGGTCTGGGGCATGCGTCAGGGGGCGAAAGCTTACGTGACCAAGCCGATCAACGAATCGCAGCTGGTCACGACCATCAACGAGCTGTTGCCGAAGTGATCATTCGAGCGTGGCGCGCGGCTTGAAGGCCGGGAACGCGTCGCGCATCGATTCATAGAAACGCCGCTCCGCGTCGCTTGATGCGGGCGGCGTTTGCACATCCAGCAACACGTATTGATCGCCCGGTGGCTGCCCCGGCAAGCCTTTCTCGCGCAGGCGCATCTTGCGCCCGCTTTGCGATCCTTCCGGAATGCGCAGACTGACGCGTCCCGCAAGCGTCGGCACATCGATGGTCGCACCCAGTGCCGCCTCCCACGGTGCGATCGGCAACTTCAGCACCACGTCGCGCCCCTCCAGGCCGAACCAGCGGTGCGGCGCGATCTCGACGCTGATCAGCAGATCGCCGCTACCCGCCGGGCCGGGCTCTCCCTGCCCCGCGAGCCGGATCGTCTGCCCGTTCGCGATCCCGGCAGGAATGCGCACATCCAGGGTCTTCGGGCCATCGCGGCGGGTCACCGTCACGCGCTGGGTGCCGCCGGCATGGGCCATTTCCAGCGGTACCGACAAGCGCGCTTCGAGATCCCGGCCGCGACGTGTCGGGCCGCGCCGCGCGCGTCCGCCGCCACCGAACAGGGATTCGAAGAATTCGCTGAAGCCACCCGCGTCGTTGTCGCCGAAATTGAATTCGTGTCCCTGGCCGAAATCCGGCGGCGGACGGAAGTCGTCGCCGGAGCGGAAGCCACGCCGCTTGAGTTGATCGTAGGCCTTGCGCTTCTCGTCGTCCTTGAGCACCTCGTGGGCTTCGTTGATCGCCTTGAAGCGTTCCTCGGCATCCGATTCCTTGCTCACGTCCGGGTGGTACTTGCGCGCGAGCTTGCGGTACGCCGACTTGATCTCGTCGGTCGTCGCGCCCTCGGCGACCCCCAGGGTTTCGTAGTAGTCACTGAACTTCATGTCTGGTCCCTGATGCGCAACCTCATGCGACGCGCCCCGTGCGCACTTCGACAAACTCAGTGCGAACGGGGCGTTCCGATGTCGCAACTATGCACGAACAAGGTCGATGAGGCGATCAGCTGTTGATCGTGATACGGCGTGGCGCCGCCTCGGCCTTCTTCGGAATCACGATCTCGAGCACGCCATGCTTGCCGCTGGCGCTGATCTGCTCGGCATCAGCCGTGTCCGGCAACGCGAAGCGCCGGTGAAAACTGCCATGCACGCGCTCCACGCGGGTGAACTTGCCGTCCTCACTCCGGGTTTCGGCGCTGCGTTCGCCCTTCAGCGTGAGCACGCCCTTGTCCATGTGGATCTCGATGTCCTTCGGATCGACACCGGGAATGTCGGCCGCGATCACGAAGCGCTTCGGCTCTTCCTTGATGTCGACGCGGGGCTGCCACTGGCTGGTGACGACATTGCTCTGGTCGTCGGCTTCGGGAGTGAAGAACTGGTCGAGCAGCTGCTTCATGCCGCCCTCGAAACCACGAAACTGGGGTTGGGTGTTGTAGCGGATCGAGCTCATGGTGTTTCTCCGTGAAGTTGCGGCACCGTGCCGCGTCGGAGCGGAAATGTGAACGTCGTCCGCCGCTTCAAGTCCCTTGAAACGAGGCGCTTTGACCACAGTTCCATGCGTCTGCGCGCGCGCAGCCCACCCCACGAACAGGAGCAGGACCATGACCATCGCGATCGGCGACCGCATTCCCTCGGCCACGCTGAACTATCTCAAGGACGGCGTCCAGGCCATGCGCAGCGACGACCTGTTCGCCGGCAAGTCGGTGGTGCTGTTCGCGGTACCGGGCGCGTTCACGCCGACGTGTTCGGCCAAGCACTTGCCGGGCTACGTCACCCATCTCGATGCGATCAAGGCCAAGGGCATCGACACCGTGGCCTGCATGGCCGTCAACGACGCCTTCGTGATGGAAGCCTGGGCCAAGAGCCAAAATGCGCCGCAGGACATCCTGATGCTGGCCGACGGCAACGGTGCCTTCTCGAAGTCGCTGGGACTGGAGATGGACGCTACCGCTTTCGGCATGGGCTTGCGCTCGAAGCGTTTTGCGCTGGTCGCGAAGGACGGCATCGTCACCAAGCTGTTCGTCGAGGCGCCGGGCGAATTCAAGGTTTCGGCCGCCGAACACGTGCTCGACAACCTCTGAGCAAGACGTTGTCGCGGGTGCGCCTCGCAATCGCACCCACGACCGACCGATCGCCCTACTCCGCTTCCAGCAAGGACTTGGCGCGCTGCGTCGCGGAAGCAAGGCGTGAGGACGAGGTCATCAGCATGCGCGGATTCTGACGTGCACCCGCGCTGGCGCTGTCGCTCTCGTCGAAGTCCATCGACACATAGCCGAGCACGTCGCCTTCGGCATTGAAGGCCAGACCGGCTGCCCCGGTGCCGACATGCGCCTGCTGCGGCACCGACACGCTCCCCTGCAACACGCCCCAGGACACGATCGGAGCGTCGCCATAGCGCTCTTCCAGTCGTTCCAGCACGTAATAGGCGGTCCCCGGTTCGGCCTCGGCACGCTGCTTCAAGTCGATCGGCTTGAGCAGCTTCGCGTTCGGCTCGGTGATGCGTAGCCAGGCGATGCCTTGGTCCGCGTCGGTGGTCAACGCTTCCGCTTCGAAGGGCTGGTCCTGCCCGGCAAAATGCACGCGGAAGTCGCGTGACTCCAGCTTGAAACCCATCTTCTGGTCGGCGCTCATGCGGCTCATGCCCGGAAAACTCGGGTCGACGACGAGCTTCGGCACCAGCACCAGACCCGAGGCATCGACGATCGCACCGGTGACGCTGGACTCCTGACGCTGCTCCTGTCCGCCATACGCCGACACGATCACGAAGCTGACGCGCACGACGCTGTCGGCATGGGTCTTCAGCAAATGTGCGAAGACGGCCTTGGTTTCCTCATCCGATTCGCTGGCGCCCGCACGCGGCACCAGCATCACTGCAGCCAGCACGAAGGCCACGCCACGCACTATCGATTTCATCGGCCCTGCTCCCATTCGGCGTCGAGGTACAACAGGCGCGTGCGCGAGCCGCGCAGCACCAGGAAAGATAAAGGCGTGCCCGCCTGACGCGCCTTGCGATCGGTCAGTTGTTCGAAACGATCCACGTCGGACACCACGGTGCCGTTCACGCGCAGCACGACATCACCGGCTGCCAGATGTGCCAGACCCGCCAAACCGCCCGGCGCGACGTTGTCGACGATCACACCCTTGCTGTCCGCTGCAATGCCGCGCGAGACGCGATCGTAGAAGCCGATGTTGCGCACGCCGAGATCGAGCCAGTCGATGCTGCGCGATGTCAACGACGACGCTGGTGCCGGCGCAGCCACCGGCGTCACCCGCACCTGCAGCGCCTTGCCGGAACGCCAGAGTCCCAGTGCCAGCGGTTCATCCAGCAGGGTTTCGCGTATGCGCTGCTGCAGCGGCTCGTCGCCACTGTCGCCGGTGACCGGCACGGCGGCACCCGCCAGCGATGTCAGCACGTCGCCGACCTGCACGCCCGCCTTGGCCGCCGGCGCATCGTCGTAGACGCGGGTGATGCGGTAGCCGCCGCTGCTCGGACCTGCGATCAAGGCCGCGGTAGTGGCCGTGATCGGCTGCGTCTCGATGCCGATCCAGGCCTTCGGCAACTCGCGCAGCTTCTTGTCCTCGTCACGTGCCGGCTTGGCGTCGAGCACGCTGATCAACTGCGCACCATTGCGTTCGATATCGACGACCCGACGCGGCGCGGCGCCACCGTTGTCCAGATCCAGTGCCTGCATATCGATGCGCCGACCGACCGGCTTGCCGTCGATGGCATGCACGACGTCGCCGACCAGCCAGGGCGGATGCGCCGTCGCGGCGCGCTTGCCCGGCAACACGCCGGTCACCAGCAGACCGACATCACGATTGAGGTAACGCGAGCGCGCAACGCTCGGCGTCAGTTCGGTGAAGGTGACGCCCCAGGCCTTGACCTCCAGATCATGACCCAGATCAGGCGGATAGCTGGTCGAGACCAGGCTCGTCTTGCGCTCCGTGCCATCGCGCAACAGCGTCACTGCCATCGCCGCGCCAATGCGGCGTTCGGTCAGTGCCCGCAAGAACGGCGGTACCTGTTCCGGTTCCGCGACGGTGACCGCTTCACCATCGATCGCGATGATGCGATCGCCGGCCTCGAGACCGGCCTCCGCTGCGGGCGATTCGCGGATCACCGAACTGACCAGCACGCCACGATCGAATCCGGAGCGCTTCAGCGAGCGCACACCGAACCCGAAGAAGCTGCGCGGCACCGTACCTTCGCGAATCAGGTCAGCCACGATCCTCGCAGCCACCGGGGACGGAATCGCAAACGCCATGTCGCCGCCCATCGAATTGCCGCGGGTGTTGATGCCGACGATTTCGCCGTCCATGCTCACCAGCGGACCACCCGAATTGCCCGGCGAAATCGAGGCGTCATGCTGGATCCAGGCGTAGAAGCGCGCCGTCGGCTGGTTCTGTCCAAGCTGCTGTTCGTAGTCGGCTTCGTCCTGAAACAACGACAGCAACAAGCGTTCGGGATTGTTCACGACGCCTTGCGACACCGAATGCGCCATGCCCCAGGGCGCGCCCATGGCCATCACCACATCGCCAGCTTGCAACTTGTTGTCGCCGGCGAAATGCGCAAATGGAAACCCGGCTTCAGGCACATCGCGGATCTTCAGCACGGCGATGTCGGACAGGGCGTCCTCTCCGACCAGGATCGCGCTCAATTCTCGCTTGTCGGCGAGCACGACGCGGAAACGCTTGCCGTTTTCGGTGACATGGGCATTGGTCGCGACATGGCCGTCGCGCGAAATGATGGTGCCGCTGCCAGCAGACACCCGCAGTTCGGCCCGACCCTGCACGGCATCCTCGCGCACCACGAAGATGCTGACGACATAGGGCAGCACCGCATCGCGTGCGGACTGCATGCGCGCCTGCGTCGCGGCGGCGACTTCGGCGGCCAGCCCGGCATCGGCCTGGACCAGGGTCGACCCCAATCCCAGCAACAACGCGATCAGTCCATGTCGCATCGCACGCATCCTCATCCGGCGTTCTCCGGTGCCGATGTGCCCTCGCCTTCAACCGCGTCGTCGCCCGCCGATTCATCCGGCAGGGATTCGACCTTGGCCAGGCCAACCAGGGCCTCGTCGGCCGGCAAACGGATCAGGGTGACACCTTGCGTGTTGCGACCGACCTGGGCCACTTCGGCGACGCGCGTCCGCACCAGCGTACCCTGGTTGCTGATCAGCATGATCTCGTAGGCCTCGGTGACCTGCAGCGCACCGACCAGGGCACCGTTGCGGTCCGAGGTCTGGATCGCGATCACGCCCTGGGTGCCGCGACCCTTGCGCGGATAGTCGTCCAGCGGCGTGCGCTTGCCGAAACCACGCTCGGTCGCCGTCAGGATGTCGCCGACATCGGCGACGATCATCGTCACCACGCGCTCGCCTTCGGCCAGGGTCATGCCACGCACGCCGCGCGCACTGCGCCCGACCGCACGCACGGCATCTTCGGCAAAACGCACCGCCTTGCCGTTGGACGCGAACAACAGGACATCGCGCGAGCCGTCGGTGATCGCGACATCGACCAGGCGATCGCCCTCGTCCAGCTCGACGGCACGGATGCCGATCGAACGCGGGCGCGAGAAGTCGCTGAGCGGCGTCTTCTTGACCACGCCGGCCTGGGTCGCGAAGAACACGAAACGGTCGTCGCTGTATTCGCGGACTGCCAGCATGGCGTTGACCTTCTCGCCTTCGTCGAGCTTGGGCAGCAGGTTCACGATCGGGCGGCCGCGCGAATTCGGACCGGCCATCGGGAACTGGAACGTGCGCAGCCAGAACACGCGCCCGCCCGAGGTGAAGCAGAGGATGGTGTCGTGGCTGTGGGCGACGAGGATGCTTTCGACGAAATCGAGCTCCTTGATCGCGGTGGCCGAACGCCCCCGCCCGCCGCGACGCTGCGCGCGGTAGTCGGTCACCGGCTGGGCCTTCGCATAACCCGAATGCGACAGCGTCACGACCAGGTCCTGCTTGTCGATCAAGTCCTCGTTCTTCAGGTCTTCCTGATTGTGCTGGATGACGGTACGACGTTCGTCGCCATAGGCTTCCTTCATTTCGAGCAATTCGTCGCGAATCAGGCTCAACAGCAGCGCGGGGTCGGTCAGGATCGCGATCAGTCCGCGGATCGCCTCGAGCAGTTCCTTGTACTCGTCGGTCAGCTTTTCCTGCTCCAGCCCGGTCAGCTTCTGCAGGCGCATGTCGAGGATTTCCTTGACCTGCACTTCCGACAATTGATAGCCGTCCTCGAACAGGCCTTCGTGGGAGGCCAGGTCTTCAGGTCGCGACAACGCCGCGCCGGCCTCGCCGAGCAAGGCGCGCACCAAGCCGGGCTCCCAACGCCTCGACAGTAGTCGTTCCCGGGCCTCGGCCGGGTTCGGCGAGGTCTTGATCAGCTCGATCATCTCGTCGATGTTGGCGAGCGCGACCGTCAAGCCTTCCAGCACATGGGCGCGGCTGCGCGCCTTGCGCAGTTCGAAAATGGTACGGCGCGTCACCACTTCACGACGATGGCGCACGAACGCGACCAGGATCTCCTTGAGGTTCAGCACCTTCGGCTGGCCGTCGAGCAAGGCCACCATGTTGATGCCGAACACGGTTTCCATCTGCGTCTGCTGGAACAGGTTGTTCAGCAGCACGTCGGCCTGCTCGCCGCGCTTGACCTGGATGAAGATGCGCATGCCGTCCTTGTCGGACTCGTCGCGCAGGCCATCGGGTGCGATGCCCTCGATCTTCTTTTCCTTGTGCAGCTCGGCGATCTTCTCGATCAGCCGCGCCTTGTTCACCATGTACGGCAGTTCGGTGACGATGATGGCGTCGCGACCATCGCTGTCGGTTTCGATGTCGGCCTTGGCCCGCACCAGGATGCGGCCGCGGCCGGTGCGATAGGCCTCGATGATGCCGGAGCTGCCGTTGATGATGCCCGCGGTCGGAAAGTCCGGACCGGGCACGTGCTGCATCAGCGCGTCGATGCTGATCTCGGGATCGTCGATCACCGCCAGGGTGGCGTCGATCACTTCTCCGAGGTTGTGCGGCGGGATGTTCGTGGCCATGCCGACCGCGATGCCGGCGGAGCCGTTGATCAGAAGGTTCGGCACCCGCGTCGGCAGGACCGTCGGCTCCAATTCCTTCTCGTCGTAGTTCGGCGTGAAGTCGACCGTTTCCTTGTCGATGTCGGCCAGCAGGTCATGGGTGAGCTTGGCCATGCGCGCTTCGGTGTAACGCATCGCTGCCGGCGAGTCGCCGTCGACCGAACCGAAGTTGCCCTGCCCGTCGACCAGCATGTAGCGCAGCGAAAACGGCTGTGCCATGCGCACCAGGGTGTCGTAGACCGACGCATCGCCGTGCGGGTGATATTTACCGATCACGTCACCGACGATACGCGCCGACTTGTAGTACGGCTTGTTGCTGTGCGCACCGAGTTCGTTCATCGCGAACAGCACCCGGCGATGGACCGGTTTCAGACCGTCGCGCACATCGGGAAGTGCGCGTCCGACGATCACGCTCATGGCGTAATCGAGGTAGCTCTGGCGCATCTCGTCTTCGATGTTGACGCGGATAATTTCCTTGGCGAACTCGGACATCAGGAATCCCTGCAGAATCAGTCGATTGCACGCCGCCCGGAACGGCTGAAAAAGAGCGGTGCGAAGTCTCGGATTCTAGCAGGGAAAGCGGCTGAAGCGCCCGTGTTTTCAGGCGTTTCCGAACATCTGCAGCATCTTCGCCGCGTCGGGTGTTTCGATGACACCGCGCTCGGTCACGAGGGCATCGATCAGCACGGCCGGCACGACGTCGAACACCGGATTCCAGGCATCGACGCCCTCGGCGGCGACGCGCTGACCAGCGTGTTCGAGCAGTTCGCGCGGCTCGCGCAATTCGATGTGGATATCGCCACCGTGCGGCATCGCCATGTCGACCGTCGAACTGGGCGCGACGACCATGAACTTCGCGCCGAAATGGCGCGCCGCGACAGCCAATTGCAGCGTGCCGATCTTGTTCGCGGTGTCGCCGTTCGCGGCGATGCGATCGGCACCGACGATGACCCATTGCACCGCGCCGGTCGACATCAGGTGCGCGGCAGCGGCGTCGGCGATGAGCTTGGCCGGAATGCCGTCGGTCAGCAGCTCCCACGCGGTCAGTCGCGTGCCCTGCAGCCAAGGCCGTGTCTCGGTATTGAATACGCGCGAAAGACGGCCCTGCGCATAGGCGGCACGAATCACGCCAAGCGCGGTGCCGAAGCCGGCCGTCGCCAGCGAGCCGGTGTTGCAGTGCGTGAGCACGCCGGAACCGGGCGCGATCAGGCCTGCGCCGAGTTCGCCCATGTGCCGGTTCGCGGCCAGATCCTCGCGCTCGATCGCGATGGCTTCGGATTCCAGAACATCGGCCGAAACCGAATCACCCAACACGCGCGCCATCCGGTCCAATGCCCAGAACAGGTTCACCGCCGTCGGACGCGATGCCCGCAGCACCGCGAACGCTTCACGCAACGCAGCGGCATGCACGCGGCCGGTCGATCGATCCGCGAGCGAACGCGCCGCCAGCGCGACGCCGTAGGCTGCCGCGATGCCGATGGCGGGTGCGCCGCGCACGGTCAGGTTGCGGATGGCCGTCGCGACTTCGTCCGCAGTCGCGCAGGTGACGAATTCCGTACGCAGCGGCAACACGCGCTGGTCCAGCAGACGCAGCGCCTCGCCCTGCCATTGCACCGCACGGATGCGGTCGTAACGGTCGTAATCGATCATCATGCGGTTCCGGGCAACAGGCCGCGAAGCGTAGCGAGTGAGGGCCTCGGCCGCATCCGTGGCGAACGTCCGCGACTATCGTCATGATCGGCACATGCGCCAATCCAGACTGTCATTGTGGGACGCCGTCACCCATGCCGATCGCGATGCCGCGATCAGGCGCGTCGAGCGTCTGCGCAAGGTTCATCCGAAGGCCACCCGCGAAAGCCTGCACAAGATGCTGGTGCGATCAAAGTGCCTGCAGGCTGGCGCAGTCGGGGCCTTGTCGGCACTGACCGGCGCGATCCCCGGCGTCGGTCGGCTTGCCGCGTTCGCACTCGGACCCTTGGCCGATACCGCGCTGGTCAGCGTGTTGCAGGCTGAACTGGTGCTGGAAACGTTCGCGCTCTACGAGTTCGAACTGCCCGCGGGCGCGGAGAAGATGGCCGTGCTCGGCATCGCTGCATCCAACATCGGCGCCGACGAGATCGCCAAGCGCACCGGACAGATCATCGCCGAGACCCTGGGCAAGGGCCTGGCCGCGCGCCTGCTGATCAAGGCCTGGCCGTTGGCGAAGATCGGCACGGCGGCGGCGACCAATATTGCCGTGACCTACGCCATCGGCAGCCGCGCGCAGAAACTCTGCAAGATGCGCGAAGCCAGCCTCAAGCAATGGCCGGAGCTGATGCGTTCCGCAGTGATGATCAATCCGGCGCAATTGACCGACTGGGCGACGAAGTCGGCGCGCACCGCAGTCGACCAGGCCTTCGACATGATGCGCGGCTGGCGCGAACGCATGACGCAACTGGCGCCGGCGGCCGATGTGCTGCCGTTGTCCGAAACTACTGCCGCAACACCGAAGCGCAGGCGCGCGACGGCACCGGTTGCCGCGACACGCAAGGCTGCGGCCCAACGGAAGCCTGCAAAAAAGGCTGCTGCGACGAAGGTCGCTTCGAAGCGCGCCGCGTCCAGGAGCGCGGCACGCTGATCAGTTCACCAGGAATTCCGCACGACAGCCGTTGTCGACCCAGATCGCCTTGTCGTCGAAACCCCAGCTGACCTGAAAATGGCAGCGTTCGCGACTGCGTTCATAGACCAGATCGGCATTCTTCAAATCATCCACCGGGCAGACCACGCGGCGCTTGCTGCGGGACTCGCAGACAACACGTTCGGACCCACCCGGCTGAGCGTGTGCACCATCGCGGTAATAACGGCCATAACCCCGCTGCGAACTCCAGCCACGGCCGCTGCTGTACGCGCGCGGCACGTCGAAATCGGCGCGACAACCCTTGCGCACCCAGATCCCGGTCTTGTCGTAACCCCAGCTATCGCCCTCGACACAGGCCGAATCGCTCAGGACTTGCCGAAGCTTGACGCCGCCGCTGGTGTCGGCCGTGCAGTAGTTGTCGCGATCACGCTTCGACTGGCAACGAATCACGTATCCGTCTTCAGCCGCGCGCACGCTGTCCGAGAACACGCCACAGGCGAACGCCAGCATCAGACCCGCAACACCGGAATATCGCAACATGATCCACCTCCGAAACCGAACTTGCCGTGAGTCTAGTCCGCAACCGTGAAACGCGAGCGAAACGGCCGCCGCCGCACCGAGCCCTTTCCGCCATCCTGCATCCGATACGGGCCGCGCACACCGGGCACAAGTCCGGTTGACCTCGGCACGCCCGCCCCGTATAGTCCGCGCCCCGAAATTCGGGCAACGAATCCGGGCGGTTAGCTCAGCGGTAGAGCACTGCTTTCACACGGCAGGGGTCGCAGGTTCGAAACCTGCACCGCCCACCACTTCAAAAAACCTGCCTCCGGGCAGGTTTTTTGTTTTATGGTCGGCACTTTCGCGCATCGCCCGAGGACTCCATGGCCGCACCCGCATCATCCGGCAGCAGCAACACGCTCACCCTGTGGATCCTGGTCGCGCTCGTGCTCGGTGCACTGGCCGGTCTAGCGCTCTACTACAGCGGCATCGATACCGCCGAACCGGTGGCCTACCTCGGACTGGTCACGACGATGTTCCTGCGCCTGATCAAGATGATCATCGCGCCGCTGGTGTTCGCCACGTTGACGGTCGGCATCGCCAAGATGGGCGACATGGCCGTGGTCGGACGGCTCGGCCTGAAGGCGATGCTGTGGTTCATCGCGGCGTCGCTGATGTCGCTTGGTCTTGGCCTGCTGCTGGTGAACCTGTTCCAGCCCGGCATCGGACTGAACCTGCCGTTGCCGGAAGCGACGGCGAACTCGGGCATCGCCGCATCGTCGATGTCGCTGGCCGATTTCATCACCCACCTGATCCCGATGAGCATCGCCGACGGCATGGCGAGGAACGAGATCCTGCAGATCGTGGTGTTCTCGATCTTTTTCGGCATCGGCTGCGCCGGTGTGGGCGACAAGGCCCGGGTGCTGGTCGATGCGCTCGAAGGCCTGTCCTACGTGATGCTGAAGGTGACGATGCTGGTGATGGGGTTCGCTCCGTTCGCAGTTTTTGCGGCGGTGGCGGCAGCAATCGCGAAGAGCGGTCCCGGCATCTTCGAAACGTATTTCTTTTTCATGGCCGAGTTCTACCTCGGCATCGTGATCCTGTGGCTGCTGCTGTTCGGCGCCGCCAGCGCCGTGATCGGACGGCGCGCGATCGCGTTGTTCAAGGCGGTGCGCGAGCCGACCCTGCTTGCGTTCGCGACCGCCTCCAGCGAAGCGGCCTATCCGAAAACCCTGGCGCAACTGGAAAAATTCGGTTGCAGCAACCGCGTCGCGGCCTTCGTGCTGCCGCTCGGCTATTCATTCAATCTCGATGGTTCGATGATGTATTGCACCTTCGCGGTGATGTTCATCGCCCAGGCCTACGGCATCGAATTGAGCGCCGCACAGCAACTGACCATGCTGCTGGTGTTGATGGTCACCTCCAAGGGCATGGCCGGGGTGCCGCGCGCGTCGCTGGTAGTGATCGCGGCGACGCTCGCACAGTTCAATATCCCTGAAGCCGGCCTGCTGTTGCTGCTCGGCATCGACCACTTCCTCGACATGGCGCGCTCGGCGACGAACGTGATCGGCAACTCGGTCGCAACGGCCGTGGTGTCGAAATGGGAAGGACAGTTGCGCAGCGAAACCGAGGTCGCGGCCGACCTCGCGAACGCGACCTCGACGGAAGCATCGACGAAGGCCTAATCGCCGACGCGGCGTCGACAGGCAAGCCAACCGATCATCAGGATCGATCCGGCCATTGTCCCCATGGCGCCGCGCGACAGGGCGTCGACGGGATGCGTGGTCTGCGCGACGGCGGCGACCACCTGCAGACTGCCGGTGGCCCAGGTGAGATACGGCCCGCCGTTCTCGGAGACCCGCAGGTTGAGCACATAGTCGCCGGCCGCGATCGGCGACAACGCCAGTTCACCGCTCAGGCCACTGCCGACCGAAAAATCTCCGGCCTGGATGTCGAGCATCAGATCCACGGTCTGGTCATGGACCTCGAAATGGTTTCCCGTCAGCACCGTGGGCGAACCGCCGCGCCAGATCGCGTAAGGAATCCAGACCGCGTGGGCATCGCTGGCCATGATCGGCACGCCGCCACCGATGCTGCCGCCGCCCGACTGCGCCACGCAGTCGCCAGCCGTCGCCAGCATGACGAGCCCACCCAGCAGTCCGATCCACAATCCACGCATCGCGTTTGCTCCCCGGTCGATTGCCCGGACGACGCCCCCGCCTGCTGTTTCCCCCAAGCGGCGTTCAGGCCCGGCATCAATCTCCGCCGCCGCCACCACAACCGCCGCAGCCGCCGCCGGAATCGCCCCCGCCGGAATCACTGCTACCGGAATCGCTGGAACCGCTGTCCGACGAGGACGAGGAACTGCTGTCGCTGCTGCTCGAGGTCGAGGCCGGCTGGCGATAGTCGTGAAAAGCCGCGTAGGCGGTGCCGGCGAGCACGCTGGAACCGACCAAGGCGAGTGCGATCGGCCATTCGTGGTCGCGCGGGGCACGCACGGCGCGGGCGTGCTGCTGACGCAATGCGGCGAGTGCGTCGCGTCCCGCCTGCGTCTGGCCGGGGCGCTTGAACCACAACACCAGCGTCGCGATCGCGAGCAGCACGCACAACACGACCAGCAGTGCCACAGGTCGGTCGCGGGCGATGCCGATCGCGATCTTCGCCACACCAAGGCCAAGCACCAGCAGCGGCGCCACTGCCGACCTGCGTGCGAATGCAGCCGCGGCATCGCGATCCCACATCAGCCCGCGTTGCTCCAAGCCACGCCGCAGCGGAGCCATCGCGCCCGCACTGCGCGTCGCCAGTGTGCCGAGGTTGCCGTCGCGTTGCAGTTCGCGAGTGATCGCGTCGGCCGTCGCGTCCAGGCCGTCGGGCACATGCTTGATCTGCAGGTGCGCGCTGCGCGCATCGAACTGCGCTGCGTTGCGTGCCAGCAACTCGCCGACGACCCGCTCGACCACGCGCGACTCGCCACCCGCCAGTAGTGCCACGGCCGAAGGATCGAGCCCCGATACCGAGGACGCACGTGCAACGCCGACCTGCCGACGTTGCGCCAGTGCGAAAGAGAGGCTGATGATCATCAACACCATGAACAGCAGCAGGAACTTCGGCCCGGACCAGTCGAGCGGATTCAGCGACGCGGCTTCGGCGAACGAACTCGCCATCAGAGCCGTCACGGTGGCCGCGACGCCCGCCGTGATCGCCGTGGGCCGACGCGGCCAGACCGGCTTGCGCACGAGCCAGACCTGTTCGGTGTCGACGCGACGAAAGCGCGCCGGCGCGCGGAATCGTTCCGCCGTCCCCGGCCACCAGCGCTCGGGCGGTGCGCCGAACCAGCGCTCATAGTGGGCCAACGTGTCCGCATACCCGCGTCGATACTGTGCCGAGTCGCCCCGCACGAGCCCGCCCGGACGATGATGGAACGCGAAGCCCAGGGCCGCCGGGCAGAAACGCAGCCAGTAGTCTTCGCTATAGGTGAGGTGCAGATGCCAGACCTCGTCGACCGCCACGCTCGGCACCACCATCCCGGCCTCAACGCTGGCGAGAAAACAGTAGCGTCGATATTCCTCGATGGCGGCCAACGCTTGATCGCGCGACCAACCCTGTTCGCATGCCAGCTTGGCGGCGAAATCGAGCGGCGCTTGCGCATCCTCGAAGGCATGTTCGCGAAGGCGCTGCCACTGTGCGCGCGTCGACTCGGTCCAAGGCGATTCGAGGGTCTGGCCCGTTCGATCAACGCTCATCGTTGCGCTCCACCCGTGGGGTGGCGCGCAGATTATCACCGGCGTGCTGCGGTCACGCTGCCAGCGCGCGCACTGCCGCCGGGATCTCGGCGGCGCTCGCTACCGTGCGCAGGCGCGCCGAAGCGGTATCGAAGCCCTTGCCCTGCTCCATTGCCCACAGCAAGTGATACGGCACGTAGACCGCGCTCGCGCCGAGTTCGAGCACGGGCGCGATGTCCGAGCCCGGCGAGTTGCCGACCATCAGGAACTGCTCTGGACGGATGCCGACTTCATCGAGCACGCGCCGATAGGTCGGCCCATCCTTCTCGCTGACGATCTCGATGCGGTGGAACCAGTTGCTCAGGCCCGACTTCGCGATCTTGGCCTCCTGGTGGAACAGGTCGCCCTTGGTGATCAGCAGCAGCGTGAAATCCTTCGCCACGTCAGCTACCGCGTCGACGATGCCCGGCAGCAGCTCGACCGGATGTTCGAGCACGGCCACGCCGAGGTCGACGATACGCTGGATGTCGGTCGCGCTGATGCGCGCCTCCGTCATCGCGATCGCCGCCTCGACCATCGACAAGGTCATGCCCTTGGCGCCGTAGCCGAAGCGCTTGATGTTGCGACGCTCGACATCGAGCAAGCGCGCATGAACATCGGCATTCGCGATGTCGATGTAGTCCGCCAGCAGTTTCTCATACGCCGCCTGCGCATCGCGGTAATGCCCTTCGCTGTGCCAGAGCGTGTCGTCGGCGTCGAAGGCGACGTGGGTAATCATGCCGACACCAGCTTCAACGCTGCTTCGAGCACGGTGGCATCGGTCGGCAGGATCAGGTTCGCGGCACCCGCGAGCGGCGTGTAGGTGTCGTCACCGACGACGCGCACCAGCGGCTTGGCGCCGTGGCCGCCTTCGACGATGGCGGTGATCACGCCTTCGCCGATGCCGGCGCTGCGACGGCCTTCATCCAGCACGAGGATGCGCTCGCAATCGCCAGCATGTTTGGCGATCGCCTTCGCATTCAGCGGCTGCAGCCAGCGCAGGTCGATGACGCGCGTCTTCTTGCCGGTCTGGGCCTCGACCGCCTTGGCGGTGCGCAGCGCGAACGGCACGCCGTTGCCGAAGGTGACGATCAGCAGGTCCTTCGCATCCTCGTGGTAGACGCGTTCGGCGCCGAACTCGAGCGCCTGATCCGGTGCCGGATACGGCGTCGACCACAAGGCGTCGCCGGCCTCGTACAAGTCCTTGGTCATGTACAACGCGATCGGTTCGAGAAAGGCGCAGACGCGACCGTCGACCTTGGCCATCGCGGTCAGGGTGCGCAGCATCATCGCCGCATCATCGCCACGACTCGGGCAGCCGACGATCAGTCCCGGGATGTCGCGCAGCGCGGTCACCGAATTGTCGTTGTGGAAATGGCCGCCGAAGCCGCGCTGGTAGCCGAGACCGGCGACACGCATGACCATCGGGTTGCGGTACTGGTCGTTCGAGAAGAACTGCAACGAACAGGCTTCGCCGCGGATCTGGTCGCAGGCGTTGTGGAAATACGCGAGGTACTGGATCTCCGGGAACGGCAGCATGCCCATGTTCGCGAAGCCCTGGGCGAGCCCGAGGATCGAGGTCTCGTCGAGCAGGGTGTTGAACACGCGGCTCGACTTGAACGCCTTGTGCAGGCCCTTGGTCACGGTATACACGCCGCCCTTCGCCGCCACGTCTTCGCCGAACAGCAGCGATTCCGGGTACTTCGCGAACAGGTCGTGCAGGGCCTGGTTGATCTGGATCGCGAGATGCTTGGGCGGCTGGCTCTCGGGCAACTGCTTCTCGGAACCGAATACCGCGAGGCGCTGCTCGGGCGTCGGCGTGCGCGCAGCTTCCGCCCTCACCTTCTCGGGCGAATACGGCGCGAGCGGCGCCATCACTTCTTCCTTGGTCTGCAGCTTCGGCGTCTTGTCGGCGTGCTCGGCCGCCGCCATGCACTTGTCGCGAATGGCTTCATAAAGACCCAGCAATTCATCCTTGGTCATCAAGCCGGAAGCGAGCGCAATCTCGGCCGAACGCAACAGCGGATCGGTGGCCTCGACGCGCAGCAACTCCTCGATCGGGCGGTATTCGATCTCGAAGTCGGTACCGGCGTGGCCCATGATGCGCGTGGTGCGCAGGTGCAGGAAGGTCGGGCGGCGCGTGGTGCGGCAATGCAGGACCGCGGCGGCCACCTGTTCGTAGCCTTCGGCGACATCCAGGCCATTGGCGTAGAAGTAATCGAGGCCTTCGCGGTTGCGGAACGCGGCGCCGACCCAGCCGCCCGGCGTCTTCGTCGAGATGCCGATGCCATTGTCCTCGCAGACGAACAGCACCGGCGCGGGCAGGTTCTGGTACGCGCTCCACTGCGCGGTGTTGAAGGCGCATTGCGCAGTCGCATGGTTGCTGGAGGCATCCCCGAACGAGCAGATCGCGATCGAATCTGCGGGAATCGGCAAGGTGTGGCCGACGCGTTTCGCGGTCTCGATGGCGACGGCGGTGCCGAGCGCCTTCGGCAGGTGCGAGGCAATCGTCGACGTCTGCGGCAACACCCACAACGGTTTCGAACCCCAGACCTTGTGGCGTCCGCCCGAGGCCGGATCGTTCTTGCTCGCGGCAAAGCTCAGCGCCGAATCCATGATCGGATCCATGCCCGGCAGCTTGCGGAAGCGCTCGGCCATGAAGCCGCCGGACCGGTAATGCAGGAAGGCCGGGTCGGTGTGGCGCGTCAGGCGCGCGACCATCGCGTTGCCCTCGTGGCCGCTGGATCCGATCGTGTAATAGACCTTGTTCTGCACACGCAGCACGCGCGCCATCAAATCCAGATGGCGCGAGATCAGCTGCGACTCGAACAGCTTCAGGAAATCGTCGGCCGTGCAGAGGCTGCCTGGCAGCACCGCGTCGCCCGGCCGCGGCTTCACGGCCACCGGCCCGGCGTAGTGGCGTACGAACTCCTGGAAGTTCTCGTCGCAGACCTTGGCGCGGTTGACGTCCTTCAGTCGGGCGGGAATCGGGTTCGGGATCGGGTTCAGGTTGAAAGACGGGATCGCGGACATGGTCGGCCACTTCGAAAAAGAGCCGCATTCTACGGGGTCGCGCGACCCGAGTCCGGGGCTTAATCAGGGCTTGGGCGGTGCCGGAAAGGTCACGACCGGGCCGCGGACCGCGCCACCCGGCGGCACATAGGCCGGCGCCGGCTGGCCGCTCGGGCCGAGTTCGCGCACAAAGCGGTAGAGCGAGCGCAGGTCGGACTCCTCCATGTCGCGCAACGCGAACCACGGCATGGGCGGGCGGAACTTCGTGTTCTTCGCGACCTGCACCCATTCGTCCTCGCGCCACTTCGCGAGACTCAGACGCAGGTTCGCGGGATAGGTCGTACCCCAGGGGCCTTGCCAGCCCAGTGCATCGCCCGTCAGCCAGGTCGATTCGGGCACCGCGCCGCCGGTCATGGCGTAGGCCGGCGTGTGGCAGTCATTGCAGCCCGCCACTTTCGCCAGATAACGCCCGCGCGCCACCGACGGCGATGCCTGGGCGGCGGCCGCATGAACCACTCCCGCCTCACCGGCACGCGGGTCGGCCGCGACTTGCGCCCATCCCAATGCTGCAGCTGCGACCACGCTCGCGGCCAGGATCGCTTTCGTCATCGTGTTCATCTCGTTTCCGTCGTTGGGGGGTTCCCGGTCCTGACGAAATCGCATGCAGAATCGTGTCATCGCCCCGCGACATCGCTGAATGCCGGCGCCGGACGCGCTACGCTGCACGGATGTCCCCAAAATCCACTGTCTACAAAGTCGAGCTGCAGATCTCCGATCTGGACCGGCACTACTACCAGGAACACAACCTCACGCTGGCCCTGCATCCCTCGGAAACCGAGGAGCGGCTGATGGTGCGCCTGCTGGCCTTCGCGATGAATGCGGACGAGCGCCTGAGCTTCGGGCGTGGCCTGAGCACGGACGACGAGCCCGACCTGTGGCAGCGCGACGACACCGGCGAGATCGCGTTGTGGATCGAAACCGGGCAACCCGAAGAGGCCGACATCCGCCGCGCCTGCGGTCGCGCGCGCCAGGTGCTGATCTACACCTACAGCGGCCGCAGCGCGCAGGTCTGGTGGGACAAGGTCGGCAGCAATCTCAACCGCAAGAACCTCACCGTCATCGACCTGCCCGCGGAATCGGTGCAAGCACTCGCCGGCCTCTGCGAACGCACGATGCGCCTGCAATGCATGATCGAAGACAAACACGTGCAACTGATGAACCAGAACGGCTCGGTGTCGATCGATCCGGTGGTCCGCGTCGCCACAAGCGTGCGCTGACGACGCGGCACACCGGACGCTATTCGAAGTTCCCGGGCGATCCACCGAACACGGTATCCAGCGGACCGCCCAGCACGTAGGTCGGAACGGGCGTTTCATAGGCGCCACCGATCTGGCCGGTGCCCAGTTGCCCGAAGCTGCCGTGGCCCCAGCACATCACGTTGAT
This sequence comes from Lysobacterales bacterium, assembly GCA_016721845.1. Taxonomy (NCBI): domain Bacteria; kingdom Pseudomonadati; phylum Pseudomonadota; class Gammaproteobacteria; order Lysobacterales; species Lysobacterales bacterium. The sequence goes on from JADKHK010000013.1 coordinate 1,315,674, forward strand.
CGGATCGGTGCGCACGCGCGCGCAGGTGTGTTCGCTGCCGGCCGCGATGGCGGAGACCTCGCCAACGCCGACCACGGCGACGGGTACGACGTGGTTGTTGCGATTCCTGCCATCGCCGACGTTGCCGAAGTAGTTGTATCCCCAACAGCTCATCGCGCCACCGTCGCGGATGACACAACTGTGGAAGTCGCCGGAGGCCACCGCGCTGGCATCAGCGATGCCACTCACCGCCACCGGCACGGCGCTGTCCTGACCGAGTCCGTCACCCAGCGCGCCATAGCTGCCAGAGCCCCAGCAGGCGACGCTGCCGCCTTGCAGCACCGCGCAGTTGTAGTCGCTGCCGGCGCTGAGTGCGATCGCCGTGCTGATCCCGAACACGTCGACCGCCGCGAGCACGCCCGGATCAGGATTGATGCCGCCGTTGCCGAGCTGTCCGCGGTGATTGCGACCCCAGCACTTCACGCTGCCACCGTCGACGATGGCGCAACTGTGGCTTTGACCGACCGCGATCGCGGTCGCGCCGCTGATGCCGACGGCCTGTACCGGAACATTGGTTTCGGTGAAGGCGCCGTTGCCGAGCTGGCCGTGATAGCCATGCCCCCAGCACCACACGGTCTCGTCTTCCAGCACGGCACAGCTGTGGTTGCCGCCGGTCGCCACCGCCAGGGCGGTCGTGATGCCGACCACCGCCACCGGCGTGCCCGGACTGGATCCGCTCCCGTGGCCGATCTGGCCCCAGCGGTTGTAACCCCAACACCAGACACCGCCCGAGCCCGTGACGGCGCAAGTGTGCTGGTAGCCGCCGTCGACCGAGACGACATCGGTCAGGCCTTCGACCTGCACCGGCGCCGCGTAGCTGTAGTTCGCCGCGATGTCGCCGAGCTGACCCTGTTCGTCCCAGCCCCAGCAATGCAAGTCGCCGCCCGGCACGACGGCACAGGTATGCCCGCCACCGGCCGCGAGTTCCTGGGCGTGAGCCGCCATCGACAGGAGCAGGACCGCCAGCGCACCCGTTGCCGCCCAATACCCCGATGTCGAACGTTTGGTCTTGCGCATGATCGCCGTCTCCGATTCCGACGCAACGAACGTCGTTTCCGGTAGACGCACGGAAACCGGGTGAAACGGCTCATTCGTCCTGCAGGCGTCCTCGCAGGGCATCACGTCGTGATGCCGCCGTGGGCGACAGCCGGCCTTCGGCTTCGAACGCGGCCCAAATCGCAAGGGCGGATTCAACCGCCCGGCGTGCCACCTCGACATCCGCGGGTGCATGCCAATGGGCCTCGGCAACCTGTGCCCAGGCCTCGGCGAGATAGTCCCGGAATCGGGCGGCATCCGGGTCGGCGGCCGCGAGTGCGGCCAACGCATTCGCTGCCGCCAGCAGCGAAGCACGGCCGCTGGCGACGTCGCCGGCGGCCACCAGGTTGCGCCCCAGGTGCATGCGTGACAATGCGTGGCTCAATGCGAAATCGGGTGAATGACCGACCAATGCGGCCTGCATCGACAAGGCTTCGCGATGGCTGGCCACCGCACCGGGAAAGTCGCCCAACGCTTCGCGCAATTCGCCATGTCGACGATGGGCAAGCGACAGCGCCAGGCTTGCTTCCGGATTGTCCGGACTCGCGCGGCGCCAACGCTCGTTGACTTCGATCTGGCGCGCAACGATCGGCATCGCATCACGGGCCCGTCCAGCCTTCAGCAACTGACGTGCGGCCCAGCCGCAACTGGCGGATACGGCCTGCCACAACATGTCGTTGCCAGGGTCACGGGCGAGCATCGCTTCAGTGGTTGCAAGCGCCTGCAGGGCCGAAGCGACCGAAGCATCGAGGTCGCCCAATGCCTCGCGCACCGGCACCAGTCGCGAATGCACCAGGGCCTGCTCGTATCGATAGAAACTGTCGTCGGGGTCGGCGGCCGCCAGATCCGAAATCGTCTCCAGGGCGGCATCGAGCGCGGTTGCCGCCTGTGCCATGTCGTTCTGGCCGATCCAGTATTCGCCGTCTCGCAACTCGCTCTGGTATTGCCCGAAGCGCAGCCCGGCATCATCGGGATGCGACTTCATGGCGGCTTCGCGCAGCGCGCGGGCCTGCTCGTGCGCGCGTCGCGAGGCCGCGATTTCGTTCAGCGATCCGGAACTCTCGCGACCGAGCAAGTCGCCGTAATGATCAAGCACGTTCGCATGTTCGATCACGATGTCGGTCTGCGTCCGGGTGCTCGCAGGCAGCGCCGAAAATGTCGCCAGAGCCCGCTCGAACCGCTGCTTCGCGTCACGGAGTTCTCCCGCCTGATAGCGCAACTCGGCCTGACGCGACTGCAACTTCGCCCCCAGCAGGTTGGCCGCCACTCTGTCGTGGTCGCCGTGCGGCATGCGATCGAGCAGTGCTGCTGCGGCGGCATAACTTCGCGCAGCCCCTTCGAGATCACCGATGTTCGGTCCAAAAGGATTGCCTTGAAGGTCGCCGACCTTGACGTAGGCGGCTGCGGTATCGACGAGCAAGGCGACATCGTCGCCCGCTTCGCGCGACAGCGATTCAAGATAGCGCAGCGCATCGGCCACGAGGCGCTGCTGCATCGGCAACGAACCGCCAAGCTTGCGGATGCCTTCCTGATAGTCGAACAGGACGGTGTTTGCGAACTGGTGCACTTGGTCGAATCGGCGCTCGGCGCGTTCACGCTCCGTCGCGGCGATCCGTGCCTGCCACACGGCAGCGACGGTCGCGACGACGAGCATCAGCAGGCAGGCGGCCACGACCGACACCGCCGCACGATGACGTCCGACAAATCGCCGCAATACGTAGCCGGTCGTGGCGCGGCGCGCCGTCACCGGTTTCCCCGCCAGAACCGCACGGACGTCTTCGCCCAGCTCACGCGCCGACGCATATCGCCGCTGCGGTTCCTTCTCCAGCGCCATGGCCACGATGCGATCGAGATCGGCGCGCCAGCTGTGGGGCATCTCCACCTGACCCGCCTGCCGCAGCAACGACGGCGCATCCTCGTACAACAACGCCTGCCGCAAGGCCTCGTCGCGGCGCCCTCCCTGCCGGAACGGATGCGCGTTGCCGAGCAGTTCGAACAGCAACAGGCCGAGGGCGTGCACGTCGGTCGCGGTGGTCACCGGCTCGCCGCGCAACTGCTCGGGCGCGGCGTAGGCGGGCGTCAGCGATGAGCCGAAATCACGTGTCAGCGTGCTGTCGATGTCGTCGCCGATCAGCTTGCCGATGCCGTAGTCGAGCAATTTGGGTCGGCCGTCCGCCCCCACCATCAGGTTGCCGGGCTTGATATCGCGATGGACCAGCAGCCGCTGGTGCCCGTATGCAACGGCGTCGCAGACGCCGGCAAACAGCTGCAGGCGCCGCTCCGCCGAAGGTTGCTCGGCAACGAGGTACCGATCCAGTGTCCGACCTTCGACAAGTTCGAGGGCGAGATATGGCCGCCCGTCCTGCGCGACACCGGCATCGAGCAGCCGCACAATGCCGGGATGATCAAGTCGCGCCAACAGGTCGCGCTCATGCTGCAGGCGCCGGGTACCCGCGGCATCAAGACGCCCCTGCTGCAACACCTTGATCGCGACAGTCTGTGCAAAATCGCCGTCGCGGTGTGCTCGATAGACGATGCCCGATCCACCTTCGCCGATGCAGGCATCGATGACGAACGGCCCGATGTGATAGCCGACGCGCACGTCGTCGTCTTCAAGTGCCGCGAGCGCCGACAACGGCATCGCGTCGGGCAGCGCCTCGTTGTCCAGTTGCGACAACAATGACGCCAGCTCGGCGGCCAGGTCCGGCGATCGCGCCGCGACCGCGGCCAGATGCGCCTGGCGGGCCTCCGCGGCCAGCGCCAGCGCGGCATCGAGCTCGGTTTGCAGTACTCGCCAGTGCTCGGGATCGGTGCGCGAATTCACGCCGACAACTCGCGCGACAACCACAACCGCGCCATCGTCCAGTCCCGCTTCACAGTCGCAAGCGAAACGCCGAGCAAGGTCGCGATTTCCGTCAACTCCAGCCCGGCAAAGAACTTCATCTCGACGATCCGCGCCTGACGCGCGTCGAGTGCGGCGAGTGCATCCAGCGCTTCGTGCAACCCGATCACGTCGAATTCGGCACCGACGATTTGTTCCGCCGCGGACAGGCTGACCAGCTCGATGCCATCGCCGCGTTTCTGCGCGGCCCGGTCACGGGCGTGGTTGACCAGAATGCGCCGCATCATGGTCGCGGCCAGGCTGAAGAAATAGAGGCGATCGCCGGGGTCGGCCGACGCCTGCACCGCCATGCGCAGCCAGGCTTCGTGCACCAGCGCCGTGGTCTGCAGGGTATGGTTCTCGCGTTCGCGCCGCATCAGGCCGCGCGCGACCCGTTTCAGTTCGTCGTAGACCAGCGGTAGCAAACGATCGAGCGCCGCGGCATCGCCGCCACGGGCACTGCGCAGGTCCGCTTCGATCGACTCGCCCGAGTACACCGACACCCCTGTTTCAGTCGCGCTGCCTCACGAAGCGCGGCTGCGATTCTACGCGGCGCAGCCACGCCTGCACATGAGGATACCCGCCCAGTTCGATACCGCCGGCCGGCGCATCGTGCGTGTAGGCGTACAGCGCGATGTCGGCGATCGAGTACCCGCTCGCGACCATGAAGTCACGCGTTGCCAGTTCGCGCTCCATCACCGCCAGCGCCTGATGCGCGCGCGCCTGCAAACGCGGCAACTCGGCGCGGCGCGGATGATCGGCCGGCAGAAACTTGGCGATGAAGCGTGCGACCGCGACGTAAGGTTCGTGGCTGTATTGCTCGAAGAACAGCCATTGCAGGGTTTGCGCGCGTGCCCAGCGCTCGTTCGGCAGCAGCGGCGACGCTTCGGCGAGGTAGCAGAGAATGGCATTCGACTCGGCCAGGCAGCGACCGTCTTCCAGTTCCAGCAGCGGCACCTTGCCGTTCGGGTTTTTCGCGAGGAATTCCGGCGTGCGCGTGCCGCCGTTGAGCGTATCGACCTCGATCCAGCGATACGGCTGGTCGAGCTGCGACAGCAGCAGCTGCAACTTGTAGCAATTGCCCGAGGCACACATGCCATGGATCGTGATCATGCACTTCGCTCCGTGCTGCGGCGTGCCAGCCATTGCGTACGCGTTTGCCCCCAGAGCCCGATCTTCGCGTCGGCATAGGGTTCGGGCAGTCGGCCGGGACCGCGATAGCTCGAACCGAGCCGTTCGGCGAGCTTGATCGAGGCGTCGTTGTCCGGATCGATGCTGTGGATGACCTCGGTCCAGTCCAGATTCGCGAAGGTCCAGTCGATCGCCGCAGTCGCGGCTTCGGTCGCGTAGCCCTTGCCCCAGACATCGGGGTGAAAGGTCCAGCCGACCTCGGTGCCGGGCCAGCCGTCGGGAAACCAGGGCCCGGTCATGCCGACCCAGCGGCCGCTGGCCTTCTCGATCACACTGAACATCGCGAACCCCTGCACCAGCCATGCCCCCGGCATCTGCAGGAATCTCCGCCAGGCCGCGGCCCGGGGCAGCACGCCGCCGATGTGCTTTGCCGCGTTTTCGTCGGCGAGCAGCTCGGCAAAGCGCTCGAAGTCTTCTGATCGCTGCATGCGCAACACCAGCCGCCGGGATTCCAGCATCGGCGGGTTGGAAAGGACGAACGGTACGTGCTGGGGCATGGGCGGTCATTTGATGGCGAGCCTGCAGCGAGCTTGACGACTGTGCCGCAGACCTGCAATTCCCGCTCGCCGTGCGGTGATTTGGGGCGCTAGACTCGGTCGAATCCTTGCCGCCGGAGCCCCGCATCATGAGCGAATCGCAACGTTATCGCCTTGTCACCCGCAGTGATTTCGATGGCCTGGTCTGCGCCGTCCTGCTCAAGCAGCGCGGCATCATCGACGAAATCAGTTTCGTGCATCCCAAGGACATGCAGGACGGCAAGGTCGCGATCGGTCCGCGCGACATCACCACCAACCTGCCCTACGTCCCGGGCTGTCATCTGGCGTTCGACCACCACGCCAGCGAAATCATCCGGCTCGGCGCCGAGCGTCCGGCCAATCTGATCATCGACGCCGGCGCCGCTTCGGCCGCAGGCGTGGTCTATCGTCACTTCGGTGGCGAGGAATCCTTTCCGACAATCGCGCCGGCGATGATGGCCGCAGTCGACAAGGCCGACTCCGCGCAATTCTCGCGCGACGAGATCCTGAATCCGGAAGGCTGGGTGCTGCTGAACTATCTGATGGATGCCCGCACCGGCCTCGGCCGCTTCCGCGAATTCCGGGTGTCGAACTACCAGTTGATGATGGAACTGATCGACTACTGCGGCACCCATACGATCGACGAGATCCTCGCCTTGCCGGACGTCAAGGAACGCGCTGACCTGTATTTCGCCCACTCCGAGATGGCGGAAGACCAGATCCGCGAATGCGCGACCGTGCACGACAATCTGGTCGTGCTCGATCTGCGTGAAGAAGACCCGATCTACGCGACCAATCGCTTCATGATCTACGCGATGTACCCGCAGACCAACATTTCGATCCACGTGCTGTGGGGCCTGAAAAAACAGAACACCGCGTTCGCGATCGGCAAGTCGATCATCAACCGCAGTTCGAAGACCGACGTCGGCGAACTCTGTCTCAAGTACGGCGGAGGCGGCCACTTCGCCGCAGGCACCTGTCAGGTGCCCGTGGACGATACCGACCGCGTGCTCGCCGAACTGATCGAGACCATTACTAGCGACGGCTGACCATGATTGGCACAGCGGCGACCGCAATCAGAAGGCGTTGATGCCCGTCAGTTCGCGGCCGACGACGAGCTGATGCACGGTCTCGGTGCCTTCGTAAGTGATGACCGATTCCAGATTCAGTGCGTGACGGATCGGGCTGTATTCGGTGGTGATGCCGGCGCCGCCCAGCACGTCGCGGGCCTCGCGGGCGATGTCGAGTGCCATGCGCACGTTGTTCCACTTCGCCAGCGACACCTGGGTCGGCTGCATCTTGCCGGCGTCCTTCAGGCGACCGAGCTGCAGCGACAGCAGCTGTGCCTGGGTGATGCGGCGCGCCATGTCGGCAAGCTTCAACTGCACCGCCTGCGTCGACGCGATCGGCTTGCCGAACAGGATGCGCGACTTCGCGTACTCGGTCGCGGTGTGCAAACAGTCGATGGCGGCGCCGATCGGCCCCCAGGTGATGCCGTAACGCGCCTGCGTCAGGCAACCGAGCGGACCCTTCAGGCCCTTCACGTTCGGCAGGCGATTCGCCTCCGGCACGCGCACGTTGTCGAAGAACAGGGCCGAGGTGACTGACGCGCGCAGCGACATCTTGCGATGCACGACCTGCGCGGTGAATCCGGGCATGCCCTTTTCGAGCAGGAAGCCCTGGATGCCCTCGTCGGTCTGGGCCCAGACAATCGCGATGTTCGCGAGGTTGCCGTTGGTGATCCACATCTTGGCGCCATTGATCAGCCAATCGCCGCCGTCGCGCTTGGCATGGGTCTTCATGTTCGCCGGATCCGAGCCGCCATGCGGTTCGGTCAAGCCGAAGCAGCCGATCACTTCACCGCGCGCCATCGGCGGCAGCCACTTCTTGCGCTGCTCTTCAGAACCGTAGGCGTAGATCGGGTACATGCACAGCGAGCTCTGTACCGAGGCGAAGCTGCGGATGCCGGAGTCGCCGCGTTCCAGTTCCTGGCAGATCAGTCCGTAGCTGACGCCGTTCATGCCGGCGCAACCGTATTCGGTCGGCAAGGACGAACCGAGCAGGCCCATCTCGGCCATCTCGGCGATGAGGTGTTGCGGAAATTCGCCCTTGTCGAAACAGTCACCGATGATCGGGATCACGCGCTCGTCGGTGAAGCGCGCCACCGCATCCTGCACCGCCTGTTCTTCCTCGGTCAGCAGCGAGCGGATGTCGAACAGATCGTAGGGATTCAGGGCCATGGCAGCGGATCCGGCAGAAAAAAGGTCGGGCATTGTAGTCGTGGCGGTGGTGACGGTCACGCCAACACGCGTTTCAATGCCGCCCTGCCCGGGATCAGCCCGAACCGTCCTCCGCCGCCTGGCGGCGCGACATCTTGCCGATCAGGGTGATGTCGGGCTTGTCCCAGGTGCCCCGCACGCGATAACGCGAGGAGACGACTTCATCGATCGGCTTGCGCATCACTTCCTGCGCCAGCACGCCGACCACGGCACCGACCGGGCCGCCGGCGACCGCACCGACGATCGGCAAGGCGCCACGCAGTTTCGGCGTCACTTCCATGTCCTGTTCGTAGTCCTTGGCACGCAGCCCGGTGCGGCCACTGATGCGGATGTCGGCCGCCGGACCCTTGATTTCGAGGTTGGCGGTATGGGCACTGCCGTCGACCAGGGTGAAGCTGCCGCGGATGCTGTCGAAGGCCATGCCGGTCTGGAAGAAGTCGCGAAAATCGAGCGACAAGCGGCGCGGAATCGCACTGAAATTGACCAGACCAAAGATCCTGCCGGCGCCCGGATCGACGTTGAGGATGCGGCCCTCGCCCACTTCGCCGGACAACTCGCCGTCGATGTTGACCAAGCCGAACTGCGCCGGCGAACCCGCCCAGTTGCCCTTGATCCGCGCCACCGTCTGGCCGCCGTCGATGACGCCGGCATACCCCAGAGACTCCAGCATCTTGCCGAGGCTTTCCGAACTCAGGGTGATGTCGAGCCCGCTGCGTTCGCTGCCATCGACCAGTTTCCAATCGCCGCTGGCGCGCATGGTCAGGGTCGGCGAACGCGCATCGAACTGTTCGATGCGCAGGCCCCCGGGCATCGGCTGGGTTTCGACGCGCGCCTCGCCAAAGCTGGCCGCGCCAAGCTTGAGGTCACGTACCCAGATGTGCAGCGGCGGCAATTGCGACGGATCAGTTGGACGCGAACTGCGCTGACCGGCCACGTCGGCCTCGGGCCAATGCAACTTCTCGAACTGCAGGGTCAGTCCACGCGTGGCGAGCTCCGCTCGCGGCACCTCGAAACTGCCATCGATGCCGACACCCTCCAGATCCACGCGGGTGACGCGCGCATCGCGTTCGATGCGCAGCGAGGTGTCGGCAAAGCCACGTCCCATCACCTCGAGTTCGTTCGCCTGCAGATCGACGCTGAGATCGGGCGAGGCATCGCTGCCACCAACACCGAATGCGCTCCAGCCGCCCAGGTCGATGCTCGGCGCACTGCCCGAGATCCGCAGGCCGGGGCGCGCCGGCAACACCGGCAATTCGCCGCCGAGCGCCAGATGACCCGCGAATTCGCGCTGATCGTCGGCCATGCGGGCCTTGAAGCGCGCCATCGCGCCGATCTGCACATCGAGTTCATGTCCCGCCGCCGGCAACTGCACCGACATGCGCAAGGGCATCGGCGATTCGGCATCCTTGCCGAGCGGCGCCGGCAAGTCGAGGGTGATGCCGCGCAAATCGGAATTCAGCGTCAGCATGGACAGCGCCGGCCGTTCCGGATCCGGGCTGCGCGGCACCACCAGCGACAGATCCCAATAGGCCTTGCCAGGCAGCCGGTTCCAGTAGGGATCGAGGACATGGAAGGCGCTCATCACCGAAGGTGCCTTCATGTCACCGCGCAGGCTGGCTTCCAGTTGATGGGCCGGGTCGGCAGCGTGCGCACCCACGGCAATGGCAAAGCGTGCCGCGTCGCCGTCGACGCGCACGTCGAGACCTTCCGCGTCGAATCCGTCGCGCGAAAAGCGCACGATCCCGTTCGCCTGTTCGAACTTCAGGCCCCACTTCGCATCGGCCAGATCGGCATCGTGCAAATCGACCCGACCTTCCAGCGTCGGTTCGCCGAGACGCAGCGCCAGCGGCAGGCGCAGGTCGAAGTTCGCATCGCCACGACCACCGATCGACAACGCCAGCAACTCGTCGCGATAGCGCTGGTTCAGCGGCGTCGCACGCAGAAATTCGAGCAGGGCCGGCCCGGCACCCTCGGCGCTGCCGCGCAGGCGCAGGATCGGATCCTTGAAGCTTTCGAGATCACCTTCGACTTGCGCGATGGCCACGTCGAGAATGCGGCCGTCGCGCGCCACTGCGGTCATGCCGCCATTGCGGAAGCGCGTCTCGACCTGATGCACCTGACCACGCGGCCAGTCGCGGTGGTAATCGAGCACCAGGTCGACGATCTCGGCATCGGCCATGAAACGGCCTTGGTCGGCATTGAACGGCCAGTCGTCAAGATCGCCGCGGATACTGGCGACACCACGCGTGATGCGCCCCGAGACCAGTGCCCGATCCAGCCAGCCCCGCGTATTGGCCGGCATCACGACGATCGGCCAGAACGCCTTGGCCGCAACGATGCCGCTGTCGCGCACATTCACCGCGGCATCGATGAAGGGCCGCTTGCCGTCTCGCTCGAACACCAGCGCCAGCCAGCCGTCCAGCCCGAAATCCTCGCCTTGCAACGCCAGTTCCGGAAACTCGACCCGCACACCATCGCCTTCCCGGACGAGCACCAGTTGCGCGCGCTCGATGTGCACGGGAAAAGGGGCGGGGAACACACCGGGAAAATCGATCACGGTCTCCACCGGCTCGACCTGGATCACGACCGCTTCGGCATCGCCACGCACGTCGGCATCGATCCCGGCGACACGCGGACTACGCCGCGTCGACGACAGTGCGACATCCTTCAATTCGCCGGCGATGTCGGCCACGTCGCTGTCCTTGCCGGACATGCTGAATTCCCGCAAGTGTCCGATCGGTGCCGCCTCGAACAACCAGCCCGCCGTTCCGGGCGAGGCCAGGGTGCTCAGGCTGAGCCAAGGCATGAGCCGATCCAGTTCGAGATGTTCGACCGCCAGCGTCCACGCGCCATTCCCGCGTTCGCGTTGCAGCGACAGCTTGCTGCGCGCCGGATCGTCCTGGTCCAGGGTCGGGCCTTCGAGCAGCGAGAACTGCTCGCGTTCCGCATTGCGTGTCCATTGCAGCGCGAGGCGGGTCGCATCCGGGCTGTAGCGAGCCTCGATCTCCTCGCCGTTCGACAGCCGCACCGGCCGCATCCCGCGCAATGCCAGTGCATCGGCCGCAAGTTCGATGCGACCGTCGGTGATTTCGCTGCGCAGGAATTTCGCCCAGACCGAAAGGTCGGCCGCGCCGCCGGCGAAGCCGATCCCGGCAACGCGAAGGTCTCCCAAGGCCTGGGCCACCGGCAGCGCCTGCGCCTGCGCGTAGCACTGCCCCGAGCGGAAATCGGCGGCGAGATCGCAACGCACGTCGATCGGCGCGGCATCGCCCAGTTTCGCGCGACCGACGATGCGCTGGCCACCGACACGCGCGCCGATCGCGACATCGATGTCACCGAGTCGAATGCGGCTGTCGCTGCCGACGTCGTGGAAGCTCAGCACCGACTGACTGACGCGGAACGCACCGAGCGCGCGCAGTGCGTCCAGCGGATCGCCGACGGTGTCGGCCGATCCGCGCCACTGCACGATGCGGAAGCGACCATCGGCATCGCGCTCGGCATCGATGGCCAGTCCGATGATGCGCAACTCGTGCCAGGGCACGTCTCGCTTGAACGGTGCATAGAAGTCGACGACGAGTTCGGCGCGCTCGACTTCGAGCGCCGGATGACCGGTATCGCCACCGATGCGCAGGTCACTGATGCGAAAGACCGGCCCGCCCGGCAGCCATTCGCCGTCGAGCGTCGCGAAGTTCACCGGGCGATGCAGGCGATCGGACAGGAACTGCTGCACGCGCTCGGGATGCGCCAGAACCCAGGGGAACAACAGACTCAACCCACCCATCAAGGTCGCGGCCAGAATCAGCAAGCCGCCGACGCCGAACAGGATGCGGCGGCGGACGCGACGACGGCGGGCGCGCTCGGGATTCACCCGCGCCGCTCCATCATCGCAACGGCCGCGCGCTCGATCACATCACCACCACGTCGTACTGTTCCTGCGAATACTGGTCTTCGGGCTGGAAGCTGATGGTCTTGCCGATGAACTCCTCCAGTTCCGCGACCGCGGCGGATTCCTCGTCGAGGATTCGCGCGACCACTTTCGGCGCCGCCAGCACCAGCAGCTTTTCGGCATCGAACTGGCGCACCGCGCGGGTGATCTCGCGGAAGATCTCGTAGCACACGGTCTCGGCCGTCTTCATCGTGCTGCGCCCGGCACAGGCCGGACAGGGTTCGCACAACTGCCGCTCCAGGCTCTCGGTCGTGCGCTTGCGCGTCATTTCGACCAGGCCCAGGGGCGACATCTCGTACACCGTGGTCTTGGCGTGATCTCGGGTCAGTGCCTTCTCCAGCTGTCGCAACACCTGGCGCTTGTGTTCCTCGTCGGTCATGTCGATGAAGTCGATGATGATGATGCCGCCGAGGTTGCGCAGTCGCAGTTGCCGGGCAACCGCCTGTGCCGCTTCGAGATTGGTGCGATACACCGTCTCTTCGAGATTGCGCGTGCCGAGATAGGCGCCGGTGTTCACGTCGACCGTGGTCATGGCCTCGGTCTGGTCGACGATCAGATAGCCGCCGGACTTCAGCGGCACTTCCTTCTTCAAAGCACGCTGGATCTCGTCTTCGACCCCGTACAAGTCGAAGATCGGGCGCTCGCCCGGATAGTGCTCGACCCGCTCGACCCAGGCCGGCATGAACTGGCGCGCGAATTTCAGCAGTCGCTCGTAGGCCTCGCGCGAATCGACGCGCACCTTGCCGATGTTGTGGCGCATGTGGTCGCGCACCGAGCGCAGCGGCAGACTCAGATCCTCGTACACGCAATCGCCGACTTTCGAATGCGCGAAGCGCGCACTCACCGCCCGCCAGACCTTCTGCAGATAGGTGATGTCGTCCTTCAGCGCCTCGTCACCGACGCCGTCGGCATTGGTACGCACGATGTAGCCGTGTTCGCGTTCGACGGCGAGCGCCAGCATCAGGTCCTTCAGGCGTGCACGTTCGACTTCGTCTTCGATGCGCGCCGACACGCCGATCTGCTTGCTGGTGGCGAGCAGCACGAGATAACGCGACGGCAGCGACAGATGCGTCGTCAGCCGGGCACCCTTGCTGCCGATCGGATCCTTGACGATCTGCACGATCACCTCCTGGCCTTCGTGCAGCAATTCGTTGATCGGCGGCGTCGGTGCCGGAGCCTCCGGCGCCTCAAGGTCCGGGGACGGCGTGCGCACGATGTCCGAAGCATGCAGGAACGCAGCGCGATCCAGCCCGACTTCGACGAACGCCGCCTGCATGCCTGGCATCACCCGCTGCACGCGACCCTTGTAGATGTTGCCGACATAGCCGCGACGCGAGGCACGTTCGACGTAGACCTCCTGCAGCATGCCGTTTTCGACGAGGGCGACGCGTGTCTCGCGCGGCGTCACATTGATCAGGATCTCTTCGCTCACGCGGCTCTTCCGTTCAGCTTTGATGCACTTATAGCCTGCCGCCGATGAACCGCGATAGTCCGCAGATTGACTTGCGGCAAACAAACGCGAATCACGAATTTCTTACACGGCGAATCCGAAGCCTCGCAGCAGGACCGCGGTCTCGTGCACGGGCAGGCCCATGACGCCGGAAAAACTCCCGGACAAGTGCGCGACCAGGGTCGCGCCGCGGCCCTGGATCGCATACGCACCGGCCTTGCCGAAGGGCTCGCCGGTCGCGATGTACGCAGCGATCGCCGGCTCGTCGATCATTGCAAAGCGGACCTCGGACACCGACACGGATTCAACCTCGCGCCCGGCACTGACCAGCGCGACCGCCGAGATCACCTGATGCGTGCGCCCGGACAACAGGCGCAACATGCGTGCGGCGTCGGCGGCATCGGCCGGCTTGCCGAACACGAGGCCATCCAGCACGACTTCGGTATCGGCGCCGAGCACCAGGGCACCGGGCACGGCGGCCACCTGCAACAGTCCGGCGCCGGCCTTTTCGCGCGCAACGCGACGCACGTAGTCGAGTGGCGACTCGCCTCCGGCCGGGGTCTCGTCGACGCCGACCTCGAGTGGTTCGAACACGACACCGATCTGGTTCAGGAGTTCGCGCCGACGCGGCGACTGCGATGCAAGGAACAGGGTCATCGGCACGGCCTCAGGCGCGGTGATAGGGATGGCCTTCGAGAATCGAATGGGCGCGATACAACTGCTCGGCGATCACCACGCGCACGAGACCGTGCGGCAACGTGAGCGGCGACAGCGACCAGCGCGCAGCGGCGCGTTCCAGCAGCACGGGCGCATGGCCATCGGGGCCACCGATGGCGAGGGCGACATCGCGACCGTCGAGCGTCCAGCGCCGCATCTGCTCGGCGAGCTGCACGCTGGTCCAGGCCGCACCGCGCTCATCGAGCGCGATCAGCTGCACGTCACGACCGACGGCGGCGAGCAGGCGCTCGGACTCATCGGCCTTGTGTTTCGCGGCATCACCGCCCTTGCCCCGCTTCGCCAGCGGCAATTCCACCAGTTCCGGGGCGAGGTGCCTGGGAAGTCGCTTGGCGTATTCGGCGTACCCGTCATTGACCCATGCGGGCTGGCGCTCGCTGATGGTCAGCAGGCGGATACGCATGGATCGAACGGATCAGGGCGCAGCTTCGGCGTCGTCGTCGCCACCCACGCTCCACAACCGTTCCAGGCCGTAGAACTCGCGGATGCGCGGCAGCATCACGTGCACGACGATGTCACCGAGGTCGACCAGCACCCATTCGGCTTCCTTCTCGCCTTCGATGCCGAGCGGCATCATGCCGGCCTTCTTCACGAAGCGGACGACCTCGTCGGCGATCGACTTGACATGGCGCGTCGAGGTGCCGCTGGCGATGAACAGCAAGTCGGCAAACGACGCCTTGGCGCGAATGTCGATCTCGTTCACGTCCTTGGCCTTGAGCTCGTCGAGCGCGGCAATGACCTGCTTGCGCAGCAGTGCGGTCTCCTTCGCCAAGGCCGGCGGCACGGGTGCAGACGCAGCCAGTTCCGGTTTCGCGGCCAGCTTGCGCGGCGCGGCCAGTTTCTTCACGGCGACTTTCTTCGCGGCCTTCTTCACGCCTGCCTTCTTCTTTGCTGCAGGCTTGCGCTTTCCGGAAGCGGCTTTCTTCGCAGGCGCCTTGCGCGCGGTCGTCTTCGCTTTCGGCTTGGCTTTGGAGGTCGTGTTCAAGTGGGGAATTCCCTTGGCACGGCGGACTGCCGTGGACCGCAGTATAGGTCAGTCCGGCGCCGATCCCGACCGATACAGTCCGTTCCGCTCGATGTAGTCGGCCACGGCCTCGGGCAACAGGAAGCGCGGATCGCGGCCGGCCGCAATCAGCGTACGCACCGCCGTCGCCGAAATCGCCAGCGGCGTGACCGCGAGTTCGGCGATGCGTCCGGCGGCCTGTCCGCGCAACTGCGCCAGCGCGCCGCGCCGCGCGACGGCCTGGGCACGCAAGCTTTCCGGCCAGGCGACGCGATCGGCCGCGCCCGGCCGCGTCAGGATCAGCACGTGCGCGAGGTCGAAGATGTCGTGATGGCGATGCCAGGTCGCGAATCCGGCAAAAGCATCTGCACCGACACACAGCACCAAGGGCCGATCGGGCCCGAGTTCGGCGCGCAGCTCGGCCAGGGTATCGACGCTGTAACTCGGGCCGGCCCGACGCAACTCGCGATCATCCGCGTGCAGGCGCGCGCATCCGCGCAGACCGAGCGCCAGCATCGCGAGACGTTGCTCGGCGCTGGCCAGGGGCTGCGGGCGATGCGGCGGCACCGGCGCCGGCAACAGGCGCACGTCGGCGTCCAGGGCTTCGCTGATCTCGACCGCGACGCGCAAATGGCCGATGTGGACGGGATCGAAGGTACCGCCGAAGATCGCCGTCAACATGCCCATCAGGCCACCATGCGTTTGCCGGCGCGTGCGTCGCTGATGCGCAGCAGCAGGCGCTCGAGCGCCAGAAACGGATCATCCACGCCGCGCCCCTTTGAAAGCCGATCGCCCCGTGCCGCTTCGGCGAGACGCTGCTCCCAGAATCGTGCATCGCCGCGCGCCAGCGCTTTGCGGAACGCGGCATCGCGCGCACCCCAGATGCCTTCGTTGCGGAATGCCCCGGACTGCTGTGCGCGCGGCAGCTGCGACAATCTCGCTGCGGCCTGCAAGTTCGACAGCAGCCAGGCCATCAGGGTGGCCGGCGCTTCGCCTTCGGCGCGCAGCGACGCCAGCATGCGTCGCGCCCGTGCCCCATCACCGGCAAACGTCGCCTCGACCATGCCGAACACATCGAACCGCGCGGAGTCGGCGACCAGATCTTCCAGCTCGCGTTCATCGATGCGGTGTCCGTTCGCCAACAGTGCGAGCTTGTCGATCTCCTGCGCGCAGGCGAGCAGATTGCCCTCGGTGCGGCGCACCAGCGCGTCCACCGCATCCGCTGTCAGCTGCACCGAACGCGAGGCCGCGCGCGCTTGCACCCAGCCCGGCAACTCGTCGCGCTTCAGCGGCCACAGCGCCAGAAATACCCCGCTGCGATCGATCGCCTGGGTCCACTTGCCTTCCTGCTTCTTGCTCCATTGCATGCAGGTAATCAGCAGCACACAGTCGGACGGCGCGCGTTCGCACCATTCCTGGATCGCCTCGGAACCTTCGGTGCCGGGCTTGCCGGTCGGCAGGCGCAGTTCGATCAGGCGCTGCGATGCGAACAACGACATCGCCGCCCCCGACCGTGCAAGATCGTTCCAGTCGAACCCGGACTCAACGTCATGGACTTCGCGCTCGCTGTAACCGAGTTCGCGTGCGCGGCTGCGCAAGGCGTCCGCGGCCTCGATCACCAGCAGGTGCTCTTCGCCGGCGATCAGGTACACCGGCTTCAGTTCCGTCGCCTTCGCAATGCGGCTCGCAAATTGCGCGGCGGCGCTCATCAGCGGGTCGCTTCGATCCGCCGCAGCAGAGCGGCCAGGGTGTCGCGGCGCAATTCCTTGCGCGCCAGTTCGTCTTCGGCCGCGGCACCGAGCGCCTGGGTCTCGTCGAAGCGATAGTCGCGGCGACGCTCGATGGCATTGCGCGCGACAAGGACCGTGCCGTCGGCCGCGACGACTTCGAATTCGACGCGATGCACCACTTGATATTCCTGCACGCGCGCTGTGCCGCTGACCGACAGCGGCACCGTGTTCAGTACGTCGCCAAGTATGCGCAGCACCGCGACCTTGTCGGTGACGTCCTCGTGCAGGGTCGCACCGGCGCGCATCAGCGCGCGCCCCAGTTCCTGGCCGATCGGACTGAACGGGGCGACGACTTCGATGCGCAATTCCTGCAATGCCGCCGGCAGTACCGCCTGTTCACGCAAGTGGAACCCGCAGGCAGTGAGCGACATCAGCACGGCAAGCAGGACGATACGCATCTCAATTGGCCACGATGTTGACGATCTTGCCGGGCACGACGATGACCTTGCGAATGGTGACGCCGTCGAGGAATTTCTGCACCGCCGGATCGTGGCGCGCGGCGGTTTCAGCGTCTTCCTTCGACGCGTTCGCCGGCACTTCGATCTGGCCGCGCAGCTTGCCGTTGACCTGCACCGCGAGCACCACCGAATCACGCACCAGTGCCGACTCATCGGCCTTCGGCCAGGGCTGGTCGTCGATCTGCGTTTCGGCATGACCGAGCGCCTGCCACAACGCGTGCGCGGCATGCGGCACGATCGGATTCAACATCAGCGTGATCGCGGTCCAGGCTTCCTGGCGCACGGCACGTGCGGCGTCCGAAGAGTCGTCGAACTTCGCGATCGCGTTCAGCAGTTCCATCAGCGCCGCGATCGCGGTGTTGAAGCTGTGGCGGCGGCCGTAGTCGTCGCCGACCTTCTGGATGGTCTCGTGCAACTTGCGGCGCAGCGCCTTTTGTTCGGCGTTCAACACGGACGCGTCGAACTTCGGCGCGGTACCGCCAGCGACATGCGACTGCACGCCCGCCCACAGGCGGCGCAGGAAACGCGCCATGCCTTCCACGCCGGACTCGTTCCATTCCAGCGACATTTCCGGCGGCGCGGCGAACATCGAGAACAGGCGCACGGTGTCGGCGCCGTAACGCTCGATCATCGCCTGCGGATCGACGCCGTTGTTCTTCGACTTCGACATCTTCTCGGTGCCGCCGATCTGCACCGGCTGGCCATCCGCCGCGAGCTTCGCGCCGAGGATGCGGCCGCGTTCGTCGCGCTCGATCTCGACATCGGCCGGATTGAACCAGTCCTTGCCGCCGTTGGCCTGTTCGCGGAAGAAGGTTTCCGCGACGACCATGCCCTGGCACAGCAGGTTGGTCGCCGGCTCGTCGGTCTGCACCAGCCCGGCGTCGCGCATCAGCTTGTGGAAGAAGCGGAAATACAGCAGGTGCAGGATCGCGTGCTCGATGCCGCCGATGTACTGGTCGACCGGCAGCCAGTAGTTCGCGCGCTCGTCGACCAGGTCGGTGGCGCCCGGCGAGGTGTAGCGGGCGTAGTACCAACTCGATTCCATGAAGGTGTCGAAGGTGTCGGTCTCGCGTTCGGCGGCGCCACCGCATTGCGGGCAGGTGGTCTTGCGCCAGGTCGGATCGGCCTTGATCGGCGACTTCACGCCCGAGAACGCCACGTCTTCCGGCAGCACGACCGGCAACTGGTCTTCCGGCACCGGCACGGCTTCGCAGGTCGGGCAGTAGATGATCGGAATCGGGCAGCCCCAGTAACGCTGTCGACTGACGCCCCAGTCCCGCAGGCGATAGTTGACCTTGCGCGCACCGGACTTGCACTTCTCCAGGCGCTCGGCGATGGCCTTGAAGCTCTGCTCGAAGGTCATGCCGTCGTAGGCGCCGGAATTCAGCAGCAGGCCGTGCTCGGTATAGGCCGCGGCCTGCACATCGATGTCGCCGCCGTCCAGCGGACGGATCACCTGCTTGATCGGCAGGGCGTACTTGGTCGCGAATTCATGGTCGCGTTCGTCGTGGCCGGGCACCGCCATCACCGCGCCGGTGCCGTAACCCATCAGCAC
The DNA here is from genome assembly GCA_016721845.1 of Lysobacterales bacterium. Lineage (NCBI taxonomy): Bacteria > Pseudomonadati > Pseudomonadota > Gammaproteobacteria > Lysobacterales > Lysobacterales bacterium. The sequence goes on from JADKHK010000013.1 coordinate 1,334,551, forward strand.
GAAGTTCGCGACCCAGACCGGTACACGTTCACCGCTGATCGGGTGCGTTGCGTAGATGCCGGTGGCGACGCCGCGCTTTTCCTGGGTTTCCAGAGCGGCTTCTGCGGTCGCGCCGTGGCGGCATTCCTCGATGAAGGCGGCCAGTTCCAGATTCGTCTGGGCCGCCTTGATCGCCAGCGGATGTTCGGCGGCGACCGAGACGAAGGTCACGCCCATCAAGGTGTCGGGGCGCGTGGTGTAGACGCGCAATGGCGTCGCTTCCCTCGGTCGCTCCCGGCATCCTGCCTCCCGCGACACTAGTGCTTCCCTGCACGTCGACCGCGAAGTCGATCTCCAGGCCTTCCGAGCGCCCGATCCAGTTGCGCTGCATGGTCTTGACCGCTTCCGGCCAGCCCGGCAGGCGATCGAGTTCGTTCAGCAGTTCCTCGGCGTAGGCGGTGATCTTGAAGAACCACTGCGGGATCTCGCGGCGTTCGACCACGGCGCCGGAGCGCCAGCCGCGGCCGTCGATGACCTGCTCGTTGGCGAGCACGGTTTCATCCACCGGGTCCCAGTTCACGACCGAGTTGCGGCGGTAGACAAGCCCGCGCTTGAACAGCCGCGTGAAGAACAATTGTTCCCAGCGGTAGTAGTCCGGGCGGCAGGTCGCGAATTCGCGGGTCCAGTCGATCGCGTACCCGAGCGCCTGCAACTGCCCGCGCATGTGCTCGATGTTGGCGTACGTCCACTTCGCCGGCGCGGTGTTGTTCTTGATCGCGGCGTTTTCCGCCGGCAGGCCGAACGCGTCCCAGCCCATCGGCTGCAGCACGTTCTTGCCGTTCATGCGCTGGAAGCGGCTGATCACGTCGCCGATCGTGTAGTTGCGCACGTGGCCCATGTGCAAGGCACCCGACGGGTACGGCAGCATCGACAGCACGTAGTACTTGGGCTTACTGCGGTCTTCCGTGACCTCGTAGGCGCGGGTACGCGACCAATACGCCTGGGCGGCGGCTTCGATCGATTTCGGGTCGTAGTGTTCGTGCATGCTCGGGTTGCGCCGCAAGGACGCATCGCTCAAAGGGGGTGACAGCCAGACTAGCGCAGCGCCTTTCCGGGCGGCAACCGGATCGGCGCGCGGCTGGCTACACTGCCGGACTTTCGTCAGGAGTCGACCATGCGCCTCGTACTGAGTGTTTGTTTGTTCGCCTGCCTCGGTAGCGCCCACGCGACGACGCCGGTGGCGAAGATCGTCGACTGCGCGCACGCCATCGACATGCGCGCCGGCAAGCTGCTCGGACGCACCGCGCTGCTGGTCATCGATGGACGCATCGCCGATATCGGCGCCAGCGTCGAATCCCTGTCCACGTCGCCGGCATTGACCGACACCGGGCTCGATTTTGCCGCGCTGCCGGTGCATGCCCTGCCCGCGCACACCTGCACGCCCGGCTGGACCGATCTGCATGTGCACCTGTCCGGCGAGCAGAACAAGGAGTCCTACAGCGAAGGGTTCCGCCTGAACGCGGCCGACTTCGCGTTGCGCGGCAGCGTTTTTGCCGAGCGCACCCTGATGGCCGGCTTCACCACCGTGCGCGATCTCGGCAGCAGCGACGGCATCGCGATCAGCCTGCGCAACGCCATCAACAGCGGCTGGATCAAGGGCCCGCGCATCTTCGCGGCGGGCAAGGCGATCGCCACCACGGGCGGCCATGCCGATCCGCGCAACGGCATCAGCAATAAATTGACCGAGGCGCTCGGCTATCCGCAGCCGCAGGACGGCGTCGTCGACAGCGTCGACGAGGCCCGCAAGGCCGTGCGCCAGCGCTACAAGGAAGGCGCCGACCTGATCAAGATCACCGCCACCGGCGGCGTGCTGTCTTTCGCGAAGTCGGCCGACAATCCGCAGTTCACGCTGGAGGAGATCCAAAGCATCGTGCAGACAGCGCGCGACTACGGCTTCCACGTCGCCGCGCATGCGCATGGCACCGAAGGCATGAAGCGCGCGATTCTCGCCGGCGTGAACACCATCGAGCACGGCACCTATGCCGATGACCAGATGTTCCTGATGATGAAGCAGCGGGGCACCTATCTGGTACCAACCCTGGTCGCGGGCGCCTATGTCAGCGAGAAGTCGAAGGATCCGACCTGGTTTCCGGCCGTGGTGCGACCCAAGGCGGCACGCGTCGGCGCGCAGATCTCGGACACGTTCGCCAAGGCGGTCAAGGCCGGCGTGCCGTTCGCGTTCGGCACCGACTCCGGCGTATCCCCGCACGGCCAGAACGCGCGCGAGTTCACGCTGATGGTGCAGGCCGGCGCAACCCCGATGCAGGCCCTGCAAGCCGCGACCGTGGTACCGGCGAAGATCCTCGGCGTTTCGGACCAGGGCACGCTCGACGTCGGCCAACGCGCCGACATCGTCGCGGTGCCGGGCAATCCGCTAGACGACATCAGTGCCACCGAACGCGTCGCCTTCGTGATGAAGGACGGCGTGATCTACAAGTCGCCCTGAGCGCTTGAATCCGCCCCGGCACGCACCCAGATCACACCGCCCTATTCATTCGGAATTGCCATGAGCGCCAGCCCCCATGTGATCGACGTCGGCGTCGAAGGCTTCGAAACCACGGTCCTCGCGAAATCGCAGGAAACGCCTGTACTGGTCGACTTCTGGGCGACCTGGTGCGGCCCCTGCAAGACGCTGGGCCCGCTGCTCGAAAAGCTCGCCGACGAATTCAACGGCGGCTTCATCCTGGCCAAGGTCGATGTCGACAAGGAACAGCAGCTCGCCGGCTACTTCCAGATCCGGTCGGTGCCGACGGTGATGCTGGTCAAGGGCGGCCAGATCGTCGACGGCTTTCCGGGCGCGTTGCCGGAAGGCCAGGTGCGCCAGTTCCTGCAGCATCACGGCGTCCTGCCGCTCGAAGCAGCCGCCGTCGCCGACGAACCCGAATTCGTCGAATTGACGCTGTCGCCGGAAGAACAGGTGGAAGCCGCGCGTTCGCTGATGCTGTCGGCGCCCGACCGGCCCGAACTGCGCCTCGACCTGATCGCCGCCCTGCTGCAGGCCGGTCACGCCAAGGAGGCCGAAATCGAACTCGACGGCCTGCCCGCGAATCTCGCCACCGACGACCGTGCCAAGCGCGCACGCGCCCAACTCGATTTCGCAAAGGCATTGCAGGACGCACCCGGCGAAGCCGAACTCGTCGCCCAACTTGCCGCGAATCCCGCCAACCACCGTGCCCGCCATCAATTCGGCGTGCGCAAATTGCTCGCCGGCGATCACGAAGCCGCACTCGAGAGCTTCCTCGCAGTCATGCGCGCCGACCGCAAGTTCGACGACGACCTCGGCCGCAAATCCCTGATCGCCGCCTTCGCCCTCATCGACGACGCCGACCTCGTCAGCCGCACCCGCAAGCAGATGGCGGCGCTGATCTTTTGATCCGCCGGGCGTCGGCGGTTCCGTCTCAGATCAAGGCTTGCAGGAGCTGAATCGTCCAGTACACGGCGATGCCGAGCTGGACCACGAACAGGCTGAAGCGGACGCTGACCGCCGCTGCACTCAGCGAGGCCAGGTGCACGCTGGATTGCAGGACACGCGCGGCAAGCAGGATGAGCGCCAGCGGGTCGGTCCGATCGGTGTGCCCCGTGACCATCGCGACCGCGAGCAGTCCACCGAACACCGGCAGGCTCTCGACGCAATTGGCATGCGCCCGCGCCAGTCGCTGCATGAACGGCGACAGATTGGCATTGTCCGGGCGGAACGCGTTAGGCGGCGTCTTGCCGAGCACGACCAGGCGCGTGCGCAGCAATTCCATCAGCACCAGCAACGCCAATGTCCACCCGATGAATCCGGTCAACGCGACTGCACTGGCCTGTTGCATCGGTACCCCCCTGAATTTGAAGACCTCGGTCACAATTTGACACGCCTGTGTCAAACAGTATCATTGCGCCGATTCCCCGAGGTCGGAATATGCCCAACGTCGTCGAGATCGGCGCGCGTCGCGCCCCTGCAGGCACACCGCAACTCCCCTCCGAGATTGCGGCCAGCGCCGGCGCGCGCCTGACCCGGACTTTCCGCGAAACGCTGGCAAGTTGCGACGATATTCTGTTCGGACACGCCCAGCGCGCCATCAACGGCTTGCGCCAGGCGCAGTATTTCGACGATCAACGGCAGCTGCGCCTCAGCCGGGAATCGGCCACGCGCGCCTTTGCGAGCGTGTGCATGGCCGTGCTCGAGGGCCGCGCGACCGAGGACGGTCCGGTGACCACCGTTCGACTCGTCGACGATCCGTTGCAACTCGTGGCCGATGACGACCTGGAACTCGATCTCGCCTTGTTCCGCGTCGGCAAGCGCTGCGACGAGATGGCACCGCGTCTTCGCCATCAGGTCCAGCGTCGACTGGAGATCGTGTTCGGATTGTCCAGTGGCGCCACCACGCCGCTGTCCGGCGCGATGCTCGCGAAAATGTGTCGCGCCGGCCTGGCATCGATCGAGCTCGGGCTGGAATCCCGATTGATCGTGCTGAAGCAGCTGGAAAAGCGACTGGCCGCAGACATGGAACCGCTGCTGGAATCGGTCAATTCCTTGTTGCTCGAACATGGCGTCCTGCCGAATTTGCGCGCTTCGTCCGCGCTGCCGAGGACGATGCCGTCGTCCGTGTCGAGCGGTCATGCCGTCGCCGCCGCGCGACACGTCGTGGCCGCAGCGCCCGCACCGGCGCCGGACGTGCAGCAACTCGGCGAAGTGCTGACCCGGATGACGCAGTGGATGGCGCAGCAGACCGCCGTTGCCGAGGTCCCGACCCAGGCGGCCGCACCCGTGCCGATGGCAGCGCCGTCGGCTTCGGCATGGCCCGCCGCCGCCGCGATCGCCGCACCGGAAACGCAGGTCCAAGCCGAACTGGAGCGCGAACGTCGCCGCAACGAAATCGCCGAGCGTCGCGCCGCGGAAGTCGAGCGGGCGCAGGAGCTGCGTTTCACCGCGCAGCGTTCCGCCGATCAGGTCGTGACCATGGTTCTGTCGCAGGCCCATGTCCCCGACGGCATCGGCCAGGTCGTGCGTGGCCCATTGCGTCGCCATCTGGAAACCGTGCATGCCCGTCGTGGCGAAACTTCCACCGAATGGCGCAGCGCCTGCAAGCTGGTGCGCGACATCGCGTGGGCGCTGGACCCGGAAACCGCGAGCAACGAACAGGCCCACTGGTGCGCGATGGTGCCGGGCATCGTGTCGTCGTTGCGTGCGGCCCTGCTCGGTGTCGGCATGGCCGATCACGAGACCGATCGGGTCATCGCCGAATTCGGCGCCCGCTACGAACAATTGCTGGCCCCGACCGCCGCACCGGCGGTCGCCGAATCGCCGATTGCAGCCACGGCGGAACGCACGCTGCCGAGCTTCACCGACGCCTTGCGTCACGTCCGCCAACTCGTGCTGGGGCGATGGTTCGAACTGGTCGACGACCAGGGCCGCCCGCAGCGCGCGAAGCTGGTCTGGACCAGCGCGATGACCGAACGCTGCCTGTTCGTGAACGGTCACGGCAAGCTGGTCGCCGATCGTCCGCATGCACGGGTCGCGAACGATCTTCTGGCCGGCCAGTTCCGCGAAATCGACGACGCGGCACTGGCGACCGCCTGAGCCGGATCAGCGCAGGCCAGTCTCGTTGCGCGCGATGACGAGGCGCTGGATTTCCGACGTGCCTTCGTAGATCTCGGTGATCTTGGCGTCGCGGAAATAGCGCTCCAGCGGCATTTCCTTGGAATAGCCCATGCCGCCATGGATCTGCAGCGCCTGATGGGTGATGAACATCGCCGCTTCCGAGGCCGTCAGTTTCGCCACGGCCGCCTCGGTACTGAATCGTCCACCGTTCTTTTCGGTCTGTTCCTTCGCCCAGGCGGCACGCAAGGTCAGGATGGTCGCCGCATCGAGACGACACTTCATGTCGGCGATCTTGGCCTGAATCATCTGGAACGACCCGATCGGCTGGCCGAAGCTCTTGCGTTCACGCACATAGGCAACGGCGGCCTGATAGGCGGCGCGCGCCAGCCCGACCGCCTGCGAGGCGATGCCGATGCGACCGGCATCGAGCACGCCCATCGCGATCTTGAAACCCTCGCCCTCCGTGCCCAGCACCTCGTCGACTTCGGCGACGTAGTCGGTGAACTCGATCTCGCAGGTCGCGGACGCGCGGATGCCGAGCTTGGGTTCGGTCTTGCCACGATGGAAACCGGGCTTGTTCGTATCGATCATGAAGGCGGTGATGCCTTTCGCGCCCTTGCCGGGTTCGCTCATCGCGAACAGCACGATGTAGCGCGCCACCGGCCCCGAAGTGATCCAGCTCTTCTTGCCGTTGATCACGAAGCGGCCGTCGGCCTGCTTGACCGCACGGCACTTCATCGCGGTCGCGTCCGAACCCGACTGCGGCTCGGTCAGCGCGAAGGCACCGATCTCGCGCCCCTCGGCGATCGCACGCACGTACAACTGCTTCTGCGCTTCCGTGCCGAACTTCAGGATGCCGTTGCAGAACAGCGAATTGTTGACCGACACGATGGTCGAGTGGGCACAGTCGGCATGCGCGATCTCGATCATCGCCAGCACGTAGGACACCGGGTCCATGCCGGCACCGCCGTATTCGTGCGGCACTTCGATGCCCATCAAGCCGTTCTCGCCCAGCGTGCGGATGTTCGCGAGCGGGAATTCGCCGGTGACATCATGATGTTCGGCACTCGGCGCGATCTTTTCCTGAGCGATGCGACGGGCAACGTCCTGGATGGCCAGTTGTTCTTCAGTGAATGCAAAGTCCATGGTCGGTCTCGCTGTGAACGGAAAGGGTGGCGACGTCGCGCCGCGTGGCCCCGCAGTTTAGCGGAGCGGTGCCACCGGCTGCGATGCGTCGATCCAGCCACGCCGCTGCAATTCCTGCACCAACAACGTCGTCAGCATGGCTCGATCTTCGCCGCGCACGTGTGAATGATCGGGCAAGGGCAAAGCCCGCATCGCCGGCACGTCGTCGGCATGCAGGGCGTGGATGCCGTCCATCGCCGCGAACACGTTCCAGTAGGCGGCGCGGTCGAAGTACTCACGTTCCAGCGCCGCGACGCGGCCCGACACCGGCGGCTGGAAGAAGACCACGTCGCCGCCGCGGTGCTGGATCGCCTTGACCCAGGCCTGGATCTGGCGCGCGTCGGCCAGGTAATCGGCGACGGCGGGTCTCGGTTCGCGCATTTTCTGCTCGGCGCCCTCGTCGAAGGCACGCGCCGATGCGGCGGCGTCGAACTGTCCGAACAGGATCTCGCCGCCGCGACCGCTGTTGATGCGGGTCACCGGAATGTAGGGCGTGCCGCCCTCGAACCATCGCTGCAGGCCGGCTTTCCAGCCCAACGCCGGATTGGCCAGCACGCTCGCACGCTGCCAGGCATTCAGCAGCAGTCGGTGCACGCGCCAGTTCGGGGTCCAACGCAGGCGATGGTAGTCGACGTATTCCTGCTGCATCTCCCACCAGCGCCGCAGCATGCCGTGGGTATCGACATCACAGATCACCAGACCGCGGAAGTCTTCGTCGGCCGCGAGATCGCGCAACATCGCGATCGGATGGCGGCCATTGAGCGAAAGCATCACCGGCTTGGTCCGCGGCAACAGGCTGCGCCACTGCTTCGGATCAATGCCGTAGGCGCTACGGGACGCCCCGATGAACACCACGGGACGCGGATCGTCGCCGTACACGCGATCGCGCTGAATCGACCACAACTGCTTCGAGTCGATCAGTCCCGCCGGCATGCCATACGCGCGCCAATGCCGGTCCAGCGCGAGCAACGCCAGCACCGCGATCACGACCGCCGCCAGCCACACCCCGTGCAGCGCGCGCGGCTCAGAACTGGAAGTAGATGAAGGCATTGGAATCTCCCGGGCTCAGCACGACGAGCACGATCAACAGCGCCAGGGCCGGTGCCAGCAGCCAGGCGGGCGCGCCGGCGACCACCTCATCCAGGCTGCGATCGCGCGCCCACCACTGCACCAGCACCAGTACCGCAAACGCGACCAAGACGCACTTCGCGGCGAAATCGAGCGGCGTCCACGGCGCCGCAAAGGCCTGCAGGAATTGCGCCGTCGATGCGAAATCCGGCGAGCGGAACGGAATCCACAAGGCGACCACCGCGATCAAGGTCACGAGCGCCCACAACGGCCGCGACCAGCCCCGCACCTCGGGCACGACGCCGTCACGTTCGCGCAGGGCGCGCTCGACCGCCAGCAGTAGCCCGTGGCAACCGCCCCAGAGCACGAAGTTCCAGCCGGCCCCATGCCACAGGCCGCCGAGCAGCATGGTCAGCATCAGGTTGCGATAGGTACGCCAGGCGCCGCCACGATTGCCCCCGAGGGCGATGTAGAGATAGTCGCGCAGCCAGGTCGACAGGCTGATGTGCCAGCGCCGCCAGAAGTCGCTGAAACCGACGGCCGCATAAGGATTGCGGAAGTTCAGCGGCAACTCGAAGCCAAAGCAGCGTGCAGCACCGATGGCGCAGCAGGAATAACCTGCGAAGTCGCAGAAGATCTGACCGGCGAACGCCAGCGACGCGGTCAGCGCGGCGCTCGACGACAATCCCGACAACCCGTTCCAGGCGGCATCCGCAACCGGCGCGAACACGGTGTCGGCGAGCACGATCTTTTCGAACAGGCCCCAGAGCATCCACACCGCACCGTGCGCAAGGCCGGACCATGAGGGCGCACGCGGCGCCACCAGCTGCGGCGCGAAGGTGGTGAAGCGCACGATCGGGCCGGCCACGAGTTGCGGGAAGAACGCCACGAACAGGCAGAAGTCACGCAGCGAATGGATCGGCTCGACGCGACGACGATAGACATCGAAGGTGTAGGACACCGACTGGAAGGTGTAGAAGGAAATCCCGACCGGCAGCACCAGCCCCAGCGACCACGGATCAAGATGCACGCCGACGCTGGCCAGCAGCGCCGCCAGGTTCGCATGCAGGAAAGGTCCGTACTTGAACAGGGCCAGGGTGCCGATGTTGAGCACGATGCTGGCGGCAAGCCAGAAGCGTCGATGCGCCGGATCCTCGGCGGCATGGATACGCCGCGCGAGGAACCAGTCGAGCACGCTGGCGCCGGCCAGCAGCAAGGTGAAGGCCGGGCTCCAGGCGCCGTAGAACACGTAGCTCGCGACCAGCAGCAGGTTCTTGCGTGCGTTCCAGCCACGCGTCAGCGCCGCGCCGGCCAGCACGATCACGAAGAACAGCAGGAAGGTCAGGGAGTCGAACTGCATGGGGCCGCGGAGGTTAGTCGATGCCCCGATCGACTGCCAGCGCGCTCAGGCGTCGTCGCGCATCAAGCAAGGCCGCGTTCGTAGCAGACGAAACCCTCGAAGGCGGCCACGCGGTCGTAGAGCGCCCGCGCTCGCGTGTTGTCCTGATGGGTCAGCCAGTACAGGCGCTCGCAACCGCGCGCCTTGGCATCGGCCGCGACCTGGGCGATCAGTGCTGCGGCCACGCCACTGCCGCGATGTGCCGGCTGCACGTAAAGGTCCTGCAGGTAGCAGGTCTCGCCGAACGACCACGCCGTGCCGTGCGTGAAGTAGTGCGCGAGTCCGATCGGCACACCGTCGGCGTCACGCGCCAGCCAGCCGAACAACGGGCCATGACCCTGCACGAGCTGCGCAAAATTGCGTTCGAACAAGGCCTGTGGCCGCGTGCTTTCGTAGAAGGTCAGATAGTCGCGCCACAAGCCCGACCAGGCAGCCCGGTCCGCTTCCGCAACCTGCGAGATGGACAACGTCATCGGCGATTTCTCCATGGTCGATGACGGACCCTAACGTCTCGGTCGCCATCACGCACGGGCCAGCGCTTGCATCGTTCACGATGCGTCGATTGACCACTCCCGGCGCAGCCATTACCGTGGCGCATCTTTTCATCGCGATAAAACGATAAATATGGATCTGACGGACCTTTCCAGCCTGTTCCGGACCCTGTCCGACGCGACGCGCGTGCGCCTGCTGGTGCTGCTCGAAGCCGAGGAACTGACCGTCGCCGAACTGGCCGCGATCACCCAGCTGGCGCAGCCGCGCGTGTCCACGCATCTGGCCAAGCTCAAGGAACTCGACCTGGTGCGCGACCGCCGTGCCGGCGTCTCGGCCTATTACCGTTTCAACGCCGAACTCGACGACAAGCACGCGCAGCTGTGGCGCACCTTGCGCACCAGCATCGACGACGCCCTGCTCGAGGACGACGCACGTCGACTGCCGACCGTGCTGGCCAAGCGCGCTCAATCCGAAGGTTGGGCCGACGCGGTCGCCGGCGACATGGAGCGCCATTATTCGCCGGGCCGCACCTGGGAGGCGCTGGCGCGCGGCGCGATGCATCTGGTCGAGCTCGGCGACGTGCTCGACGTCGCGTCGGGCGACGGCGTGCTCGCGGAACTGCTGGCACCGCACGCGAAATCGATCCTCTGCGTCGACTCGAACGAACGCGTCATCCATGCCGCGCGCGACCGCCTGAAGCCGTTGAAGCACGTGCGCGTCGAACACGGCGACATGCACGCATTGAGCTTGCCCGATGCCAGATTCGATCTGGTCTTGCTCATGCATGCCCTGACCTATTCCGAGCATCCGGCTCAGGCCGTGCGCGAGGCCGTGCGCGTATTGCGCCCGGGTGGCCGGCTACTGGCGCTGACGCTGAACAAGCACGCACACAAGGCGGCCGCCGAGGAGTTCGATCACTGCAACCTCGGCTTCACCGTCGATGAATTGAAGAAGCTGGCGAAGAAGGCCGGCCTCGACGTCATCGACTGCGAGGTCAGTTCGCGCGAGAAGCGGGCCCCGAATTTCGAAGTGCTGACCCTGCTGGCGCGCAAGCCATGAATGCCTTGCCCTGGCTGAACCCGGCGCGCGTGGCGCTGCTCGAAACGGCGTTGCGCGAACGCATCCTGATCCTCGATGGCGCGATGGGCACGATGCTGCAGCGCGCCCAACTCGACGAAGCCGGATTCCGCGGCGAGCGCTTCGTGGTGGGCGCCGGCTGCGGACCGGGCTGTCCGCATCATGCTCCGCACGAACATGCCGAGAAGGACCTCAAGGGCAACAACGACCTGCTGTCGCTGACCCAGCCGCGGCTGATCCGCGATGTGCATCGCCAGTACCTCGATGCCGGCGCCGACCTGATCGAGACCAATACCTTCAACTCGACCTCGGTCTCGCAGGCCGACTACGCGCTCGAACGCATCGTCTACGAACTCAATCGCGAAGGTGCGCACCTGGCACGCATCGAATGCGATGCGGCCGAAGCGCGGACACCGCAGCAGCCACGTTTCGTCGTTGGCGTCCTCGGCCCGACCTCGCGCACCGCGTCGTTGTCCCCGGACGTGAACAATCCCGGCTTCCGCAACATCCATTTCGACGAACTGGTCGCGACCTACCGCGAGGCGGCCAACGGCCTGATCGACGGCGGCGCCGACACGATCATGGTCGAGACCATCTTCGACACGCTGAACGCCAAGGCCGCGCTGTTCGCACTCGACGAGGTGTTCGCCGAACGTGGTGAATGCCTGCCGGTGATGATCTCCGGCACCATCACCGACCGCTCCGGACGCACGCTCAGCGGCCAGACGGCCGAAGCCTTCTGGTATTCGGTGCGCCACGCGAAGCCGTTGTCGATCGGCTTCAACTGCGCGCTGGGCGCCAAGGACTTGCGGGTGCATCTCGACGTGCTGTCCGAGATCGCAGACACCTTCGTCAGCTGCCATCCAAACGCCGGCCTGCCGAATGCGTTTGGCGGCTACGACGAAACCCCGAAGACATGGCGGCGGTACTCGGCGAATTCGCCCGTGCCGGCCTGCTGAACATCGTCGGTGGTTGCTGCGGCACCACGCCCGAACACATCGCCGCGATTGCCGATGCCGTGCGTGGCGTCGCGCCCCGTGCAGCCGCGACACCGGCACCGCATACGCGTCTCTCCGGCCTCGAACCCTTCGTGATCACGCCGACCACGAACTTCGTCAATGTCGGTGAACGCACCAATGTCACCGGCTCGGCGCAGTTCCGCAAACTGATCAAGGACGACCGCTACGACGAAGCGGTCGTGGTCGCGCGCCAGCAGGTCGAGAGCGGCGCCCAGGTCATCGACATCAACATGGACGAAGGCTTGCTCGACGCCGTCGCGGCGATGCGCAAGTTCCTGTTCCTGATCGCGTCCGAGCCCGACATCGCGCGCGTGCCGGTGATGATCGACTCGTCGAAGTGGGAAGTCATCGAAGCCGGCCTGAAGTGCGTGCAGGGCAAGGCGATCGTCAACTCGATCTCGCTGAAGGAAGGCGAAGCGGCCTTTCTCGAGCATGCCCGCAAGGTGCAGCGTTACGGCGCCGCCGTCGTCGTCATGGCCTTCGACGAGACCGGCCAGGCCGACACGATGCAGCGCAAGGTCGAGATCCTGACCCGCGCCCACGACCTGCTCGTCAACGAGGTCGGCTTCGCGTCCGAAGACATCATCTTCGATCCAAACGTGTTCGCGATCGCCACCGGGATCGAAGAGCATAACGCCTACGGGATCGACTTCATCGAGGCGACGCGCGCCCTGAAGCGGCGCTTCCCACTCGCCCACGTTTCCGGTGGCGTATCGAACGTCAGCTTCTCGTTCCGCGGCAACAACCTCGTGCGCGAAGCCATCCACGCCGTGTTCCTGTACCACGCGATCCGCGCCGGCATGGACATGGGCATCGTCAACGCCGGCGCATTGCCGATCTACGACGATCTCGATCCCGACCTGCGTGAACGCGTCGAAGACGTGGTGATGAATCGACGCGGTGACGGCACCGAGCGCCTGATCGAAGTGGCCGAACGCTACAAGGGCAAGAAGGGCGACGCGGTCGACCACAGCGCCGCCCTCGCCTGGCGTGAACGCGCGGTCAGCGAGCGGCTGAAGCATGCACTGGTGCACGGCATCGATGCCTACGTCGAACTCGACACCGAAGAAGCGCGGCTCGCGTCGACACGTCCGCTCGATGTGATCGAAGGCCCGTTGATGGCCGGCATGAACGTGGTCGGTGATCTGTTCGGTGCCGGCAAGATGTTCCTTCCGCAAGTGGTGAAATCGGCGCGCGTGATGAAGCGCGCGGTCGCGCATCTGATTCCCTACATCGAGGAAGAAAAACTGCGCAGTGGCCAGGTGCATCGGTCGAACGGCAAGATCGTGCTCGCCACCGTCAAGGGCGATGTCCACGACATCGGCAAGAACATCGTCGGCGTCGTGCTCCGCTGCAACAACTTCGAAGTGATCGATCTCGGCGTGATGATCGCCGCACAGAGCATTCTCGATGCCGCCCGCGCCGAGCAGGCCGACATCATCGGCCTGTCCGGACTGATCACGCCCTCGCTCGACGAGATGGCGCACGTCGCGCGGGAGATGAAGCGGCAAGGCTTCACGCAACCGCTGCTGATCGGTGGCGCCACCACCTCGCGTGCGCACACGGCGCTGAAGATCGCGCCGCACCTGGCGACGCCGGTCGCGTGGGTCAAGGACGCCTCGCGCGCGGTCGGCGTCGCCCAATCGCTGATGAGCGCGGACCTGCGTGCCGACTTCGTCGCGAAAACCAATGCCGACTACGCCGATGTGCGCGCGCGCCATGCGAACCGGGGCGACGCAAAGCGACTGGTGTCGATCGACGCCGCGCGCCGGCAGGCCTTCCAGCCCGGCGCGCATGTGCCCGAAGCGCCCAGGCACCCCGGCCTCACCGTGTTCGAGAACTGGTCGCTCGCCGAACTCGTGCCCTTCATCGACTGGACGCCGTTCTTCTCCACCTGGGAACTCGCCGGCCGCTATCCCGCCATCCTCGATGATGCGATCGTCGGCAGCGAAGCGCGCAAGCTGTTCGACGATGCCCGCGCCATGCTCGACACCATCGTGCGCGAGCAATGGTTGCGGGCGAAGGCGGTGGTCGGGATCTGGCCGGCGCATCGCGTCGGCGATGATGTTCGTATTGATGTAGGAGGGCCACTCGTGGCCCGACCGGCACTCGACACAAGCACTGATCGGGCCACGAGTGGCCCTCCTACAGAAAGCCAAGGCGTTCTGCATTTCCTCCGCCAGCAAGTCGACAAACCGGTCGAACGTCCGGACTTCTGCCTCGCCGATTTCATCCACGACGCGAATGGCCCGCAGGACTGGATCGGCGGATTCGCGGTGACCGCCGGCATCGGCATCGAGGAACACGTCGCCCGCTTCGAAGCCGCACACGACGACTACAATGCGATCCTGCTCAAGGCACTCGCCGACCGTCTCGCGGAGGCGCTGGCCGAAGCCCTGCATCGCAAAGTACGGCGCGAAATCTGGGGTTATGCCGCGGACGAGTCGCTCGACAACGAGGCCTTGATCGCGGAAGGTTATCGCGGCATTCGCCCGGCGCCCGGCTATCCGGCCTGCCCGGACCACAGCGAGAAAGGCACGCTGTTCGCGCTGCTCGATGCCGAACGCAACGCCGGCGTGAAGCTCACCGAGAGCTTCGCGATGTACCCGACGGCGGCCGTCAGCGGTTATTACTTCGCGCATCCGCAGAGCCAGTATTTCGTCGTCGGTCGCGTCGGCAAGGAACAGGTCGAGGACTATGCCCGGCGCAAGGGCTGGTCGCTGGCGCAGGCCGAGCGCTGGCTCGCGCCGAACCTGGATTACGATCCGGAATAGCGCGGGTTCCGTCCGCGCATGCGGCGGCAGGTCCGTCGGTACAATCGTGACTTCAGGAATGATGGGCAACGACCGGGGACTGACATCCACATGCCGCTGATGCGCTATGCCCGACCTGCGTTGCCGATGCGTCTGTGCATCGCGGTGCGGCGCGCGCTGTGGTGTCTGTTGTGGATGCTGGGCGCGGTCCCCGCGGGCGCGGCACCGCTGCTGCTGGAGGATGCGACGCCGATTCACGACGCGTGGCCGTACGTGCAGGTGCTGTCCGACCCCGATCGCTCGATCGATGCCGACGAGGCGCTTCGACGCCTCGCGGACTTCAAGCCGCCCGCCTCGCCGCATGCCGGCATGGGCTTCCGCAACGATGCGCTTTGGTTTCATCTGCCGGTTGCGGTTCCGCCCGGTGCAAGTGGCCGCTGGGTCCTGGAAATCGACTACGCCTTGCTGAACCGCACCGACGTCTTCGTGGCCCGCGAAGGCCGCACCGAGCACGTCGCAACGATGGGCAGCTTGTTGCCGTTCCGCGATCGTCCGCTGGGTTCGCGCACGCCGGCGGTAATGCTAGACCTTCAGCCGGGCCAGAACACCGACATCCTGTTTCGCGTCGATACCCGCAGCTCGGTGATCGTGCCGGTGAAATTCCTGAGTCCGGCGGCGTTTCACTCGCATGCCAATCACGAGTTCCTGCTGCAGGGGGTGCTGATCGCGATCGGCTTTTGCCTGCTGGTCTTCAGTGTGCAGCAGTGGATCAACCTGAAGGACGCGGTATACGGAAAATATGCGGCCGTGATCGTCTGCCACCTGTTGTTCAACATGCACTTGTTCGGCCTGGGTGCGATCTACCTGTGGACCGACCGGCCCTGGATCGAAGTGCACATGGCCGGCCTTTCGTTGCTGCTGGTCTCGGCGACGCTGGCCTTGTTCGTGGAGGCCGTGCTGGCGGACGACTTGCATCCGCGTGCACGCTTGGCGCTGAAAGTGCTTGCGGCCGCACTCGCGATTTTCGCGCTGCTGTTCGCGCTGGACTGGATGAACAACCGATGGCTGGGCGTAGTCTCCGCCGTGTTCGGGCTGATGCCGGCGCTGATCGGCCTGCGCGGCGCCATCGCCCGGGTGCGTCGCGGCGACAGCGTCGGCACCTATTTCATCGTGGCCTGGACCGGCTATTTCCTGACCGGTGTGATCCTGTCGCTGACCATCAACGGTCACATCGGCGTGAATTTCTGGACCTTGCATGCGCTGCAGTTTGGCGCGACCTTCGACATGCTGCTGTTCATGCGCATCGTCATCCTGCGCACCGCCGCCGAGCATCGTGTGGCGCAACAGGCCCGACTCGAGCGCGACATGATGAAGTCGCTCGCCAACACCGACTCGCTGACGGCGCTGAAGAACCGGCGCGGCTTGAACGAGGCGCTCGTGACCCTGGTGCCGCGTGCGACCACGGAGCGGTTGCTGGCGATCTACATGCTCGACCTCGACGGCTTCAAGCCGGTCAATGACCTCTACGGGCATGACGTCGGTGACGAACTGCTGGTCGCCATCGCCGGCCGCCTGACCGCCACGGTGCAATCCCGCGACATCGTCGCGCGCGTGGGCGGCGACGAATTCGTGATCGTCGCCACCGAACTGGCCAGCGTGGCGACGGCGGCCGATCTCGGTCAGCGCTTGCTGGCCGCGTTCCAGGCGCCCTTCCGGCAAGGTGAACTGGATTGCCGGGTCGGTGTGACGATCGGCTATGTGCTGGTGCCGCAGGACGGCACCCAGATCGCCGACCTGCTCAAGGCCGCCGATGCGGCGATGTATGCGGGCAAGCAGCGCGGCAAGGGCGTCGCAGTGCGCGGTGCGCTCTAGGTCCGGACATCCGGACCTCGATCACTCGAAACCGTCGCTGAAGATCGCGTACAGCACACTTTCCTCGATGCCGACGAACACGTCCTGGCTGCTGTTGCCATCGCCAGGATCGAGATTGGACGCCGCCGAGTCGAACACGACGACATCGCCGCTGTCGCTCAAGTCGATCACGGTGCCGGAAGCGCCATTGCCATCGGCATTGCCCGGCGTGCTGCTGAGTCGGAAGAACGCGCCGTCGCTGCCGCGTCGGAACCAGACTTGCTGGCTGACACCGACCAGGCTGCTCGCGCAGTTCATCGCGATGTCGGCATCGTCGCTGACGCGCGGTTCGGCGCACGCGGCCGTGGTCGGCGGCGCCGGAATGCTGGTCGTGGTGTTGCTCTGGCGGTCACGCAGGAAGATGCGGCTGGGACCGATGCCGGCACCGGTCTGGAACGAGCGGAACGCCACGTAGCGCGCGTTCGGCGAGATCGAGGGCTGGTCGGCGGCGGCATTGAAGGGCGTGCCGTTGCTGAAGCGACTCAGCAGCGTCGTCGTGCCCGCCGTGCGATCGCGCAGGTACACGTCTTCGATGGTGCCGGAGTTGGCACCATCCAGCGTCGCATCGGCGGCGAACACGACGTAACGACCGTCACCGGACACGGCATGGTTCGACAAGGCGCGACTCCAGCCGGCGATCTGCACTTCGTTCGAATCGACGCTGATGCGTTCGGTCGGGCCGAGTTGGCCGCCATCGACATTGACGATGAAGGTGTCCGGTGCGCTGTTGCTGTCATTCGCGATCAGGTTCGATGCGTCCGACCAGAACGCGACGAAGCGGCCGTCTCCCGAAGTCGATGCATACCGCGACGCGCCATTCGGCGCCACGCCGCCGAGGCCACGACTCACCAGCAAGGTATCGAACCCGACTTCGTTTTGCGGCAGCGCGATCTGGAAGCTCGCATAGATGTCGCTGAAGTTGCCCTGCGTGCCACCGAGATTGGTCGCCAGCGTCTCGAATGCGACCACGGTGCCGCTGTTCGATGCCGACGGCGCAAAGCAGTTGCCATTGCCGAGCCCGGACAGCGCCAGCACCAGCGACAGCTCCGGTGGCGTCGCTGCCGACGTGTCGGCGCGATAGAGATTCAACGCACCGTTGGCCATCGGCCCGAGATTGTTCGACGTCGACACGAAGAAGATGAAACGCCCGTCCCCCGACACCGCCGGATCACGCGTCCCCGCCACCGGCTCGGCACTCGTCACCGGATTCAGGATTCGCCCGGCCAGCACCGGATCGGCAACCAACGGCCCCGCGCCCAGCAGCGCACCCAACCCGACCAGCACCGCGCTCTTTGCACGCCACATCGCCCTTCTCCTCCTGATGTGGTCACGCTATACGCAATTCCGATCGAGCGATTGTCATGGGTCATGAAACCCGATCATCGCTCCGCAGCGAGCAATGCGGCTTGATCCGGCGCCGTCGCGCGCAGGGCCCGCAATCCTTCGTCGGCGCGCTTGCGCCAACCGGGCCCGCGTTCGCGCGCGTCCTGCCAAGCCGCCATCAGCGGATCTAGGTCGGTGTTCGCGAAATACTCGATCAGCGACGCCGCCTGCGCGACATCCTTGCCGATCTTGGCGCGATAAGCGCCGCTGCGTTCGGCGATCACCAGCAGCTTGTGCACCGCATAACGTGCCGGCGCCGGAAGACTGACGACGACGCAGCGACCGGTCGGGTCGAACAGCGTCGCCTGTTCGATACCTTCGAGCGAGAACTCCATGAAGCGCAACGGCTGCAGCGCGACGTCGAGGTGCTCGATATGGATCGGGTCATCACTACGCCCGGTCTTCGGCGTCAGGAAGTCGATCTGGAACTCGGGCTCGTCCTTCTTGCGATAACTGGCACCGGCTTGGCCACGATACTGAACGAGCGGCAGAAACCCCTCCCCCATCGTCGTCAGCGCGGCGTGTGGTGTCGAATCGACCGTGGCCGGCAAGGCAATCGAGACGTTTCGCCCCGCATGCGCGAAGTCGACATCGGCCGTTTGGTCGGAGCCGACCCATTGCAGTCCCAACTGGTTCGCATACGCCAGAAATGCATGCGTGCCGATCAGCACGCCGCCGGCGCGGAAGAAGCCGAACTCGTTGAGCCGCAGGATCACCGACAAGTGTTTGCGCTGAACCGTGGCATTGCCGAGCGAGCTCGCACTCTTCGCCAGCGGCTTCAGGTTGTCGACTGGCGCCGCGGCCCGCGCGCGCTCCACCAGCGCGCGTACGTCGGACGAATCCGGTCCCACGTAGATCTGGCGAACACGCTGGTCGGGCTCGCGAAACGCGAAATACCACTGCGTCGTGCCACGCACCTTTTTGGTCGCGAAACTGCCCTGCAGATGCGACACGTCCCGAGCCAACTCCAACGCCATCGCCGCCGCATGCACCTGCGCATACGCCGTCGACGCCGACACCGGAAGCTCGCGGTAGAACTTGGGCATAGCGCGTTATACAACAAATTTATTTTTGTTGTATAGCAAGGAAATTCATGCAGGCCAATAGAGCCGCTTCAACGGAATCAATCGACGACTGTCGGAATCCATGCGCTCGTAGTAGTCGAGCACCGTCTTCACCAGATCGTCTAGATCCATCAGCATCAACGGAATTGTCGCTCGATCAGCCTCATAGCGGGCCTCTTTGGTAAAACCGCCGCTGCTGACATACAAACCTTTGTCCTCCCGATGCCGACCACCCAGAAAGCTGCGAATCTCCTGCGCACCCATTAAACTGTTTGGCCGATGCTTGACTTCCACCACGATACGCGGGCTCTCGAAACCGAAACCGTCCGGCGACGCCACGATGTCCTTTCCACGGTCAGCACCAGGAGGAGAAACACGAGTTTTGTAACCCATGGCTCTCAAGAGCCCAGCAACCAACTCCTGCATCTCGTCCCACGACAAGCGGATCAGTCGATCCTTGATGAACTCAGCGCTCTTGTTCTGAATGTCGCGATAAATGTCCTCAACTTGCTGAACATCTTCGGTGTCGTCGGCTCGAAGACTGGATGTCTGCAAACCGGACCCACTGGTCGCCACGCGTTCAATTTCGCTCGCGACATCCGGCGATAACAGAAACAACGTGGCAATAGCGCCCAAGCTGTTACGCGCTGAAACGGAGAGCGCATCCCGATAGACCTGACCGCGCCAGTCAACGTCGCGGACATTTGGGCCATTCGGCTGTTTCGAATCATGCCGATAGTCGCTCCGAATCGTTCCAATGAGGTACTTTCGTTCGGCCGGATCATAAGTAACCACGCCGTCACCGATCTTCATCTCACGAACGAATCGGAAAACCATACCCGCAGAAGTTGAGGTCTGTGCCTTGGTGTTGTCCAGGTACACACGACCGATCTGGCGCACAAAATCGTCGCGCGACTTCAACGCCGACATGTCCCCCATTTCCTGCCACCCGATCGAAACCATCGATCGTGATTTGAACTCATCGATACGCCAGCCACCCTCTCCAGCTCGAACCATCCACATATTTGCCTTCATGACGCGGATCCCTGCTCTGCAGACCGGGCAAGGCTAGCGTACGTAATCGCAGCGTTCACTCCCCCGTCTGCAACCGCCACAGCGCGGCGTAGGTGCCGTTTTTCGCGACGAGGTCGTCGTGGGCGCCGGATTCGAGCAGGCGGCCGTGTTCGATGACGTGGATGCGGTCGGCGTGGCGCACGGTCGAGAGGCGGTGGGCGACAACAATCGTGGTGCGGCCCTTGGAGACGTGGGCGAGTGAGCGCTGGATCGCGGCTTCGGTTTCGTTGTCGACGGCGGAAGTGGCTTCGTCGAGGATCAGGATGGCGGGATCGCGATAGAGCGCGCGGGCGAGTGCGATGCGTTGGCGTTGGCCACCCGACAGATTCGCGCCGCGTTCGCCGACGGCGCTGTCGTAGCCGTTCGGCAAGGCGGCGATGAAGTCGTGCGCCTCGGCGGCGCGGGCGGCGGCTTCGATGCGGGCGCGGTCCGGCTGGCGTTCGCCGTAGGCGATGTTGTCGGCCACACTGCCGTCGGTCAGGAACGGATCCTGTGCGACATAACCGATGCGTTGCCGCAATGCGACCGGATCGATCGCGGCGATGTCCTCGCCGTCGAGCAGGATGCGCCCGCGGGCCGGATCGTGGAAACGCAGCAGCAGCTTCAGCAGCGTGCTCTTGCCACTGCCGGTGCCGCCGACCAGCGCGACCGTCTGCGCCGCCGGCACCTCGAGCGTGATGCCGGACAAGGTCGGCGCGTCGGCATACGCGAAGCCGATGTCGTCGAAACGCAATGCGCCGCGCGGACGCTGTTCGATGCGGCGCGCGCCGCGTTCCGGCACCCGCGTCTCCAGCAAGTCCATCACCCGATTCACCGAGGCCATCGCGCGCTGGTACAGGTCGGTCATGTCGGCGAGCCGCGTCATCGGCCACAGCAGTCGCTGCGTCAGGTAGACCAGCGCCGAATAACTGCCGACGCCGATCGCCCCGGTCAACGCCAGGTGACCGCCATACAGCAAGGTCGCGACGAAGCCGGCGAGGATGGCCATGCGGATCACCGGCGTGATCGCGGCACTGAAACGGATCGCTTCGGCATTGCGCGCGCGGAACTGGTCGGACGCGGCGCGCACATGTTCGCGTTCGAAATCCTCGGCGGTGTAGGCCTGGATCGTGGCCATGCCGGCGAGGTTGTTGTTGAGCCGGTTCGACACGATGGCCGCTGCATCGCGTGCCGCGACATAACGCGGATACAGCCGCCGCTGGAACCAGAACGCACCGAACAGGATCAGCGGGATCGGCAGCAAGGCCAGCACCGCGAGATCGCTGGTGATCACGAAAAACACCGCGCCGACCATCAGGCTGGAACAGAACACCTGGATCAGATCGTTCGCGCCGGTGTTGAGGAAGCGCTCGATCTGGTTCACGTCCTCGTTCATCAGCGCCATCAGCTTGCCGCTGCGTTCGCGCGCGATGAAATCCGGCGGCAGCCTCTGCACATGCGCATAGGCCGCCTGGCGCAGCTCGTGCTGCAGGTCCTGAGCGAGACCGCGCCATTTCAGCGCCAACCATTACGTGCGGCGCTGTGATACGCCGCCATTACTAGGGTAATGTGGTGACACCGGCTCTTTGCCCCCCTGTCATAGACAAAGCTCTGCCCCTCTGACCGGCAGCAGCCGGTCGGGGGAGGCAAGCGCCCGAGCACGGGCGCGCAGCCTGCGGTTTTGCCTCAACGTCTGCCAGCGCCAGTCAGTGAGAGAACGGATTGGTATTCGTCGCACAGGAGCGGAAGATGCAAATCGTCATCGAGTCGGAGCGAGATCGTCGGGTGCTGCATTGGCTTGTCGAGCAGGCCGGGGAGGAGGCTGTGGCGTCTGCATGCCTCCAGCTCGCGGGTCGAAGGCGAGCCTTTCCCAGCAACGTGGCCAAGCTACTCGGGCTTAACCCTCCGAAGGCATTAGCGCTGGCCTCACGTGAGTCGGCCGCTGCCCACATGGCGGCCATCGCCAAGCTTCTGGGGGTGCCGAGTGGCCAGTCTTGAACTGATTCAATTCCAGCCGCACCTGGCGGAAGTGCTGGAAGGTGAGAGCCCGGATTCGGTCGCGTGGCGTGCGTCGCGAGCCCCTAAGGTTTTGCCAACGATCGTCTGGGCAGACGGCGAAGGCTGGGGTCAAGCCAACCTTTGGGCGCACCACCTTGCCGCGCAACTCGATCCAAAGACGGTGTTGGCTTCCGTGAAGCACTTGGCCAGCTACGCGCAGTGGCTGGAAGCCGAAAAGACGGACTGGTGGCACTTCCCTGAGAAGAAAGCGGATCGATGCCTGTTCCGGTTCAAGAAGGCGCTCATCGCCGCACGGGATGCACGTGAAATCGCGCCTTCTACTGCCAGCGCCAGAATGGCCGCAGTGGTGCGCTTCTACCGCTGGGCGCACGCAGCGGAATTGATTACCCCGGTTGGCCCGATGTGGGACGACCGGCATGTTGCGGTGAAGACCGTGACCACGTTTGGCCTTGAGCGCACCATGCAGGTGATCACAAGCGAACTGGTGATCCGCAACACCAAGGTCAAAGGCGGCTTCCAGCTGGAAGATGGCGTGCTGCCGGTGAGCGATGAAGGTCGCCGCGACATTCAAGCTTTTGCGGAAGCGAATGCCAGCGAAGAATTACGCTTGATGCTGGCGCTTGGCTTCGGGTCGGGGCTCCGGCTAGGCTCCTTGTGCGATCTGAAGGTGGCCACGCTCGAGAACGCCACGACGGATCCGGCCACAGGCTGGCGACGCATGGCCCTCGGGCCTGCGGCCCACCCGCCTGTCGCGACCAAGTTTGGGGTGAGCGGCAAGGTTCCCATTTGGGATGAGCTGCGCGCCCGAGCGCTTCAGTACGCCACCAGCACGCGGCGCCTCAAGCGGCAGGCGAAGGCGGCGCCCGAACATCGCGGCCTGCTGTTCCTGAACAAGAACGGCAAACCCTACTCGCAAGGCGCGGTGACCACCGAGATGTGCCGGCTGCGAAAGGAAGCGCTTGATGCCGGCGTGTCCGTGTTCCGCGACTTCTACTTTCACCGTTCACGCGCGACCTTCACAACCCTGTTGATGCGGGTGGCGTTGCGCGTGCTGCCGGTGGCAGATGCCATCGATCTGACGCGCGAGTGCGCCCTGCATGCCGACGAGAAGACCACCTTCGGCTACGTCAAGTTCGTGGAGAAGACGGCGGCGATGAAGGCCCATGCCGACGCCTTCACCGAGGCCTTCCTGGGGCTGGCCAAGCAGGGAGGAAGCCATGCTTGATCTGGCGCTTCCTGATCTGCGGGTTCACTCCATTCCGACCGGCTCGCACGGCAGCGGCTGGGACCTGACGCGCTACCTGTATCGCGGCGCTGCAGCCATGAATCGCAACAAGGTAGATGTGTGCATCGCGCAAGGCCGGCTCGGGCCGATTCGCAGCGAGCGACTGGAGTTGCTGAAGGCGATTCATGCTGAGATCGAGGGCCTGGGAGGCTCTGTCGCGTCGAAGGTGGCTTACATGAGCTGCTTGACGCCGTTCATCGAGTGGGTCGATGAACGGGGCGACAGTCTTTCCCTCGATACCGCCAGATCACTTTTTCTTGGCTACGCCGACCACTTGCGTCATCGCGTTGCCGTCAAGGGTGTGAAGCATGGATCCGCCCACGGTTACGTGCTTTCCCTGTGTGGACTGCTGGGGCCTGTGTTGGATCCTCACACGCCCCGTGCCTCTGCGGCGCTTCTCCAACTCGCCGGGATTAGGCGCCCAAAGCAGCAGCGGCGATCACGTGGCCTGCAGGCCGACAAGCAGCGCCTGGACGACACCTTTGCGTTTGGCCACTTCCTTGCCGATGTCTGCGCCGCGCTCACGGTGGAGGCTGTGAAGGGGCCGTTGCCGCTGGACATCCCCATCCGTGAAGGACAGCAAACGCTGCGACTGGCGGGGGGGCTAAAAAAGGCCGACCTGGATCCCAGCGCCTTGAAGTGGCCGTATGAGCGGGAGATCGCGTTGCGCAAACGCGCCGCGCTGGCTCCCGAGGCTGATGCCAAGCAAACGCGACCCGACTTCATCAACTTACGCATCAATGTGGAACTGCTGATTTTTATTGCGCAGACCGGCATGAACCTGGAACAGGCCCAGACTGAGCCCCGAGCGGAGTATCGCTGGCAAACGGACGACCAGGACTACATTGTCCGCGCTGTGTACAAGGGGCGTCGCAAGGGTGTGGCGCAATTCGTCGTATTCCGCGAATACCGCGACCACTTCCAGCGTTACCTCGACTGGCTGGACGCTCTGGGCCTAAACGATGGCGATGATCGCCTCTTTCCGTTTCTGCATACCCAGATGCTGCCTGGCCACCACAAGGTAGTTAGCGCGGCCATACGTAAGTACTGCAAGAAACTGGGCATTCCTTTCGTGGGCCCGCGCACGCTGCGCAACACGCGTGTCAACTGGCTCCTACGGCGCAGTCGGGACCCTGAGCTGACCGCGGAGATGGCTGCTCATACGGTGCAAACGTTGCTCCGCATCTACGATGAGGGCGACCTGCAGTCGGCCTCTCAGGAGATCGGCAGGTACCACGCCGAGAACGATCCGACCCTGACGAAGAAGCCGCGCACCATCCCGATCTGCCTCAAGGGCGAAGAGGGCCCGCGCCCGTTGCCGGACACTCCCAAGGAAGCCCCGCCGCCCGATTGCGTGACGCCGGAGGGTTGCCTGTGGTGCATGCACTTTCGCGATGTGATGGCTCCGGACTACTGCTGGCGTTTGGCCAGTCATCGCTTCCTCAAGGCGCTGGAAGTAGCGCTCTTTCTCCCGCCGGAAGGCCAGCCGCTGCATCCGGGTTACCTGGTCATTGATCGCTTGACCGCAAAGCTGAATGCGATTGCGGCACGCAGCGCCGTCTGCGCCGAGTGGGTGAAAGAAGCCAAGGAGCGTGTTCGGGAGGGCGATCACCACCCCGACTGGGCCGGCCTGACCAAAATCGTGGAGAGCCTCAATGACGCCTGAAATTCACCTGCTTAGCCTGCACATCGATTCGCCGCTGGTCACGCCGAGCGCAGCTAATTTCCGCCCGCCCACCTGGCCGCCGCCGCCTGATTTTCCGGTGGTCATCGATGCGCAGGGCACGGTCGTATCACGCTACGGCGAACCTAGTTGGGACCTGACCCTATGGGCCGGCAAGGCGTTGAAGCTTTCATTTGGCCATGGCGACAGCAAGTACAACGGTGCGCCCGTCAGTGCCGAGAACGCGGACCTGCTGCGACAGATCGCCGGGCAGGGGCTCTGGGGCGTGCTGCAGTCACGATCCACAAACACACTAGTGAGCCGCAACAACGATCTCCGCCAACTGGCGGCGGCATGCAGTTCCCACGGTGTGCTGCTCAGCGAGCTGTGGCGATTCCAGCAGGTGATTGATGCGGTGGCCGAGCAGCTGTCGTCGAGCACGGCGAATAATTTGCTTGGCCTGCTGAGCCGACTGTTTGCCCTCCGCGATGCGCTGGGCTTTTCTATTCTGGATGAAGACGGCCTCAAGCGACTGGCCGAGAATGTGCCAGAGCATGAAGGGGTGCAAACCGCCTACATCCCGCCGCGCATCTGGACCTATCAGGTTCTTCGGCTGCGCGAGTTCTTGGACGATTACCTCGCCCACAAAGAGAACGTCGAAGCCTGCTTCACCTTCTGCCTAGAGGCCTACCAGATCAATGCCGGAGGCTGGGAGGCGCTGTTCAAAGAGGGGTTAGAAGCGAAACATAAGCCGTTTCACCATCGTCGGCGTGTCGGAAGTCGCTCCGGACACCGGCACTTCCACGGTCCATTTCGGGACACCGCCAGCCGCTTCGGTATCGATGGATTGATGGCGCGTTGGGTCGGAGGCTTGTCGTTAAAGAATTTCTCCTCGCTACTCACGATGGTTCGTGAGGTGGGGCTGGCATACACCCTCAACTTTTCGCTGATGCGCAAGGAAGAGGCTGCGGCCCTGCGGGCAGGGTGCTACAGCGTCGAGCAGGACAGTCTGAATCAGGATGTGCATTTGCTCGCCAGTGCGACAACCAAAACGGAACAGGACCCGGATGCGCGCTGGATCTGTTCGCCGAGCGTGGCGGTCGCCATTGAGGCGATGACGCACGCGGCCCAGTTGCGGCTCAGCGTGGTATTGCATGATCCGCGTCGCCGTCTCAGCGCACAGGATCGCAAGCACCCCCTGCTTGCGCTCACGCCTACTGAGCCGTGGAGTGGAGCGGCCTCGCCAAAGGGCGACAAATCCGCTACGGCTAACTACAGCGTTTTCATCAAAGCCCGCTCTCTGCTCTTTGATCCGGAACAGATGCGCATCACCCAGACCGATCTCGACATCGCTCAGGCGATGACCATGGGCCTCGAACCCGAGGTGTTTGCTGTTGGCAAGGTGTGGCCGCTGGCCTTTCATCAGCTGCGCCGGACGGGCGTGTGCAACATGCTCGCCAGCGGTTTGGTGTCAGAAGCGTCCCTGCGGTACCAGCTGAAGCACCTGACCATCGTGATGACGCGGTACTACGGCCAGAACTACTTCCGCCTCAAGGGCAACCTCACCGACGAGGCGACCGGATTCTTCCTCCGGGAGATGTATCAGGCGATCAAGCGAGGGTTCGAGGAACTGAGTGGCGACCAATTCATCTCGCCGCATGGCCAAAAGCGCAAGGATCAGATTCTGCGGCCCATCACCGAGCTCGACCACAAGGACTTGCTCAAGGCCGCGAAGTCGGGCGCGATCACTTATCGAGAGACGCTGCTGGGCGGCTGCACGCAGGTCACCTGCGTTTATGGCGGCATCACCAACATCGCCAACTGCATGGGTACGGCCGGGGATAGCAGCAAGCCGTGCGATCGGCTCATCATCGACAAGGGGAAGCGGTCCATCGTGGCGAAGCTGATCGACGAACTTGATGCGCAACTCGGCCAAGTCCCGTCCAGCTCGCCTCTGTGGCAGTCGATCATTGCCAATCGAAAAGCAGCGGAGGAGGCGATCAATGTCATCGACCAAAACTGACGTGCCGATGGGTCGCGCTGAGGCAAAGCTCCGCGAGTCCTTTGAGCGCCTGAAAACGGGTAAGACGCTGCATGTTCCCGTCGGCACCCGCATGAGTCAGAACGCGGTGGCAAAGGAAGCTGGCGTGATACCCAGCGCGCTACGCCCGAGTCGCTTTCCCGCACTGTGTCGCGAGATCGCCGAATGGATCGATCAGCACAAGGACGACCCCAGCCAGAAGTCGGGGCGGCAGAAGAACCTCGCTGAGCGCAATGCGAGGCGGGCTGTTCGTGATCGCATGGAAACAATGCGAGTGCAGCGCGACCTGGCCCTGTCGAAGCTCCTGAGCGCCGAGGCGCACATCCTGGAGCTGACTCTGGAGGTCAGGCGCCTGCGTGCTTGCGCACCCGCGCCGCCCAAGCCTATTCGTCCAGCGGATCGTGGCCAGTCGGCCACCAAAAAGCCACTTCGGGCCGTAGATTGACGGCTTGAATGGAGCCTACACGCACCTGAAAACCGCCAGTCAATTGCCCGGCTTCGCCACGCCATCTGACCATGCTCGCCGGCGAAACTGCCCAGCACCGGCGAGAACCTGACCGGCAGAAATCGGCCAACATCGGACCAACCAACGCGCGCAACTTGATGTAGGTGCTTTGGCGCGAGCAGCCCGAACGAATCGTTGCACTATTAGCGTGAGCAGCGTTCCTCAGATATCGGGGCAAGCTGCGGAAGTTCTCGATCTCGACGAGTTCGCGGAAGTGCATGATGTGCGCTTCGGACGCTGGCCAGCTTGTGCGGATCCCGGTCCCTCGTGAGCACCTGTCCCGGTTCGTCGTGAGCACGCGCTCCGGTACTTCGTGAGCACGCTTTCCGGTGGTCCCGATCACTAGATGATTCCCGGCACGCCGATCATTCACTCCGGCGACGCAAGCACCGAAAATTTCTCGAACGGATTTGCAGCAGCGCCCCCGGCAATCGGAAGCGTGCTCGGCGGTCAACGTCAAGGGTTTGGACACAGATTTCGACAAGAACGGCGATGGGTCCGGCACCAGTTGCGCGGACCCAGCGGAAGACGCGACGAACGTCGCCTTGAGACTGAGGTCTGACTAAGTAGTCTTGCCGAGACGCTTCTTGCCCTGAGCTTTCCGCATTGACTCGCCCGAGATCGAAATGCGGTGAGCCGCATGAACGACTCGATCGAGGATGGCGTCGGCGATCGTGGGATCCGGGAAGAACTCGTGCCATTTCTCTGTCGGCCACTGGCTTGTGATCAACAGCGATGTCGACCGCATCCTGCGATCCACAAGCGAGAGGAGAAACTGCGCAGCGCCTTCGGTAATCGTGCCGATGCCAAGGTCATCCAAGATGAGGAGATTAGGCTTGGCAAGATTGCCCTTGAGCTTCGACAACGAACCGTCCAACTCAGCGCTCGCGATCTCGTCAAGAAGCTCACTGACCTTGCGAAAAACGACGCTCATCCGGTGACGGCAAGCTTCGGTACCCATGGCGCACGCGAGGTAGGTTTTCCCGACACCAGTCGGACCAACAATCAACAGATTCAAGTGAGTCCTAACCCACTCACACCTGGACAGCCCGCAAACGAAGGCCCTGTCGAGGCCGCGGTCACTATTGAAATCAAACTCTTCCATCGTTGCGAGTTCAGGCATGCGCGCTGATGCCACGAGCCGCTTCAGCTTGCGATTCATGCGTTGCGAGGTTTCAGCCTCGACCAGCCAAGCAAACCGATCGTCGAACGGCGCCTCCTGATGAGACGGGGTTTGCATCTGAAGCTTGTAGGCCTCAGCCATCGCGGTAAGGCGGAGCTCGCGAAGGCTTTCAACAGTTTGCTGGACATGCCTCGACCGTCAAACGCATCGCCTCCATCCGTTGCCGCTGATCTGCCCCGTGAAGACTAAGGATCCTCGCGCCGCACTAGATCGATGATTCGCGAGTTGCCCTCATGCATCGCATCACTGCATCGGTGCTCTGATTCTGCCTATGTCGTCGACGTTTTCACACAGCCTCGGCCACTAGCGGACACTCGCTCCCATTTTTCCTGATGGATGGATAACCGTCAGTCGCGCCGTGCATTCTGTCCCAAATATTGGCTAACCTACCGATCAAAGGTCGACTCGGATGCCCGCCATGTCCTCGGTATCGCGCGCTGCCATCAACAGAAAGATTCGCTTGCCGATCGATTTTGACCACCTGGTGTCCAAGAACTGGTTCGGGCCAATCGCCGTGGCAATGCACGACAAGTCTCAGGATTACGCGACTGTTGGTCAGCTGATTGACTTGACATTCAAAGCTCTTGGCATAATCACTCGGAGCGGTCCCAGGAAGGTAATGGCTGCGGCTATTCTCAGGGCGGTCCGTGCGCTGGTGTCGAATGGAACACTGGATCGATACGGCAATGATCGAGTACGAGTCCGCGATGCAGTCCGTCTCGAGCGGTATCGCCAGCAATATCTGCACTCGCCTTTGCCGACGTTGCGCCGGCGCGATGTTGACCAGACGGACTTTTCGAGCTCCTCGCCGCCATTGCCTTCTGCTCAGCACGATGGACGCGATCTTTCAGGGGGTTTCGACGACGGCTACATTGACGAGCCGACGTACCCGATTTCCTTGCCACCTTTGCTGAGGCATTGCTCGGGCGGCCAGCTTCTGGAAACGGAGCCGGTCTTGGATTCAGAGTTTTCTTCCTCCGGACCATCTGACCAGGAACTGAGTGAGGATGAGCAGCGAATCTTGTCGAGATTCCTAGATGGTGTAGATGACCCTCAAACGGAAAGCCCGTTGGCAATCGTGCCCACTTCTGAAGTCACGGAGCTGCCACCTTTGAACCCGTCAGACTCACCCACTGTTACCAAATGGATCCCAGAGCTTCTGTCGAAATTCACGGAGGAGTCGGGCGTTACGGTCAAAGCATCTGGCTCCCGGCTCGAGGGCCGCACGGAAGAGATTCGCTTTAGTGTCGAGCTGCGGCTGAATCGCGAGGTCCGCGTTCGAATTTGGCCGCCTGACAGCCAAGGACAAACGCTTCTCGAGGCGAACAATCGGTCTTGGTACCTCGCTCCAATCGGTGGTAGCCCATCTGGATCTCTGTTTTTGATGCGCGCATGGACGAACGTTGTTTGCCCCGACGACGTGGCCCGTCAGATCTTGAACGACATCCAGTTCATCAAAGATGCCATAGCTGATGAGGATTGAACCCATTGAAGAGGATGCGCGAGATGCTGCCAAATTGCTCGTGCGAGCTCGGCGCATCGGTCGCGTAGGTAGCATCGTCACATTCGGACTTTGGCGAAACATTCGCGGCATCGAACACGCGCAATCGCTTTACGCTTCTGCTCAGGAAGACTTGGTCGCTCTTCGCTTGGGCGTCACGGAGCTTGCTGAACTTCGCCAGCGAATTTCCGAATGGGAGGACATTCGTGGCGTTCGCGTCGCCAAGTACGCTTTCCCCGACTTACTGCTTGATGGACGCCAAACCTACGGCGCTGATTGGCAGGCACTGCGCCTCGAGATTTTGGAGCGCGATAGTTTTTCCTGCCAGCACATCGATGGTGCGTGCCGAGGACCGCTTCAGATTCACCACATTATCTGGCTCAGCCAAGGAGGCTCAAACGATCCGAAAAATCTGGTGACCCTTTGCAGGTTCCACCACGGCCTGCAGCATCCTGACAACCCAGCTTTTACTGGAGACTGAAGAAATGGAGGTTTTCGGTGCGACCCTGCGCGGAATTGATGGCGAACTGATTCGACTTCGTGTGTTAAGTGAGGCGCAGGCTCGGGGTGTCACCGTCTTGGGGGACGCCCGTACTGCGGTAAGACAAGGCACGATCGAGCGATGCTTGTCCTGCGTGCGTGCCCTTGAAGGGTTTGAGCAAGTCGGTAACACGCTGCGTTACCTTGTCGACCTTTCACCTGTACAGGTCCGCGTCGACTCGCCAGGCATTGACCTTCCGCTGGCGATTACTTTGCTTCGAGGAACTGTCCTGCAGAGTCTCGAAGACCTTAAGGCTGACATTGCCAATCGTGAAGGCAAGCTAAGGCAGCTTGGGGATGAACATCGCACGGGCAACAAGAGCCCGGAGCAGCGTCAGAAGACGCGCGGACTAATGATTGACGCCATAACCCAACTTAAGCGCCAAGGTGAGATCGCTGCGGAATATCAGGCGGTGCTGGCCGCCGACCAGCGGCACTACCTATTGATTGGCAAGCTGGACATCACCACTGGAGAGATAGAGCCGCCTGGCGATGGCGCTCTTGGCTTGATTGCTGCTGCCACCCGACACGATCGCCCCATGACGGTCGTCGTCCCTGAAGCTTGCGAGGTACATGCCGCCATCGTTGGCAGGAGCGCTCCGCAAGTCACGACCTTGAAGGCTAAGGATCTCGCCGAGGTCTGGCGCATCGTTACAGGCCAAATTCAAGGACGGCCCTGTCGTCGCTCCCAAGGCGCCATTCGCGTCAAACGCTTCGAACAGGCGCAGCAGGCCCCTGATCTCAGGGATATCGAAGGCAATGCGCGGGCCAAAATGGCCCTCGAGATTGCGCTTGCCGGCCGTCACTCTTTGCTTATGCTCGGACCGCCAGGACAAGGCAAGACAATGCTGGCCCGTGCTGCAACCCGCCTCCTGCCCGACCTGTCCGACGACGAGTTGCTCGAAGTCAACAAGGTCTATTCTGCCCGCGGTGAGTTGCATGCCAACGAGTTGGTTGTCACTCGACCGTATCAGGAGGTGTCAACCACGGTCAGCGAGGCGGCGCTTTTCGGCTCCGCAGCAACGGCCGACAGTCCTAGGCCGGGCCTGATCTCAGCAGCTCATCGCGGCATCGCATTCTTTGACGAGATCAATCTTCTAAAAGGCGAGTACTTAGACCAACTTAGGGCGCCGTGGTCCAACGGCGAACACACGGTCCAGCGTGCGCGATTTTCCGTAACGTTTCCCAGTCGATTTGCCTTCCTAGGTGCTATGAACCCATGCCCTTGTGCACGACGGTTCCTCCATCGCTGCAGCATGTGTCTCAAGGTCGTACTGGAGGGAAGGACATGTCCCGATCATTCAAAGGCTGTACTGAATCCAGAATGCCGGTGTACTGATGCGCAAGTCCGAAGACATTTCGGGTGTATTTCGCAGCCGATCCGCGATCGGATCGACATGCTTTGCCTAGTGTCTCGCCATGATCGTGATGTGGACTGGCGCGATGACCTCTCCTCGCGCACCGTCAAGACTCGCATTGCGAAAGCTTGGGAAATTCAGGCGAAGCGCTACGCCAGCGCAACTTGGACCGGAAGATGCAACGCAGACTTCATGCGCTCGACTGACCTTGAGCAATTCGGCGCGATCGCTCCCGACACAAAGCATCAGATGGAAGAAATTCTCGCGAAGCACTATGGCCTTGAGGAAGACTCATTTCGCAAGCGTGATCAGTTGCTTTCCATTGCGCGAACAATTGCGGATTTGGAAGGCGTCGCTCGAGTAAGTACTTTCCATCTCAAGCAGGCGGTCGAAATTTCCGGTCTACCCCAGCGCCTAATGCTTTAGTGTAAGCGTCCAGCCAACCTAACTTCCCACGTGTCCTGGAGCGAGCATTCTGGCCGAGCGCGGACGACGACAAGCTCCCCAGAAGCGGCTGCGATGGCGCCACCCGGCCAGCGCTACTCGCCCCTCCGATCGAACTTCCGCTTCGGGTTGTTGACGCTCGTTCAGACCTGATCGGGATCAGCTTTGGGCGAGCGTCAACAACCGCGAGTGCTATTCGGCGATCAATGCTACTCGTTCCGACTGCTCGATCCGCGCGCCGTAGGCGATCTTGAAGGCTTCTTGCTCCGCGGCTTGCCATGCGTGCAAATGTGCCTTGATACAACGGATACCTTTCCCGTTTAGAGTCATCGCGACGAATGCTTGTGCGACCGATACGCCCAAGCTCTCAAGTAGCGTCTCAGCCGCGGCCACGCCGGCCCTGCATTCGTCCCCACCGGCTCCAGCGCCATTGAAAGCGAGATACGCTTCCATTTCTCGATCCTTCTCAGCTTCTTCCGCATTGTCTCCGTTACTGTGCGAGGCGATCCAATCTGCATATTCGTGCAGCTTGATACCGCCCCAACAGTAGATATCTCGCACCTCGGCTCGCGAGAGCGTCGCTGGCTCTGCGTGCAGAACCTTGAGCGCGGCTTCGAGGAGGCAATCTTCGACTCTTTCGCCAAGCAACAGATGAACACCTCGGCTCCTTGCACGTCGCCAGACGTCGATTGCACGGTCGCGTATTGACTGGCCGTCGCCCCAAGTTGGCGGCTCTCCATCGGCTCCAAAAAAGTACTCCGAAGGCCATCGCACATCATGCTTCTGGACTTGCTCGAGCGCCATCGCAATCTCATACCGCGCCCGTGCCGCGTCCTCGGTTAGAAGCCAGTTCTGGAGCGGTTCTATTGTTGCGGATTGGTGACCACGGTGCACTGCTGCAAGCAGTGGCCGACCTTCCCGTTGCAGGAACAGGGCCAGCGCGCTGCCATCGATCATTGCTGAAACATGCCAACGGATCGTGCGATTGTCGAGGAAGTCTCGCTCCTGAGAGATTGCTTGTTGCTCGTTGCCGACGCCCACTCCAACGCGACCTTCGTGTGTGAGCGTCACGAATGCCTCGAGAGGCCGATGCTGCTTGTCCTGCCTTATGTGAAGAGGAACTCGACTTGCGCTCAGCCGTTGCAGATCGAAGTGTATGCCGTCATTGGCCGGATCCCGCGACGCCGATGGTCCGAAGTACGACTGTCCGAACAGCACATGCACAACGTCGCGCTCCAGTCGGAAAATCGAGCAGGCATCGCCAAGAAATATGGGAACTACCAAATCTTCGATGGTTAACAACCCGGCACTCTCCGCTTCTTTGGCTGCGGAATAGGTGCATCGCCATAGGGCAATCGCGATGAAGTCTCGCAAACGTTTCGACGACAAAGTGATTCGAGCGAGTTTCGCGCGTCTACTGATAGCGCGCACTACCGTTCGAACATTTGGCAATGTGTCCTCCTCGTTCAAGCGTGATTGACGGCTTCGAGGTTTCAGCCGATGAGATGTTGAGCTTCGGCTTCTATTGCCGAATCGTAGCTCGCCCAGTTCATCGACGCGAATGAAATGCCAAGACTTTCGTAGGCAGCCACGAACCATCCGCTAAACGTCCGCTCCGGGTCGTCGTGAGTCGGCCAATGCAAATCTCAGTTCATAGCCCTCTAGGTCTTCGGGATCGTCGCACCGAGCTCGACCAATCGATTCGCGACCGCCACGATGAAATTGTTGGCCTCGATGTGCATCATCACCATGATTTCGTGAAGCTGGTGGACGTCCAACTGAAGGCGTTGGCCAGGTGCGTGTTGGACCTTTCGCTCGACGATGCGCAAGGCAATGGTGGCAGGTTCATTGAGCGAAACGCCGATTGCGCCAGGACCGGAGTACGTTGCACCACTCTCACCGATGAGTTGAATCTCGAATCCCATCCACGTGGTTTCCATCGTACCGGTCGCTTCGTCGACATCTCGTGTGCCTACAATGCTACGTCGATGGGTCTGCGTGTTGCGAAACTTGTTCAACGTATCGAAGTGTCGCTTGAACCGCCCCGGGATTTGAGGAGGCTCCAACTCTTGAGAAGATGGAGCCATGAACAAGTCTAAGAAGTTCTCCCCGGAAGTACGTGAGCGCGCAGTGCGCATGGTGCAGGAACATCGCGGCGACTATCCATCGCTGTGGGCTGCGGTTGAATCGATTGCGGCGAAGATTGGCTGTGTGCCGCAGACGCTGCTGACGTGGGTGCAGCGGCACGAGATCGACAGCGGCGCTCGCGAAGGCGTGACGACGGCGGAGGCGAAGCGCGTGAAGGAACTCGAGCGCGAGGTGAAGGAACTGCGCCGTGCCAACGAGATCCTGAAGTTGGCCAGCGCGTTTTTCGCCCAGGCGGAGCTCGACCGCCGACTCAAGTCCTGAGGGACTTCATCGATAGGCATCGCGATACCCACGGGGTCGAGCCGATCTGCAAGGTGCTGCAGATCGCTCCGTCGGGTTATCGAAGGTATGTGATGTTGCGGCGCGATCCGCAGCTTTGCTGTGCGCGGGTCCGGCGTGACGCTGCACTGGTGCCGCAGATTGAGCGCGTCTGGCAGGCCAACATGCAGGTTTACGGGGTCGACAAGGTCTGGCGACAGCTGGGTCGCGAAGGCATCCCGACGGCACGCTGCACGATCGAGCGCCTGATGCGTCGTCAGGGGTGGCGCGGCGTGGTGCGCGGCAAGGTGGTGCGCACGACGGTCAGTGATGGCAACGCGCCGTGCCCGATGGACCGGGTCAATCGACAGTTCTACGCCGAGCGTCCGAACCAGCTGTGGGTGTCGGATTTCACCTACGTTTCAACGTGGCAGGGCTGGCTGTATGTGGCTTTCGTTATTGACGTGTTCGCCCGACGCATTGTCGGCTGGCAGGTCAGCACCTCAATGCGCACGGATTTCGTCCTGGATGCATTGGAACAAGCGCTTCATGCACGCCAGCCCGAGCGCGACAGTGCACTGATTCACCACAGCGACCGCGGTTCGCAGTACGTGTCGATCCGCTACAGCGAGCGTCTGGCCGAAGCCGGCATCGAACCGTCCGTGGGCAGCAAGGGCGACAGCTACGACAACGCGCTCGCAGAGACCATCAACGGCCTCTACAAGGCCGAATTGATCCATCGTCGCGCACCATGGAAATCCCGCGAGGCCGTCGAGCTCGCAACGCTGGAATGGGTCGACTGGTTCAACCACAGGCGACTTCTCGAACCGATCGGCTACATTCCGCCTGCCGAAGCGGAGGACAACTACTATCGGCAACTCACCGGTCACGCAGTCCCAATGGCCGCATGACTTAAACCAAACAGCCTCCACGAAAACCGGGGCGGTTCACGAATTCCTTCCGTTGGCGAACTAAGCGATACCGATGCAGCCGCGTACGAATTGCTGAAGGATGAGCTAAGGAAAAAGTAGAATTACGAAGTCTGAGTATTGACTCTGTTCGTATGCATGATCGGACCCGGGGGCCGGCGATTCAATAGTTGGGCTTCACACTCAGGCACCTTCGCACAATCGAGCAACGAAGCATGACGCCATCCGACTTCTGGCAGCCGTTTGAATTCACGGTCAAATCGTTCAACGATCTGGTGAAAATTATCGACCAAATCATGGATCGTGCTGTCGAGCATGACATTCAGTTCGCATGGAGAGGCCAAGTAGATGCTTCATGGTCCCTACACAGCTCCCTCTATCGCCGCCTTAGCCTCACATCAGTAGCAACGCCCGACGAGGCGGCTTTGGCGGAGCGCGAGCTAAATATTCTGATCGATCTGCATCGTTGGGGCCTGCACACTCATCCGACAGTGGGCAGACTGTCGGTTCTCAACCAGCTCGCAATTCTTCAACACTATGGAGCACCAACGCGCCTGATCGACATAACGCTGAATGCGTGGGTAGGCGTATGGTTTGCCGTCGAGAAAAAGTGGCAGAACGGCATCGAGGTCCATCACGACAAAGATGCGCGTCTGTTCGCGGTCGACATCACTGGCAGGCTGACGAATGAGCACGACGACTACCGCTCATGGGAGGACTCCGTATCTAGACCCTGGCCGGACGGAAAGGCGTCGAAGATCACAAAAGAGGAGTGGACGACGTCAGTGTACGCTTGGCGCCCATCTCGTCTTGATGAACGTATTTCGGCACAGAACGGTGCATTTCTGTTTGGTGGCGTTCCAGCAACGACAAAGCCAGATGGAAACAAGTTCCAGTTCCCGAAGAGCTCGAATAACAAGAACGGTCATTGGAAGATCGAGGAAGGTCGCTCCGCGTGCTCGATTCCCCTCCGTCCGCACAAGTTCGACGCGACGAGAGGGAAGGCGACGACTGGCGCGCTGTATACATTTCGTATCGCTGCGAGTGCAAAGCAGCCTATTCGTGAGCGCCTTGAGAAGTTGTTTGGCTACACCCACGCGACGATCTACCCGGACTACACGGGGTTCGCGACCTTTGGCACACCTACACTCAAGAGTTGGTGAACCCCAACTACGCGATCAAACGGATCACGGGGATGGGCTACCTCTTTTCCTGATTGAATACCGGGGCGCCGCCGCTTAGCGCTACTTTGAATGTCCGCTTCGGGTCGGGAGTCGCCGGTCAGCGCCTTGCTGGCGGTGGGCGGTTTGGTTGCCGGCCATGGTCAGACTGGCTGGCGAAGCTGGTCATTCAGGTTGGCACGGCCCGGGCAAGCGGTTGGCAATACGCACACCTTCTTTTCTGGTGACAAAACCCGCCTATTTGTCACTGAAATCGCTCTCAATCTGGTGACGATGCGGAAACTTCCGAAAGACAAGCGCAGCAAGGGTTTCGACTATGTCACCATAATCATCTGTAACGGGTTCAGCGCGTACAGGTATTCGAAGACCGATTCGAACACCCAGATCGCGATGGTGAGCGCGGTCAGCCATAGCAACTGGTCCATCGGCTCGGCGATGCCAAGCCCGGCCAGGAAGCTCTGCTTCTGGTTGACGACGACATCGACCGCCACGCCGATCAGCAATTCGGGCAGCACGTCGAAGAACTTGTTCAGCACCGAGTAGACCGCAGCCAGCACCGCATTGCGGCGGTACGGGCGGGCGAAAGCGAACAATCGGGACAAGGGATGGGTATTCAGGGCAGCTTCCTCGGTCGGAACGACAGCGCGGCGTGACCGCGAGTGATCCGCAGCACCCTCGGCGCACGTATATTCGACCAGTATCCCCGATCGGCCCGTAGCGCATGCAGTCAGAACGCTGGCAACAGATCCGCAGCATCTTCGAACAGGCCGTCGAACTGGAAGCCGGCGCGCGCGCGACCTTCCTCGACGGTGCCTGTGGCGACGATGCGGAACTTCGCCGCGAGGTCGACAGCCTGCTCGATGCCGACACCGGGGCCGCGGGCGAGCAGACCTCGCTCGGCGCTGCGGCGCCCGAGTTGCTGAAGTCGCTGCACGACGATGAAGACCTGGCGCGGCGCCGCGCCTGGCAGGGCCGCCGCGTCGGTGCCTGGAAGCTGGTGCGCGAGATCGGTCAGGGCGGCATGGGCGCGGTCTGGCTGGCCGAACGCGACGACGGTGCCTACCTGCAACAGGCGGCCGTGAAACTGGTCCGCTCCGGCTGGCACGACGACGACTTGCTGCGCCGTTTCCGCGCCGAACGCCAGATCCTCGCGGCGCTGAATCATCCGAACATCGCCCGCCTGATCGACGGCGGCCTGGCTGACGACGCGCCCTTCCTGGTGCTCGAATACGTCGACGGCGAACCGCTGCAGCGCTGGTGCGCCGAGCATCATCTCGATCTCGAAGCGCGCCTGCGCCTGCTGCTGACCGTCTGCGACGCCGTCGCGCATGCGCACAGCCGGCTCGTGGTGCATCGCGACCTGAAGCCGTCGAACATCCTGGTCGACCGCGATGGCCAGGTGAAACTGCTCGACTTCGGCATCGCCAAGCTGCTCGAGGGCGAAGGCAGCCGCGAGATTTCGGCGATCCGCATGTTCACACCCGACTATGCGGCACCCGAGCAGGTGCGCGGTGACGCCGTGACCACCGGCGTCGATGTCTATGCACTCGGCCTGCTGCTGTACGAACTGCTGACCGGCCAACGCCCCTATGGCCAGGCCGCGTCGACGCCGGCGGCCTACGAGCAGGCGATCCTGACCCAGGAACCGGAAGCGCCTTCGCGCATCGTCACCCAGGCGCATTCCGATGCGGTCGCCCGGATCGGCCAGCTTGACCTCGCTGCCTTGCAGCGGCGTCTGCGCGGCGACCTCGACGCGATCGTGCTGAAGGCGCTGCGCAAGCGCCCGGAAGACCGTTATGCCTCGGTCGAGGCCCTGGCGGCCGATCTGCGGCGCTATCTCGCCAAACAACCGGTCGACGCCCGTCGCGGCCGTTGGCGCTATCGCGCGACGCGCTTCCTGCAGCGGCACGCGCTGTCGGCCAGCCTGGCGGCGATCGCGCTGCTATCGCTGCTGATCGGTTTGGCGGCCGCGCTGTGGCAGGCCGAACAGGCGCGCATCGAACGCGATGCCGCACGCCGCGAGGCGATCAAGTCGACGCGCGCGCTCGACTTCATGAAGACGGTGTTCGAGATCGCCGACCCCAGCGAGAACCTGGGTCGCAGCGTCACCGCGGTCGAACTGCTCGCCAAGGGCGCGGCCGACCTCGAATTCCAGTTGAAGGATGAACCGGAAGTGCGCGCGGCGCTGCTGGACACGCTCGGGTCCGCAAACCTCGGCCTGGGCCAGACCGAGACCGCGAAATCGCTGTTCGAGCGCGGCCTTGCCGACGCGCGCCGCAGTGGCGATCCGGTCGCGATTGGGCATGCGCTGCTCGGGCTCGGCTCGGCCTTGACGCGACTGGGCGACATCGCCGCATCGGAGGCACTCGCACGCGAGGCCCGGGCGCTCGCGCTGCCAAGGGACGACCGCGGCGACGAAGTCCGCGCACGCACCGACATCCGGCTGGCCGTACAGGCGCTGACTCGTTCCGACTATGCCGTCTCCGAACCCTTGTTCCGATCCGGCATGGCCACGCTCGAACGCCTCGCCGGCCACCCCGATCCCGAAGTCGCGATCCCGTTCTCGTCGCTGCTGCATGCCACCGGCCGTGCCGCCGAGGCCGAACAGGTCCTGCAGGCGGCGTTGGCCCAGGTGCGCCGTGACTCGCCGCCGATCCATCCCGGCCGTGCCGCGCTGGCCGCACAACTCGGCACCAATTATTCGCGCCAGGGTCGCCCAGCCGAGGCCGAACCGCTGCTGCGCGATGCGCTCGCGATCAAGATCGCGATCTATGGCGAACAGCACGGTTCGGTCGACGTGACCCGCCACAACCTGGCGCGCGTGCTGACCGAACTCGGTCGCTGGGACGAGGCCGAGGCGATCTACCGCGCCGTGCTCGCCGCCGAACGCGCACGCTACAACGGTCCGCACCCCAGCATCGCGGCCAGCGAAGCCGGCCTCGCGCGGGTACTGCTCGACAGCGATCGCGCGGCCGAGTCGGAGCCGTTGTGGCGCTCCGCGCAGGCCACCGCGATCGCGAAATTCGGCGAACTCGATGCGGCGGTCGGCATCACCGCGATCGGGCTCGGTCGCACCCTGCTCGCGCTGCAACGTTTCGATGAAGCCGACGCACAACTCGATCTCGCCCGCCGCGTCTACGAGCGACTGGGCGAGAACGGCACGACCTCACTGGCACGCGTGCAGCTCGAACAGACCCGGCTGGCGCTGCTGCGTTCCGACGCCACGGTGGATTGCCAGGCCGCGGCGGCGGCCGTGACGGCCGCGAGCAAGCCCGATGCAACACGCGGCTATGCACTCGCCGTGCTCGCGGCCTGCCAGCATCGGGGTGGCGCGGCGGCGACCGCCGCGACCACGCTGGCCGAGGCCCTGCAGTTGCTGCGCAGGCATCGCGACGGGCGATTCCCCGAACGTCGCTATGCGGAATCGCTGGCCACGCTCATGCGCTGAACGTGGCTGCGCTGCGGCCTTACTTCGAGTTCGCGACCATGTAGTCGATCGCGGCCTTCACTTCGGTGTCGCTCAGGGTCACGAATCCGCCCTTGGCCGGCATCATGCCCTTCTTGCCGGTAAAGCCCTTGAGCGCATGTTCGAGCAACAGCGCATCGCCCTGTGCGATGCGTGGCCCCCAGTCCGCGGCGTCACCCAGCTTGGGGGCGCCGGCGATGCCGGCGCCGTGGCAGGCCACGCAGGCCTTCTTGAACACCGCGTCGCCATCGACGGCCACTGCGGCGACGGCTGCAGCATCGGTCGGTGCCGAAGTGTCGGTTGGTGACGCCGTTTCGGTGGGCGCCGACTCGGCGACCGGCGCTGCAGGTGCTGGCGCCGGTGCATTGACCTCGGGCGGCAGCGGCGCCGGATCCTGCGGTTTGCAGGCGACCAGGGACAACGCAATCAGGATCGGGACGATGGTCTGCTTCACGGGTGTTTCCCCTCTTCGTTGGGTGTGATGTTGGAATGCTCCGCCACGGCATCGGTGCGGAAGGCCGGCAGGAAGGCATCGGAAAAACAGGCGTTCTCGTCGAGGCCCTGCGCCAGCATCGCCGGAACCGCATTCTCGACCATGCGCACCGAGCCGCAGACATAGACCTCGTGGTCGCGCAGATCCGGGAAGTCGGCGAGCAGTGCTTCGTGCACGAAACCGGTGCGCCCACCCCAGGCATCATTCGCCTCGGGCTCGGACAACACCGGCACGAAGCGGAAGTTCGCGTGCTCGCGCGCCCAGGTCTCGGCCAGCGCCAGCAGATACAAATCGGCCTTCCGACGCACGCCCCAATACAGCCACATCGGCCGCGGCACCCCACGATGAAAGGCGTCTTCGATCAGGCTTTTGATCGGCGCGAAGCCGGTTGCGCCGGCGATGAACAGGATCGGGCGCTGGCCGGCATGCAGGGTGAAGCGTCCGACCGGTCCTTCGAAGCGGATCGTGTCGCCGACCTGCATCGCATCGAACACCGCGGTCGTGAAGCGCCCGCCCGGCACACGGCGCACATGAAGTTCGATCAGGGCATTGTCGTGCGGCGGATTCGCGAACGAGAACGCGCGCTTCTGGCCGTCGTCCAGCAGGATGTTGATGTATTGGCCTGCGGCAAAATCGATGCGCTCGCCGGCGGGCAGCGCCAGGTCCACGCGCATCACGTCGTCGGCGAGGCGCTGCATGCGTTCGACACGCGCGACATGCACTTGCGACGCGGTCGCGGCGCCGGGGCGCAACGAAGCCACGTCGACGTCCAGCTCGACATCTTCCAAGGGCGTCGCGACGCACATCAGCGCCTTGCCGGCCGCACGCATCGCCTCGGTCAGGACACCGGGCTGATAGGCGCCGTGATCGATGCGCCCGTTCAACACGCTGCACTGGCAGACCCCGCAGCCGCCATTGCGGCAGTCGTAGGGCAAGGCCAAACCGGCGCGCAGTCCGGCGTCGAGCAGGGTTTCGCCCGGGCGCGCCGATACGTGCACGGCCCCGGGATGGAAGGCCAGCTGGAATTCCTGCTGCGTCGAGCGATTGCGCCGGCGTTGCAACCACGGCAGCGCCAACAGCAGGACGGTACCGCCGCCGACCACCCACCACGCCGTCGGCGCCGAGCTGGATTCGATCAGCGGCAACACCGGCAGGAAGAACCAGTCGAGACGGACGACCGCGACCGCGCGCGTCAGGTCGGCCATGCCGCCCTGCGTCAACACCGGCATCCACACGGCCAGCGCCAGCAAGGTCGCCAACAGGCTCAGCGCGATCGATCGCGGTGGCTGCGTCTCGGCTTTCGGCACGCGCTGCACGTGTACCCACATCATCAGCAGGAAGATCAGCGACACGCCGATGTGAATGAAGGCCAGCAGCGAGAAGAAGCGATCGGTCATGCTCGCCGGGTAAATGAAGTTGCGCATCGTCGTCGCACCGAACAGCGGCAGCGCACTCATCCATTCGAAGGCCCGCACGGTCACGTACTGCGCGTAGCGATCCCAGGGCAGCATGTAGCCATTGATGCCGACGATGTAGACGAGCCAGATCAAGCCGACGCCGGACACCCACGAGAACCAGCGGAAGCCGCGCAGGCGGTCGAATGCGAACCAGCGCAGCATGTGCAGCAGCATGATCGCGACCATCGCATCGGACGCATAGCGGTGCACGCTGCGCAGGATGCCCCCGGCGAACCATTGGCGGTGCGTGATCGCCTCGACCGACGGGTACGCCGCCGCAACCGCGGTATCGAAGAACGCGTACAGGTAGGTGCCACTGACCGCGACCACCCAGAACAGGAAGAACGCGGTCGCGCCCAGGTGGTACAGCGGGTTGTAGCGGTCGCCGAAGGCACGATTGAACACGCCTTCGACCGCCATGAAGGCCTGTCGCAACAGTCGCTGCAATCCGCCGATCATGCGCCGGACTCCGGCATCGGGCGCGCCCGCATGGCACGCAGCACGACGACCACGAACAGCAAGCCGCCACCGATCGCGATCAACCCGCCAAGTCCCATCACACCCATGCCGGCGATCTCGGACGGCGTGCGCAACACCTGCTCGGCACCCGCGACCTTGCGCTGGACCCCATAGCCCCCGGACCAGACCAGTCCGAGGATGTGCAGGGATTGTCCGACCGCGTAGATCGTCGGCTGCAGGCGCGCGAGGCGAGACTCGGGCGCCACATAACCGAGGCGCGGCAGCAGGAAGTAGACGAGACCCATCAGCGCCAGGGTCACGCCGACGATGCTGCCGTGGTAATGCGCCGGAATGCGCACGTTGTTGCCGGCGATGACGACGCCGATGACGCCGCCGAGCGCGAAGATCGCCATCGACGACCACAATGCCGCACGCAAGGGCCGTTGCGCATCCGACAGCGACCGATGCTGCAACATCGCCTGGATCACGGCCAGCATCACCGGCGCGATCGCGAGGCCGCCGCCGATCCGCATCGCCCAGGTGTGCAGGTTGCGATGTTCGACCGAGGCGATGTCATGCGCGAGATAGGCATAGGGCGTCACGAACACGCTGGCCAGAGCCAGCACGAACATCAGCACCACCAGGCGCGGACTGAGCAGGACCCGACCACCGCAGGCACCGGCCAGCCACAGCCAGGCGAGCAGCATCAGGATCGTCCAGGTGAACTGCAGCGCATGCCCGCCACCCCAGAACAGGACCTCGTAGTAGGCCTTGCCCTCCAGCGACGGCGGCATCACCGCCCAGGACCACGCGAATGCGATCAGCGCCACCGCCATCGCCACGGCGCTGGCATTGCTGCCGAATTGCAGTGCACCGATCGCGGCGGGTGCCTGTCCCGGCCGCGGCGCCGCGATCAGCGCATGCACGACCAGCAACGTGCTGCCGAGGCCGAACAGCACCAGCGCCGCGATGAACACGCGTCCGTCCAGCACCGGGATGTAATTCGC
The DNA here is from genome assembly GCA_016721845.1 of Lysobacterales bacterium. Lineage (NCBI taxonomy): Bacteria > Pseudomonadati > Pseudomonadota > Gammaproteobacteria > Lysobacterales > Lysobacterales bacterium. The sequence continues at coordinate 1,378,518 of JADKHK010000013.1, forward strand.
CATCAACGCCTCAGTACTGCCCGCGAACGGCGCGACCAGCATGCCGATCGTGCCGAGTGCGCACAGCGCGATGGCCGACCGCGCCAGCGGCAACGCCATGCTGCGCGCATTCAGGCTCCAGAGCATGCCGGCCATGGCGACAAACCAGACCAATACCGACAGATCGACATGCACGACCAGCGCCAGCCGGAAGAAGTCGGCGACCGGGAACAGCTTCTGCAGGCCCGGCGTTCGCGACACCACCAGCAGGATCGCGAACAGGCCGGAGCCGATCAACGCGGCCATGCCGAGCCACAGCCAGGCGCGCGCAAGACTGCGCTGTGCGGTCGCGATCGGGGCCGGCAGATAGATCGTGCCAGCGCCGGATAATCCGCGCTGACCCGCAAGGTCGGAGGTGGACGCGTTCATTGCAGGGTGATCTCACCGTGTTCGGACGAGAAGTCGATGACGCGTACCTGCAACGGCTCGAACTGCACGACCTCGTCGCGCGCATAGTCGAAGCCGGCGGTGCGCGCACTGTCGCGCAGGCGTACTTGCAGGCGATGCGCACCGGCGGCGACCGGAATGCTGCGATAGACGCTGGCGGCGCCGTCGCGCGACAGTCCCGAAGGTGCGGCGGTCGCTCGATAGAGTGCCTGTCCGTCCAGGTCGACCTCGATCGTGACGGGTGCCCGTTCGCGCGGGCAGCGCGTCGGCGCGCGCATGTTCGGCGGCAGCTTGGCCAGCTCTTCCGGCGTCTGTTCGACGCAGGCCGAGAGGCGCTGCCCATGGTGCAGGAAGCTGATCTTCAGCAGTGCCTGGCCATCCCCCAGCGACCGATACGGCGGCCAGTGCGAGAACAGCGCAATCGTTGCGGCAAACGCGGCATACAGCAGGGCCTGCGCGATCCAGCGGAACGGATGAACCTTCATGCGCAACTCCCGGCTTCGACCACACGTCGACGCAAGCTCGCCAATGCCGCAGGCAGGATCGACGCGTCCGTGCGCCGGCATTCAACCACGTCCCAGCGGGCCGCATCCACCGAACTGCGCAGGATCGGCGCACGCGCACCGGCCAGGCGCTCGACGGTCCAGCGTTGTCCGAGACGGAACGCACATCCGGACTCGGGACAGGTGCCGATGAGCACGCCGCTGGCACCGTCGCGCAGCGCATACTCGATGAAGGAGGGCGGCAATTGGCCGATGCAGGTCAGGCTGAAAGTCGCGACATCGTGCGCTTCGACGGCGTTGACCGGCGTGCCGTGGTCGCAGCCGAACACGACGTAGCGTTGCGCCGCATCCATCGTCGCCAGGCGTGTGCGCAATGCGGTGCGAAGGCCATCGATCGGCTGCTGCGGCATGTCGATGCCGGTGACCAGGGTCGCCATCGACCGAAAGGGCGTCGACGAGGGACACGAACCAACGCAGATGCCGCAGGACGCGCAGGCATCGGCGTCGACCTGGGCCAGGGCGTAGCCGGGTCGCTGCGGGTGCGACACCATCGTGATCGCATCGAACGGACAATCGGCGACACAGCGTCGGCAGCCGCTGCAGTGGCGCGCATGCACCTCGGCCACGGCGGGACGCGCGTGCGCGCGCAACAGCGGCAGTGACAGCAGCACGGCCAACACGGCGAGCACCGCGAGCCAGACCGCAGTCGCCGAAGTTGCGGCGACCAGCGGATGCACGAACAGCAGGATCCAGTCGATCGACAGCACTGCAGGCACCTGCGCCACATCCGCCGGCGCCTGACTGTGCACCGGCACGATCGCAGCCATCGTCAGCAGCGCCAGCAGCAACGACGTCGCGAGCGCACGCGGCGGCCAGACTGCGACATGGGCCAGCCGCCGCAGATGGAACCAGAACCCGAACAGCATCAGCAACGGCACGCCGATATGCACGAACACGAACAATGAGAACAGGCGATCGCTGATCGCCGTCGCGACCAGGAAGTTGCGCGTGAGCGGCGCGCCGAACAGCGGCCACCAGTCCAGCCATTCGGCACTCGCCGTCGCCGAGTACTGACCGAGCTGGTCCCAGTTCAACCAGAAGCCGCCGATGGCACTGACCGCCAGCAAGGGCAGCAAGGCCACGCCGGTCAGCCAGCTCGACGCCGCGAACCCGCGGAATCGCCCCAGCACCCATTCGCGCACCAGATGCGCGAGCGTGATCAACGCGAACAGGTCGGCGGCGTAGCGATGGACGCTGCGCAGCAAGCCGCCGAACCCCCATGGTCCGCGCGACAACCGGTCGATCGATGCGTACGCGCCACCGACCGACGTATCGATCACCACATACAGGTAGATGCCGGTGACAACCAGGATCCAGAACAGCAGGAAGGCGATCGCGCCGAGATGGCGCAAGGGATTCAGCCGCGGCGATACCAGGTCGAGTCGATCTTCCAGGGCACGCCAGGACGTCGCCGCCGGTGTGGATTTCGGCAGCGCGGTCATGCCGGCGTCGCCCGGGCGCGGCGCCGGGCGCGGCGCTGCGTCCACCATTCGCTGATCCCGAACCAGAGCATCGCGACGAAGAACGTCACGCCACCGGCGACCTGCAGGGTCAGGGTGTAGTCGGCCTTGTACTTGCCCGTGGTCGGGTCATAGACCGAACAGAAGATGCGCACGCGTTCGATGAAGTCGGCTGCGGTATGCGTTTCGCCGAGCAACATGCCACGCAGCAGTCGGCGGATCGGCTCGCCGAGGATCTCGGCGCTGAAATCGCCATAGACCTGGCTGCGGATCACGCCCTGCGCGTCCAGCAGCGACACCTGCACGGTGTGATCGAACCCGGCGGGACTCGGACGGAAGCGGAAACCGTAGGCCTCGGTGAGGGCCGGCACGTCTTCCGGACGCGGACTCAGGAACTCCCAGTTCGGTTCGCGGATGCGCAGTTGCGCGGCAAACATCTTCATCGCCAACGGCGAGTCGGTGGGCTGGTTGAAGCCGATGCTGAGGACGTTGAACTGATTCGGTCCGAAGCGGTCGCGCATCGCGCGCACGGCGCCCTGCAAGTCGCGGGTACTGGTCGGACACACCTGGAAGCAGCCGGTGAACACGAAATTGACGATCAGCGGCTTGCCGCGAAAACTGGACAGTGCGACCTCCCTGCCCTCGCGATCACGCAGTACGAAGTCGCCGGGCGTGCTGCCGACCCGGGCACGACTGAAGGCGATGGCCTCGTCGATGTCGAGCGTGGTGCCGGGCGCCCCGAGCACATCCGCCGCGACGACCGCCAGCAGGACCGCAAGCATCCAGTTCGCAAGGTGTCCAGGGCGTCGATGGACGCGGGCAATGCGGGCCGGGGAATCGTCCATGATCGGAACTCAGGCGATGGCCCGGTCAAGGCAGGCCGCGATCAGCAACAGCGACAGCTGCACGATCGACGCGAAAAAGCTGCGCATCGCCTGCGCGCGTTCCGGACGTCGCACCAGCTGCACGGCGCGATGGATGAAATACACGCTGCCGGTCAGCGCGCCGATGACATACACCGGACCCAGGCCGAATGCCGCAGGCAGCAGCGATGCGATGGCCAGCAGCACGGTGCCGACCAGTACGGCGCGTGCGGCGCGCTCGGCACCGACGACGACCGGCAGCATCGGAATGCCGGCATTCGCATACTCCTCGCGATTCGCGATCGCCAAGCTCCAGAAATGCGGCGGTGTCCACAGGAACAGCGCCAGCGCCAGCAGCAGCGGGATCGGCGCGGAGGCCGGCGCCACCGCGGCACCGCCGGCCAGCACCGCGAAGCTGCCGGCCAGTCCGCCGATCACGATGTTCATCGGCGTGCGCCGCTTCAGCCAGACGGTATAGACACCGCCGTAGAACACGGCGCCGAGCAGGACATAGGTCGCCGCAAGCAGATTCGCGGCATACCAGGCGGCAACGAAGGCCAGCAGCAGCATGGCTGCCATCAGCAGCAGCCACCAGGGCGAGCGCGGCAAGGCACCGGTCACGAAGGCGCGTCGCCGCGTACGCACCATGCGCTGGTCCTCGTCGGCTTCGAAGTACTGGTTGAACATGCCGGCACTGGCCGAGGCGACCAGCACCGACAGCGCCAGCATCGCCGTGACCGTGAATCCCGGCAACGGCCCCGGTGCAGCGATCATGCCGACCAATGCGGTGAGCATGATCATCACGCCGATCCGCAACTTCATCAGACCAAGGATGTCGCGCAACACGGTCGGCAGCGAGCGTGCGTGAACCATCGGCACCGTGTTCATCGTCGACCTCCGTTGCTCGCCGCGACCATCGCGGTCTCGCTCAGCTCAGACCCCACAACTGCGACAGGTACTTCCAGTTGATGAAGTAATAGAGGACGAAGGCAGCGAGGAAGATCAGGGCCAGCACGAAGCTGCCGGGCGCGACCATGCCGCTGGAGCCGTAGGTCTGCACCGCAGCGGCGGGCGCAGTCGGCGGTACCGGCGTGGTGCGATCCGACACCGTGCCGATGTCCAGCTTCTTGCCCCACAGCAACGAGCCCACCGTGACATAGATGTAGATCGCGCCACCGAGGATCGCGGCGATGCCGAACACGCCGACCAGGCCCATCATCATGTACGCCGCACCCGGCCATTCGTAGGCCAGCGCCGATCCCTGGAAGGCCATGTCCCAGTGGCGACGCGAAACGCCGAGCGTGCCGGCCCCCATCATCACCAGGCAGAAACCGTACATCGACAGACCGAACAGGTAGGGCTGCCACTGCGCCAGCTTCGGGGCGATCATCTCGCGCTTGAACAACACCGGGATCAGGAAGTAGGTCAGCGCCATGAAGCTGAGCGTGGTGCCGATCACGACCGTGGCATGGAAATGCCCCGGCACGTAAATCGTGTTGTGGATGATCATGTTGAGCTGTTCGGTGCCCATCATCACGCCGGAAATGCCGCCGAGGAAGCCGAATCCGACGATCGAGATGAACACGCCGGAGAACGACGGATTGCCCCAAGGCGCCTTGCGCAGCCATTCGAACAGGCCCTTGTTGTAGCCTTTCTGCCGTTGCGCCACTTCCATCGCGCCCGGCACCGTCAGGCCGTGAATCATCGAGGCCAGCACCGCGAAATACATGAAGTAGCTGGTGTTGACGACCTTCCACTCGGTGCTCATGCCGGGGTCGGCGAGCAGGTGGTGCGCGCTCGCGAGCTGCAGGAACAGGATGTAGAGCAGGAAGGCGCCGCGGCTGACACGCTCGGACATCGGGCGTGCGCCGAACACGATCGCCGCGACCGCGTACCAGATCGAGATGTGTGCGGAGACGTTGATCTGCTGCGAGGAATGGCCGAAGGCCCACCAGATGGTGCGGTAGACCAGCGGATCGACTGCATCGATCACGCCGATCGAGAGCAGGAACGTCGGCACCAGGATGATGGCGCCGGAGACGATCGTGAACACCGCGATGATCGTCGCCGTGATCGCACCGAAGGTCACCAGCGGCACCGAGCCCTGATAGGTCTTTTCGGCCTTCGCCACGACCAGCGTCCCCAGGAACACGAAGCAGGCGATCAATGCGCCGACCGCGAACAGGATCAATCCGAGATAGAACGACGGCGCCGCCATCATCGGCACGTACGACGTCATCATCACGCTCGAACTGCCCTGGTAGACGGCGATGTTGTTCATCACCGCACCGATCACCATCAGCGCGAACGCTGCCCACGCGATCTTGGGCGTCGCGATGCGACAACGCAGCAAGGTCGATGAGCAGAAGTACAGGACCGCGATCTCGAAGAAGATGATCCAGAAGATCAGCATGTCGATGCCGTGGGCGGTGAGCACCATGTAGAAGGTGTCGGCCTCCAGCCAGTGGATCGACGGCCAGCGCGTCAGCACGACGCCGACCGCGAGGATGCCGCCGATCAGCAGGAAGACGACGGCGGCGACGGCATTGGCCAGCATCAGCTTTTCGGCCTGCGATTCGAACTGCAGGCCGGAACGCGGGCAGGTCCGGTAGGTGGTTGCGATGGACATGTCCGGGCTCCTTACTTGACGTAGATGCGACCGACCATCGTGTGATGGCCGATTCCGCAATACTCGTTGCACACCACCGAGTAGGTGCCGCTCTGGTTCGGCGTCACCGTCACCACGTGCTCATAGCCCGGAACGATCTGGATGTTGATGTTCGCCGGCTGCAGCGAGAAGCCGTGGTTGTAGTCCATCGACGTCAGGTGCAGGCGGTAGGTCTGGCCGTTCTCCAGTTGCAGGATCGGCCAGAAGTTCCACAGTCGCGCGATCATGTAGATGTCGCTGCCCGGGGGTGGCGCGACGACGGGATAGGCGCCGTCCAGTTCGCTGCGCACCGTGTACTGGTCGACCATCGCCTGGGTCTTCGCCGTGAACATCTCGGGCGTGGTCTTGTAGGTCTCGGTCGACAGGTTCTGGCTGCCGTACATGTGCCAGTAGACCATCATGAAGAACATCACCATGCACCAGACGAAGGCGATGGAGATCCAGAGTCCCTCGACGCGGTCCAGCGGGTGTTTCCACCAGAGTCGCTCGGAAGGTGGTGAGATGGCAGTCATGGATGCAAACCCCCAAGGATGCAGTGACGTGAAATGCGGAAGGAGCCGGCTCGGCTCACTTGGCCAACGGGATGGTCAGGATGTCGTAGACGCCCCAGGCCGTGTACACGATCATTGGCACCATCACGCCGATGAACAGCAGCACGAACGGGTTGTCCAGCAGCTTCTGCATCATCGGGACGGGTTCTTCATCGTGGCTATCGCTCATTGCCTGACTCCTCACGCGTGTAGCCGGAGCTTAGCGAGGCTTCACCCGATCGTCACACGCACTGCAGCAAAGGCATGACCTAGATCAATCGTCCACGGAATCACGGTGCGGATGCGGCGCGAAGGCCTTGCCGAAATCGTGCTGACGACATCGGCAAGGCCGGATAGGATTTCGTGCTTTCTGCCCTGATGGGAGCGCCGACATGGATCGACCGGAACACCGCCTCGTCACCGTGCGCCGGATGGCGCTCGCCTGCGTCGTACTCATCCTCTGCGTGATCAGCCTCAGCGCTTTCATGCGATTGAGCAATGCCGGGCTTGGCTGCAGCGACTGGCCCGGTTGCTATGGCGCGCAACTGCGGACCGCGACCGCCGCACTGCCCTCGGCCTCCGAACTCGGGATCGCACTGGCGCGCATGCTGCATCGCCTGTCGGCGGTGATCGTGCTGGTACTCGCCCTGACCATGGTCGCGGCAAGCGTGATGTCACGACCGAGGCTGCGACGCGAGGGCGCACTCGCGATCGGATTGGTCCTTCTCGCCCTCGGTCTCGCAGTGCTGGGGCGATTCACACCGGGTGCCAGGCTGCCGATCATCGCGATCGGCAACGTGCTGGGCGGTTTCTCGATGCTGGCCCTCGGTTTCGTACTCTGGCGCGGTGCCACGACCTCCGCCCGCTGGTCGCGATCGGCCATCGTGCTGCTCCTGCTGCTCGTCTTTCAGATTGCTTCCGGCGTGCTTGTCAGTGCCAGTTATTCGGGACTGAGTTGCACCGGTTTTCCCGATTGCGGTCACGCCGTCGACCTGTCCTGGTCCTTGCTGGACCCGAGCCGCGTACCGCAGTTCGACGCCACCCTGCCGATTCATTCGCAAGGTGCATTTGCGCACATGCTGCATCGCGGACTGGCCGTGCTGGTGGCCCTCGCTGCACTGGCCACCAGCATTTCGTCCTTGCATCGCGGCCATCGCACCTCCGCGTGGATGCTCGCAAGCCTGTTGTTGCTGCAGCTTGCGCTGGGCCTGATTCTGGTTTTCGCGTCCCTGCCCTTCGCGGCGGCGCTGCTGCACAACCTCGTCGCTGCGCTGATGCTGCTCGCGGCGGTTGCCTGCCTGCGCGCTTGAAGCAATCATTCCGGCGATGATCAGCCATCGCCACCGTTGCATCTTCGTGCACCAGCGCAAATGCGCCGGCACGTCGATCATTCGCGCCTTCGGGCTGACACCGGAGGATGCCGACTGGCATGTCGCCAACGATGGCGTGCTCAGCCCGGGATTCGCGGAACTGCCGGCCGACTACTTCCGCTTCTCGATCGTGCGCAATCCGTGGGATCGCTTCGTGTCAGGCTGGAAATACTGTGCGAGCACACGCGAACGCAGCTTGCGCGACGTACTTGAACATCCGCCGACCGAAGGCCACGACTATCGGCATGTCACGCGGCCGCAGAGCGCGATCCTGTTTGATGGATCTGGCCGCCTATGCGTCGATGTGGTGCTGCGCTTCGAGCAGATCCAGGCGGACTTCGATCGAATCTGCCGCCGCGTCGGTCTGGCACCGCGGCTCCTGCCAAAAGCCAACACCGGGCAACGTCACCACTATCGCGACTACTTCGACCCCGGCACGCGCGAGCTGCTGGCCCAGCGCTTCGCCGAGGACATCGAACGCTTCGGCTACGGCTATTAGAGATTCAGAACGCGTCGATATCGCCGAGGGCCCGAATCAGGCGCCGCGCCTTCTTGTTCGGCCGCGTGTCCGGCGCCTGATAACCGGCCCGTTCGTCGCGGCGTCGCACGGCTTCCGCGACACGGCGCGTCTTGCCTGCCTCGGTCTCTGCATACAAGGCCAGCGCCGCGCTCGCCGGTCCGCGTACTTCGCTGAGTCCAAGCACGCACAGTTCGAAGCGTTCCTCGCCGCGCTGCACGAGCAGTACGTCATCGAGATGCACCAGCTTCGAGGCCTTGGTGGCCGTGGCACCGCCGATGGCGATCTTGCCGCCTTCGATCGCCTGTTTCGCGAGGCTGCGCGTCTTGAAGAAGCGCGCCGCCCAGAGCCACACGTCGAGGCGGGTGCCAGCAAGCGAATCGATGTCAGGGTTCGAATTCTTCATGATCGGAGGCAGGTTCTTGCATTCGTGCGCGCACTCAACCGTACTTGACCCAGAGGACGACGATGAACGCGACGATCAGCACCACGGTGATCGCCACAGCGATTGCCGGGCCGCGATCGCCCGCCTGCAGTTGCGGTGGTTGTGCGGGCACCCGCGCGCCGGCGCTGAGCATGGCTTGGTACATCGCCTCGTTCGCAGCGAACACGCGACTGGCGCCGAGATAGCCGATCCAGGCGAACGCGGGCACCGCCAGCACGAGCACCGCGGCGCCTTGCTGAAACAGCGCGAGGACGGAGGCGACACTGCCGTTGTCGGCACGGAATCCGCTGCCCAACATCAGCGCGAACACGACACCGCCCACAGCACCGATCAACGCACCGCGCAGCGCGATCGCGGCCGCACCGGGCATGCGCCGGCGCGACCACTGCCACAGGAACAGATCGCGCTGGCGTTCGTTCACGGCCTCAGGCCTGTTTGCCGCGCAGCTTCTGTACGCCCGCGACGCCAGCCAGCACGATGGCGCCGGTGACCACACCGACGACGAGGTCGAACAGCATGCCGAGCAAGGTGCCGAGCGCCTTCGCATGCAGGGATTCAGCGAAGTGATGCAGGATCGCCACACCTTCGACCAGGATGTGGCCACCCACCAGGAACATCGCTGCAGTGCCAGCCACCGACAGGAACTTCATCAGCTTCGGCGCGCCCCACAGCAGGAATCGGCCGAAGCCGCGCTTGATCGTCGCGAACAGCGACGTTGCGACATCCCGCACGCACCAGAGTCCGAGGTCGTCGAGCTTGACGATGGCGCCGACCAATCCGTACACGCCAATCGTCATGATGATGGCGACGCCGACCAGCACGCCGACCTGGACCGCGAACGCCTTCGCAGCCACCGCGCCGAGCGAAATCACGATGATCTCGGCGGACAGGATGAAGTCGGTGCGTACGGCGCCTTTGATCTTGTCCTTCTCCCACCGCACCATGTCGACCGCTTCGTTGTTCACGGCCTTCAACAGATCGGCGTGATGCTGCTCGTCCTCCTTCTTGCTGTGGAAGAACTTGTGGAACAGCTTCTCGACGCCTTCGAAACACAGGAAGGCGCCGCCGATCATCAGCAGCGGCTTGATCGCCCAAGGCGCCAGTGCGCTGATGACCAAGGCCGCCGGCACCAGGATCATCTTGTTGACGGCCGAACCCTTCGCGACCGCCCAGACCACCGGCAACTCGCGATCGGCATTCACACCCGTCACTTGCTGCGCATTCAACGCAAGGTCGTCGCCGAGCACGCCCGCGGTCTTCTGCGTCGCCACCTTCGTCATCACCGCGACGTCGTCGAGCAGGGTCGCGATGTCGTCAAGCAGGGCGAAGAAACTGGAACTGGGCATGGGCGACTACCAAATCGGATGAAGCGCGGATTCTCGCATCGTGCAATGCGAAGCCCAAGCCTTCGTAGCGCCGGGACTCACTGCATCGATGGGCTACGGTGATTCGGTCGGCACTTCGAATGTGCTGTTGTCGGGCGCTTGCACGCCGACCCGCGCGAACCAGTCCGGCCCGAGTTCGGAGCGCGGCAGGTCATCGCAGCGCAGATGGGCAACGGCTTGGCCGCGTCGTTCGACCACGACGCCGGAGCGTTCGACGGTTTCTCCGCCTGCGCCCCAGCGACCGATGCCGGTGTAAACCACGTAGGCATGGTCACCGCGTCGGAATCGCAGCCAGCTCGATCCGCCGCCCGCGTAGGTTTCGACCCGCCCTTCGGCAGCATGCGCGGCCGCTGTCGGCCCCGCCGGCCACACCAGCTCGGGCGCCTGACCGGATCGCCCGAAACGGTATTGAAGCCAGTCCCCGGCTTCCGCCGCGACGAAACAGACGGCCACCTGCTTGGTGCCGACCCGACAGGAGAACGCCGTGTGCTCGCCTTCAGCACAGGCCGGACTTGCCGGCACCGCCATCATCCGGTCGATCAGATTCACGGTGTCGCTGCGCCCGCAATCCACGTCGCCCTCGCAATCCGCCGCGAGCACCTGCGCCTCGGTCCAAGCGAACCGGACCGGCTGGCCGACCAGCCCGGCCTGTTCGCAGATCGGGAAGTCGGCCATCAGATTCTGCGTCTCGCCAGAAACCTCGATCTCGGCGTAACAGGCGACGTCTCCCGCCTGCAGATCGATCAATCGGCCTTGGGTTGGCAAGTCTTCGGCACTCGCCGTTGATCCGAACGCCCACAACAGAATCACCATCGCCCGACGACGCATACGTTTCCCCGATGTCGACGATGTCGACCCAGGCACTGAATGCCATCGATGTCGCGCGCCGGTCAAGCCCACCGCGCACGACACGCGGCAGGCGGATTGACGGAATTACCCCGCGATCAACGCATTCATGCGTTTGACGAAGCCGGCCGGGTCATCGAGTGCGGCGCCTTCGAGCAGCTGCGCCTGTTCGAGCAGCAGGGTTGCGATTTCGCGGGCGCGGTCTTCGTCGGCTTCGTTCGAGGCGCGTTGCACCAGCGCGTGGTTGGCATTGATCTCGAGCGTCGGCGCGGCATCGGGCACGTCCTGGCCGGCGGCCTTGAGCATGCGCTTCAGGTGCGGGGCCATGTCGTATTCGTCGACGACCAGGCAGGAGGCCGATTCGGTCAGGCGCTTGCTGGCGCGGACATCCTTCACCTTGGCGCCGAGCAGCGACTTCAGGCGATCGACGACCGGCTTCGCGGCCGTGTCGGCTTCCTTTTCCTTGGCTTCATCGACGGCGCCGAGCTTCGCGAGATCGAGTTCGCCCTTGGCGACGTTGCGCAGCTTCTTGCCGGCGTACTCGTGCAAGTAACCCATCATCCATTCGTCGATGCGTTCGCCCATCAGCAACACTTCGACGTCGCGCGCCTTCAGCGCCTCGATCTGCGGACTGCCGCTGGCGGCGGCGAAACTGTCGGCGGTGACGTAGTAGATCGTGTCCTGGCCGTCCTTCATGCGACCGATGTAGTCGTCGAGCGACACCTTGGCGGCGCTGCCCTCGCCCTTGGTCGAGGCGAAGCGCAGCAGCTTCGCGATGCGTTCGCGATTGCCATGGTCTTCGGCCGCGCCCTCTTTCAGCACCGCACCGAAGTTCGACCAGAACGTCGCGTACTTCTCCGGCTGGTCGGCCGCGAGCGCATCCAGCAGATCGAGCGTGCGCTTGGTCAGGCCCGAGCGGATCTGCGCGACCAGCTTGTTCTCCTGCAGGATTTCGCGCGACACGTTCAACGGCAAGTCGTCGGAATCGATGACGCCGCGCACGAAACGCAGGTAGGCCGGCAGCAGGTGTTCGCTCGCGTCCATGATGAAGACGCGGCGAATGTAGAGCTTGAGGCCCTTGCGTTCGTCGCGGCCGGAAAACATCAGGTCATACGGCGCCTGGGTCGGCAGGTACAGCAGGCTGGTGTAGCTCTGGTTGCCCTCGACGCGATTGTGGGTCCAGGCCAGCGGTTCGTCGTAGGCATGCGCGGCGTGCTTGTAGAACGCAGTGTAGTCCGCATCCGCCAGTTCATTCTTCGGACGCGCCCACAAGGCCGAGGCATGATTGATCGTCTCGATCTCGGGTTCCGCTTTCTCGCCTTCCTCGCCGAACTTCTCCTTCAGCATGCGGATCGGGAAGGCGATGTGGTCGGAATATTTGCCGACCAGCGAACGCAGCTTCCAGGCATCGAGGAATTCGTCTTCGTCCGGCTTCAGGTGCAGGGTGATGGTGGTGCCGCGACGCGCGTCGGTCACGGTATCGAGTGCATACTCGCTGGTGCCGTTCGAGGTCCAGCGCACGGCCTGTTCGGCCGCCAAGTCTGCGCGGCGCGTGACCAGGGTGACCGAATCGGCGACGACGAAGGTCGAGTAGAAACCGACGCCGAACTGCCCGATCAACTGCGTGTCCTTGCGGGCGTCGCCGGTCAGCGCATCGAGGAAGCGGCGCGTGCCCGAGCGCGCGATGGTGCCGATGTTCTCGATCACTTCCTCGCGGCTCATGCCGATGCCGTTGTCGCGCAGGGTCAGCGTGCGTGCGGTCTTGTCGAACGCGATCTCGACGTGCAGGTCGGCGTCGCCGGCAGTCAGCTCGGGCTTGGCGATGGCCTCGAAACGCAGCTTGTCGAGTGCGTCAGAAGCGTTCGAGACGAGTTCGCGCAGGAAGATTTCCTTGTGCGAATACAGCGAATGCGTGACGAGCTTGAGGACCTGCTCGACTTCGGCTTCGAAGCGACGAGTTTCGGTGGCGGGGGCAGTCGTGGTGGTCATGGCGAATACGTCCGTGCAACGGGGAGACTGCCCGGCGATGGGGGCGTCAGATCACCGTTTCAAGGCGGGACGAGGGACGCGAATCATCCGCCCGCCCCCTACATCGTATGCGTCGGACGCTCGGCGTTGAGGGTGGCGGCGAGGATGGCCTCGATCTTGGACTTCGCGGCTTCGCCATCGGCCGTGTCGTTGAACTGCACGCCGATGCCGGCGGTGCGGTTGCCCTGGGCCCCCGGCGGCGTGATCCAGACGACCTTGCCGGCGACCGGCAGTCGGTCCTTGTCGTCCATCAGCGACAGCAGGATGAAGACTTCGTCGCCGAGGTTGTAGCGCTTGGTCGTCGGCACGAACAGGCCGCCCCCCTTCACGAAGGACATGTAGGCGTTGTACAGCGCGCCCTTGTCCTTGATCGCGAGCGACAGGATCCCCTGTCGCGGCACGCCACCCGTTGCACCCGGTACTGCACCCATCTTCGGCTCCTCAGGCGGCATCCGCATTCATTGCGGCGCGCCATTCGTCCAGCAATTCGATGATCGCGAGGTCCTTGCGCAACGGCGTCGGCAGACGCGCCCGCGCGAGGTTCAGACGATCCCACCACGCCTGCAGCTTGCGGAAATCGGCTTGCGCGGTCAAGCGCGCCATCGCCGCGATGCGCGGCAGGGTCTGCGTCTGCGGCGAGACACGCATCGCCAGCAGGACGAGGCGCGCCAGCAGCGCGAACAGGATGTCGCCATCCTGCTCGCCCCAGCGCGCGGCGATCGCCACCAGTGGCTTGCCCCGCGCGGCATCGCCCATGTCGCTGATCAAGGCATCGATCATGCGCCCGGCATCGGCGTCCAGCAGGGCTTTGGCCGCACCGGGATTGCCATCGGCGAACAGCAGGGCTTCGTCGGCCACGGCTTGCCCGATGCCTTGCGCCGTCAACCAGGCGCTTGCGGAGACAAGATCGGGCGGACGCAATTCGATGCGCTGGCAGCGACTGCGGATCGTCGCCGGCAAACGCGACGGTTCGTCGGCGACCAGGATCAGGGCCGTATTCGCCGACGGCTCCTCGAGCGTCTTCAACAGCGCATTCGCCGCCGCGACATTCATGCGATCGGCAGGATCGACCGAGACCACCTGCCAACCACCGAAGGAGGGTCGCGACGCGAAGCGCGCACCGAGCGCACGAATCTGGTCGATGGTGATCTCGGTGCGCAACTTGCCGTCGTCGCGGGGTTCCAGCGTCACCGTCACCCGGTCCGGGTGCGAACCTGCGGCCCGCAACACGCAGCCGCGGCACAGGCCGCAGGCGTGGCCGTCGGCCCGCGGTGTCGAACACAGCAGGCGCGCGACCAGAGCCGCGACCAGCTCGCGCTTGCCGAGTCCGGACGGACCGGTCAGCAACAGTGCATGCGGAAATCGCTGCGCATCGATGCGTGCGCAAAGCCCGTCCCAGACCGGTTGCAGCCAGGGCTTCATGGGCATGACGTTTCGATCCAGTGCAGCAACTCGGCCTTCACCGCCGCCGCCACATCAGCTTGCGATTGGCCGGCGTCGATCACCCGGAAGCGCGACGGATCCTGCGCAACCCGAGCGTGATATCCCGCGTGCACGCGTTCGTGGAATTCAGCCTGCTCGCACTCCATGCGATCGCGCTCGCCGCGCGAAAACGCGCGTGCAAGGCCTTGTTCGACCGCCACGTCGAGCAGGAACGTCAGGTCCGGCGTCGCCGGCGCAGCCCAGGCCTCGAGCGTGGCGATGCGGTCGATCGGCTGCCCGCGCCCTCCGCCCTGATAGGCAAAACTCGCATCGGTATACCGGTCCGACACCACCCAGCGCCCGGCTTCCAGGGCCGGCAAGACACGTTCGCGCACATGCTGCGCACGCGCCGCGAACACCAGCAGCAGCTCGGTTTCCGGGCGCATCACGCCCGTCCAATGCGGATCCAGTGCCAAGCCGCGGATCGCCTCCGCCAACGGCGTACCGCCGGGTTCGCGCGTCAATTCGTGGACGATGCCACGCTCGGCCAGCGCCGCGGCAATCACGGCCATGACCGTGCTCTTGCCGGCGCCTTCGCCGCCTTCGAGGGTGATGAAGCGACCCGCAGTGCTGCCGATCATCGCAACTGGTACTCGCGCACGGCACGATTGTGCTCGGCCAGTGTGGCCGAAAACGCATGTTCACCATTGCCCTTGGCAACGAAATAGAGCGCGTCACCTTCGGCCGGTTTCGCGACGGCGAGCAAGGCGGCATCACCGGGCAATGCGATCGGCGTCGGCGGCAAACCGAAGCGGGTATAGGTGTTGTAGGGCGTGTCGGTTTCGAGATGCTTGCGCGTCAGGTTGCCGTTGAAACTGTCGCCGATGCCATAGATCACGGTCGGGTCGGTCTGCAGCATCATCGGCAGCTTCAGGCGCCGCACGAACACGCCGGCGATGCGAGGTCGCTCGGCGGCCTGGCCGGTTTCCTTTTCGACGATCGACGCCAGGATCAGCATCTCGTCGGCCGATCCCAGCGGCAATTGCGGATCGCGTTCGGCCCAACGCTTCGCCAGTTGCGTCTGCATCGCACGGTAGGCCCGCTTCAACACGTCGATGTCTTTCTGGCCGCGCACGAAGGAATAGGTTTCGGGAAGGAAACGACCTTCCGGATGCACGCCTTCGGCGCCGATGCGCGCCATCACGTCGGCATCGGCGAGCCCGCCGAGCGTCTGCTCGAGCCTCGGTTCCTTCGCAAGGGCCACACGCAGTTCCTTGAAGCGCCAGCCTTCGATGACGGTGAACTGGTGATGGATGACGTCGCCGTCGGCCATGCGCCGCAGCAGCCGGCGCGGCGACATGTTCTGCGTCAACGCGTACTCGCCGGCGTGCAGGCCATCCAGCACGCCCATTTCGTGTGCGAGCAGGCGCCAGTACCACCATGGTGCATCGTTCCCCGTCGCAGCCTTGATCTTGCGCACGATGCTGCGAAACGACGTACCGAGATTCACGTCCAGTACCAGCTCGTGGACGCCGAGCGCCATCGGCGTGTCGGCGAAGCGGCGATAGTCGCGGTAAAGGTAGACACCGGCCACGATCGCAGCCAGCAACAGCAGCAGGAACAGTCGCTTGATCACGCGCATCTCAGGCGTCCGGGAGTCCGAGTTCGGGATGGAAAGCATGCATCAACGCGACCACGCCTTCGCGCCGCAGATAACGGCGGTCGCCGAGACAGCGTACCGGCATGATGCCGCGCACGGCATTGCACAGGATCAACGCGTCGGCATGATTCAGGGCATCGCGATGCATGGCTTGCACCCTAGCCGAAAATCCCGGCGGCGGCGATTGCAGCAGCATCGATCGCATCACCCCGCTGATCACGCCGCGCCCGGACGGCGGCGTCACCCACGTCGAGCCGAACAAGGCGAACACGTTGGCCGACTGGCCACCGAGCAGGAAGCCGTCGCGATCAAAAGCCAGAAGATCGCGACCGGACACCGCAGGCGCAATCAGCACCTGGTCGAGCCGCGACAGCGACTTGATGCCTGCATCGTGCGTCGACGGAAATTCGACGCGCCGCGCCTCCAGCTGAAGACCTTCGCGATACACCGATGGATCGATCGCCGGCAGGCCGTGAACGAACAGATAGACGTCGCTGACGCTCGGCCAGGCACGTACATAGCCGCGCGCGCCGGCCCGAGGCACCAGTGCAAGTTTGAACACGCTCGCCGCATGGGTCACGCATTCGCGCGCCAGCAAGGCCTCGAGATCCGACCATTCCGGTTCCGACAAATGCAGCGCGCCACACGCATCGCGCAAGCGCTGTCGATGTGCCGGCCAGAACACGACACGGCCGGCGTGCACGCGCATCGTCGTGAAGGCACCGTCGCCATAGTGCGCCGCCCGCGAATCCAGCGACAGTGCATCGATCGGCTCGCCATTGCAGAAGACCGCGATCATCCGGCCTCCTGCACCAGCGCGCGCACCAGACCGCGCGCCTTGGCACGGGTCTCGTCGAGTTCGCGCGCAGCGACCGAGTCGGCGACGATGCCGGCACCGGCGCGGAACTCGATGCTCTCGGGCGTGATGGTCAGGCTGCGTATCAGGATGTTCAGGTCCATGCCGCCATCGACACCGAGGTAGCCGAGCGCGCCGGTATAGAAGCCGCGGCCCTCGCCCTCCAGTTCGGCGATGATTTCCATGCAGCGCACCTTCGGACAGCCGGTGATGGTGCCGCCCGGGAACACGGCGCGAATCGCATCGACCGGACCCAGTTCCGGCCGCAGCCGCGCACGCACGTTCGAGACGATGTGGTGCACGTGCGCATAACTCTCGACCGTCATCAACTCATCGACGACGACCGAGCCGGGCACTGCCACGCGCCCGAGGTCGTTGCGTTCGAGGTCGATCAGCATGATGTGCTCGGCGCGCTCCTTCGGATGACCAACCAGTTCCTGCACGCGCGCGGCATCATCGTCGCCCGGGAAACGCGGGCGAGTGCCGGCGATCGGTCGCGTCTGCAGCAGGCCATCGCGCGCCGACACCAGCCGCTCCGGCGACGAACTCGCCAACGCCCATCCGTGCCATTGCACGAGACCGGCGAACGGCGCCGGATTATTGGCGCGCAACGACGCGTAGATCTCGGCCACGGACAGATCGGCCGGCCGCGTGGCTCGCCAGGCACGCGAGAGGTTGACCTGGAAGACGTCGCCGGCCTCGATGTAGTCGAGCGCCGCGTGCACGGCCCCGTCATAGCGGTTGGCGTCGTCCTCTTCGATGCGCGTGACGCCGCGGCGCGCTGTGACGGGGGCGACGGCGCGCATCGCATCGGATGCGACCAGATCGAACAGCGCCTCGGCGCCGACTTCGCCGATGACGCAGGCATGGCCGTTGTCGCGATCGCTGACGATGGCGACCGGTGCTCGCCAGGCAACGGCGCGAGGGACCGGCAAGGCCGCCGCCGGCAAGCGCAACCGCGGCTCGATCTCGGCGGCCAGTTCATAGCCGAGCAGCACGGCGAACCCGCCGCGAAACGGCACCGCATCGTTCTCGCGCGGCGTCGCGACCGCGTCATGCCAGGCCGCCAACGCGTCGAGGAAACGCCCGCATTCGGCATACGGGCCGGAGAGCTTTCCCTGCGCATCGGCGACCAGGGTTTCGCCGGTCGTCGCGAACAGCAGGTCGTAGCGCGCGCCACCACCGCCGCTGGCGACGGACTCGAGCAGCACCGGATAACGCAGCGGATCGGCCGCGTGCAGCGCGAGCAGGTCGGGCGCACGCGGCAGCTCGCGGGTCAGGCTCATCGCGCGGCAGATCAGAGCTTGCGCATCACCAGTGACGCATTGGTGCCACCGAAGCCGAAGCCGTTGCTGATCGCGACCGAGATCGATTTCTGGCGCGCGACGTTCGGCACGTAGTCGAGATCGCAGCCTTCCCCCGGATTCTCGAGGTTGATGGTCGGCGGAATCACGCCCGTGTGCAGGGCCATCGCAGTGAAAATCGCCTCGACGCCACCCGCGGCACCGAGCAGATGCCCGGTCATCGATTTGGTCGAGCTCACCATGGTCTTGTAGGCATGTGCGCCCAGCGCACGCTTCACCGCCAGCGTCTCGGCCTGATCGCCCAGCGGAGTCGACGTGCCATGGGCATTCAGGTAATCGATCTGATCGGCATTGACGCCCGCATCCTTGAACGCCGCCGTCATGCAACGTGCCGGACCGTCGCCATTCTCGCTCGGCGCGGTCATGTGATACGCATCCGAACTCGCGCCGAAGCCGGCGAGCTCGCAGTAGATGCGCGCACCGCGGGCCTTCGCCGCTTCGTATTCTTCTAGCACGAGAATGCCGGCGCCGTCGCCGAGCACGAAGCCGTCGCGGTCACGGTCCCAGGGACGCGAGGCGCGTGTCGGGTCGTCGTTGCGCGTCGACATCGCGCGCATCGCGCAGAAGCCGGCGACCGAAGTCGAGGCCGAACCGAATTCGGCGCCCCCCGCAACCATCGCATCGGCATCGCCGTACTGGATCAGACGCATCGCCATGCCGATCGAATGGTTCGCGGTTGCGCAGGCCGACACCGCCGAGAAGTTTGGTCCCTTCAAGCCTTTCAGAATGCAGAGCTGGCCGGACACCATGTTGATGATGGTCGAGGGCACGTAGAACGGCGAGACCTTGCGCGGACCACCCTTGTCGAGCGCCAGCGTGGTCTCTTCGATGCCGCGGATGCCGCCGATGCCGGAACCGATGATGGCGCCAATGCGTTCGGCATTGGCATCACTGATCTCAAGACCCGAATCGGCCAGCGCCATCATCGATGCGGCGAGCCCGTAATGGATGAACGGGTCCATTTTCTTCGCATCCTTGGCGGACACGTAGGCGGTCGGGTCGAAATCGCGCACTTCACCGGCGATGCGCGTGTTGTAAGCACTGCAGTCGAAGCTGGTGATCGGACCGATGCCGGAGCGGCCATTCGAGATGCTGTCCCAGGCCTGCGCAATGGAATTGCCGACCGGCGACACGATGCCCATGCCGGTGACGACGACGCGACGCTTCTGACTCATGGCTCACTCCGCAATGCTTGGGACGATGACGCGATCTGCAAAAACGCAAACTGCGCCACGTGGGCGCAGTTCGCATCGAACGATCAAGCCGATCAGGCCTTGACGTGCGCCTTGACGTAATCGATCGCCATCTGGACGCTGGTGATCTTCTCGGCATCTTCATCCGGGATTTCGCACTCGAACTCTTCTTCGAGGGCCATCACGAGTTCAACCGTGTCCAGCGAGTCGGCGCCGAGATCATCGACGAACGAGGCGTTCGCAGTGACTTCGTCTTCCTTCACGCCGAGCTGTTCAACGACGATCTTCTTGACGCGTTCTTCGATGCTGCTCATTGCTTTGAAACCTCCGGGAGAGAAAACCCCGGACGAGGTCCGAGGCTGAAAGCGGCGCGCATTGTAGAGCAAAGATTCGGGTTTGACTCAAACACACGTTGGAGCGAGAGCGTATGGTCGATACCCGAGTCATCGCTTACACCATGTGCATGCCGCCATTCACATGCAGGGTTTCGCCGGTGATGTAGGCGGCCATCGGCGAAGCGAGGAACAACACCGCATTGGCGATGTCTTCCGGCGCGCCGAAGCGGCCCAGCGCGATGGCGTCCATCATCGTCTTCTTGTTGTCCTCGGGCAGGGCCCTGGTCATGTCGGTCTCGATGAATCCGGGCGCGACCACGTTGACGGTGATGCCGCGACTGCCGATTTCCTTCGCCAGCGACTTTGAAAAGCCGATGATGCCGGCCTTGGCCGCGGCATAGTTCGCCTGACCCGCATTGCCCATCACGCCGATGACGGAGGCGATCGAGATGATGCGACCCTTGCGCGCCTTCATCATGCCGCGCATCGCCGCTTTCGACGTGCGATAGATCGAACTGAGATTGGTGTTGAGGATGGCGTCCCAATCCTCGTCCTTCATGCGCATCAACAGACCGTCGCGGGTGATGCCGGCGTTGTTGACAAGAATGCCGATCGCACCGAACTCCTTCGCGATCGATTCGACCAGCGCGTCGACCGATTCGCTGGAACCGACATCGAGCACGCGCCCGACGCCGCCATGCGCGGCCATGCGCGCACTGATCGCGGCGGCACCGGATTCACTGGTCGCGGTCCCGATCACCTTGGCGCCGGCCGCGGCCAGTGCATCGGCGATGGCGGCGCCGATGCCGCGACTGGCACCGGTGACAAGGGCGATCTCGCCCTGGAGATTGATCGGCATGGTTGTGGTCCTCAGGTCCAGTCGGTGCGAGCAGTGTCGAGATCGGTCGCGAGCGCACGACCATCGATCGACTTGTCGATGCGTTTGACGAGTCCGGCCAACACCTTGCCCGGACCGCATTCGCCGATGCGGGTCACGCCGCGTGCGGCGAGTGCCTGCACGCATTCGGTCCAGCGCACCGGCAGATACAGCTGGCGCACCAGCGCATCCTGGATCGCAGCGATCGAATCATGTGCTCGCCCATCGGCGTTCTGCACCACCGGCCGATTCGGCAGCGACCAGGACAGCGTCTGCATCTTCGTCCGCAACGCGTCGGCGGCCGGCTGCATCAAGGCACTGTGCGACGGCACCGAAACCGCGAGCTTGACCGCCTTCTTGACGCCGCGTTCGGCGAGCAGCGCAATCGCGCGATCGACGGCTTCGGCATGACCTGCAATGACGGTCTGGCCGGGACTGTTGAAATTGGCCGGCGCCACGATCTGGCCCTGCGCCGCATCGGTACAGGCTTGCGCGATTACGACGTCATCGGCCATCAGGATCGCGGCCATGGCGCCGACACCGGCCGGCACCGCGTCCTGCATCAGGCGACCCCGTTCGCGCACCAGCGCCGCGCCGTCGGACAGCGACAATGCTCCGGCCGCGACCAGGGCCGAGTATTCGCCGAGACTGTGGCCGGCGAATGCCGCGGGCTGTGCACCGCCACGCTCGTTCCAGACGCGCCACACCGCCACACCCGCGGCGAGCAAGGCCGGTTGCGTGACTTCGGTACGATTCAGTTCCGCCTCGCTGCCGATCTGGCTGATCGACCACAGGTCAAGTCCACAGCCTTGCCCGGCTTCATCGAACGTGGCCCGCACCGTCGCCGACTGCGCCGCAAGATCGGCCAGCATGCCGACTGACTGCGAGCCCTGGCCCGGAAACACGAAAGCAAGATGGGCGGACATCACAGGCGCACCAGCGCCGAACCCCAGGTGAAGCCGCCACCGAAGGCCTCCATCAACACCATCTGGCCAGCCTGGATCTTGCCACTGCGCACAGCATGATCGAGCGCCAGCGGCACCGATGCCGACGAGGTATTGCCATGCTGATCGACGGTCACGATGACGCGGTCCATCGACATGTCGAGGCGTTTCGCGGTCGCGGTGATGATGCGCAGATTCGCCTGGTGCGGCACCAGCCAGTCGATCGCGGATTTTTCCAAATGGTTCGCAGCCAGGGTTTCTTCGACGACAGCGTCGAGCGTCTTGACGGCGACCTTGAACACGTCGTTGCCGGTCATCATCACGCGCACGCCGGCGTTCTTCTCGTCCAGCTTGAAGCCCGCCGAGACACCAACCGGGTTGTACAGCAATTCCTTGTGGGCACCGTCGGCGTGCAGATGCGTCGACAGGATGCCGGGCTCGCTCGACGGCTTCAGCACCACCGCACCGGCCCCGTCGCCGAACAGCACGCAGGTGCCGCGGTCGGACCAGTCGAGCATGCGTGTCAGGGTTTCGGCACCGATCACGAGCGCGCATTTGGAAGCGCCGGTCCGCACGAACTTGTCTGCGGTCGACAACGCGAAGATGAAGCCCGAACAGGCGGCGTTGACGTCGAACGCGGCACAACCATTCGCACCGATGCGGTGCTGCACGAGACAGGCCGTGCTTGGAAAGATGATGTCCGGCGTGGTCGTACCGACGATCAACAGGTCGATGTCGGAGGCGGTGACACCCGCAGCCTCCATCGCGCGCCTGGCGGCCTCGACGGCGAGATCGCTGGTGGTCTGGCCTTCCGCGGCGACATGACGCTGGCGGATGCCGGTGCGTTCGCGGATCCATTCGTCATTGGTGTCGACCAGTTTTTCGAGGTCGGCATTGGTCAGCACTTTCTCCGGCAAGTAGCTGCCGGTTCCCACGATGCGCGAATAGATCACGTTTCCACCCCCGGACAACGGGCGGCGTCACGCGATGCGGTGGCGTCGCCAAAGAAAAACGAACCGGTGCTCGTCACACCGGTTCGGTCTCGATTCGCAGGACTCCTTGCGGAGCCGGCATCAATCTTCGCTGGCGACCTTGTCGGCCTTGGTCGTGATGACCTTCTTGCCGCGATAGAAGCCATCCTTGGTGATGTGATGGCGCAGGTGCAGTTCACCGCTGACCTTGTCGGTCGAGATCTGCTTGGCCGTCAGCGCATCGTGCGAACGACGCATGCCACGGGTCGAGGGGGTCTTGCGGCTTTTCTGAACGGCCATTTCGGATCTCCAACTATTGCTTCTTGAGCGAAGCCAGCGCCGAGAACGGATTGTCCTTGGCACGCGCTTCGGCGTTTTCGGTCGAATAGACGACTTCTTCGGACTCGTCCGCGCCGGGTTTGGTCGGCACGATCGGCAGGGTCAGAATCAGTTCGTCTTCAATCACATCGGACAGGCGCAACTCGCCCTCGCCGCCCACCAGCAAGGCCTCGTAACCCGGCGGCAAGGCCGATTCATCGGCCTCGTTCCGGATCAGTCCCAGACGCGTGCTCAACGACACCGGCCAGGCGAACGCTTCAAGCGTCCGCTGACAGATCAGCGAGAGCGCGCCTTCGACACGCAGCGCGAGGAACGCAACCCCGAGGCCGTCACGCCCGAACTCGAGTTCGTAGCGCAGCTGACCGGAAGGATCGGCGAGACTCTCGCAGAGACGCGGCAATGCGGCGATCGGCAGGCTTCCGTGGAAATGACGCTGGGATGTCACCATCCGCCAGGCGTCGACGGTTTCGGGGAAGGCCGCTGACATAAGGGCGGGGATGTTAGGCAGCGATCCCGTTGAAGTCAATCGGAAATCCGGGTCAGTGACGGATTTCGGTGCAGTCGCTCAGCCTGCCGCTAGACTCGGACGCGATTGAAGAGGTTGCGTCATGTACCTGATTCTCGCACTGATTGCCGTCATCGCCATGGTCGGACTGGGCTTCGCGATCGCTAATTGGCGTCAACACAGCCGCAATGTCGCCATTCAAGCCCTGCTCGACGACGCCGACCGACTGGAAGCCTGCCTGCTGGAAACCCGCACCCGCATGCGCCAACTGGAGGGGATGCTGGGTCGACTGCCGGCCGACATCACCGAGAGCGCCCGTGCCTCGCTGGCCTCGGAGGCCGGTATTCAGGATGCGATGAAGCGCGTGCTCAGCCATCGTCTGTGGATCCGCGAAAACGCCATGTCGGCAACGGTGGCGAAGCTGCGTGAGGTCGGAGAAACCGCGCGCAAGTCATTGGTTCAGCTGCAACAACAGCTTGCGCGACTGGATGGCGCCGGCGTCGAACTGCAGGCCGCCTACGCGCAATCGGACGCGTTGATGGGCGCTACGCAGGCCCAGGAACCAAAGGCCGACGGACTGGCCAAGTGACGCGCCCGCTGGTGCTGTGTTCGACCTCGCGATACCGGCGCGACCTGTTGGCGCGCCTGCACCTGCCGTTCGACTGCGCCGCGCCCGACGTCGACGAGACCCCGTCGCTCGATGAGACCGCCGCGGCGCTCAGCGAACGCCTGGCCGTCGCCAAGGCACGCGTCTTGGCACCCCGCTTCCCCGACGCACTGCTGATCGGCTCGGACCAGGCCGCGAGTTGCGCCGGGCAGTTGCTCGGCAAGCCGGGAACGCGGGCCGCAGCGATCGCGCAACTGCAGTCCGCTGCCGGGCATGAGGTCGAATTCCACACGGCCGTCGCGATCGTCGATGCCCGGACCGGAGAATGTCGCAGCGAACGCGACGTCACCCGCGTGCGCTTTCGCAACCTGTCGAGCCGCGACATCGAGCGCTACCTCGACCTCGAACCCGCGCTCGACTGCGCCGGCAGCTTCAAATGCGAAGGACTGGGCATCGCCTTGTTCGATGCCATCGACAGCCGCGACCCGACTGCACTGGTCGGCCTGCCCTTGATCACGACGGCGCGCCTGCTGCGCGGCTTCGGCCTCGATCCGCTGAGCTGAGTCACTCGACCACGATCTCGCGCAACGCGATGCGCCGCCAGATGCCGTCAGCCTGAACCCGCACCTCGATACGATGTCGTCCCGGCCCAAGATCGCGCCCGACCTCGGCACGCCAGAACCCGATCTTGGGCCAGCGCCGGTCCTGCAGGTCGGGCCAGATGTCCCGCACGTGTTCGGCATCGACGCCATAAGCCGAGCTCATCGCCACATCGTGGCGACCGTCGACCTGCACGTCGAACGCATCGATGCCCTGTGGCTCGCGCAGCACCCACCCGGACAACGCGAAACCCTCGCCCGCACGCACGTGCTGTCCCGACTGAGGCGCATCGAGACGACCGATCGGCGGAAGTCGACACGCGTCCGTGCCGTCGAATCGGAGTTCGAGCCAGACGAAGCGCTTGCCGATGCCGTACAAGGCACGCTCGTCGCGATAATGCGCGGCATCGAAATCGCGGCACAGGCGCCGATAGAACGGCAATGTATCGGCACCGTAGAGCGCATTTTCCTCGACCACCAGCAGCATCCGTGCAGGCGCGAGTGTTCGTAGCGACGCCTGGTCGCGCTGCCAGATCGCGAGTTGCGGCTGACGTCCATGCTTGATGTTGCGCGGATGGTCGAGCACGTAGACCGGACGCGTGCCTTTCAGCGCGAAATCGAGTTGCGCTGCGAGCAGGAAGTTGTCGGCCACGAGGACGGTATCGGCGGGCATCTCCGTCAGACGCTCATCGGTGACTTGCGCCGCCACCTCCCAGCCCAGAAACGGTTCGCCGAGGCGGTGGTCGCCCCCGGGCGGCCACTGTTCATTGGCAAATCGGAAACTGACCAGCATCGCCGCAACGCCCAACCCGACAAGCGCACCTAGCATGCGCGCCAGCGCCGCAAATCGGCGACCGATCGTGGTGTCGGACATCGCCGGAAGCATCATCAGCAAGGACAGATAAGCCGGCAAGGGCCAGTGGAAGCGGGTGCGCTCGGCGTCGGCGAACAGACCTGCAAGAAAGTAGCCGGCGGCAATCGCCCAGGACATCGCGGCGACCACGTCAGTGCCGGGATCGCGCCGCCGCCGCCATGCGCGCGCCATCGCCCAGAGCAACAACGGGTAGAGCAGCAGGCCGACCGTCGCCGCCTGTTCCAGCGGCTGCAGCAGCGACATCGGTTCGAAGGTCCAGTGATGACGTTCGACGGCCTGGAAGCGGAACGCAGCCCAGTCATGCTGCGCGTTGAACCACAGCGTCGGCAAGAGGCCGCACAGCCCGACGATTTGCGCGATCCAGAACTTCGATCCCGTCGCAGCGCGACGCGCCCGCGGGCTGATCGCGAGCAGGAGCAGGCCGACCGGATACAGCATGGCCGCGCGCCAATGCGCCAACCACGCGAACGCGATCGCCGCGCCAAACAGCAGCCAGGGCCGCCACCGGTCTTCATCGAGCGCGCGATCCAGCGCATAAGCGGCCGCAATGAAGGCCAGCGTCAGCGGCGCGTCGGCCGTCGCCAATTGGCCGGACAGCACGAGCAAGGGCAAAGCCAGAACGTACGGCCAGACTTGTCGCGGCGCGATGCCGCGGAAGCGCGCCCAATGCAGGAGCAGCAAGATCGTCGCGAAGCCGCACGCCACGAAGCCCACGCGCAGTCCGAACAAGTGATCACCGAACAGGGCGCAGCCTGCGCGTACCAGCCACGCCGTCAGCAGGGGCAGGTCACTGTATCCGGCGCCGAGATGCCGACCTTCCTGCCAATAGAAGACTTCGTCGCCAAACGGCGGCACCACTGCAGCCAGCAGCAGTTTCGCGGCGAGCAGGAGGATCAGGCCGGTGCGGAACGATGGCGCGACGGATGGGGTCAATGCCCTGCCCCGGCGGTTGTCGCGGCTTCTGCACGTCGCATCGGGCAAGCTAGCATCGGGACAGGGATGAAGGAGTAGAAAACATGAGTGCGGAACCGCTACGCGTCGAACGCCATGATGCCACGCAAGTCGCGTTGCGCGCGGCCATCGAACAGGTGAATCAAGTCGTGTTCGGCAAGCGCGCGCAGATCGACCTGTCCTTCGCCTGCCTGCTCGCCGGCGGCCATCTGCTGATCGAGGACGTGCCCGGCGTCGGCAAGACCACGCTGGCGCATGCGATGGCGACCAGCCTCGGACTGAGCTATCAGCGCATCCAGTTCACTAGCGACCTGCTGCCCTCGGACATCCTCGGCGTCTCGATCTTCGATCGTGATACCGGCCAGTTCCGCTTCCATGCCGGACCGATCTTCGCGCAACTGGTCTTGGCCGACGAGATCAACCGCGCCACGCCGAAGACGCAATCCGCCCTGCTCGAAGCGATGGCCGAGCAGCAAGTCACTGCGGATGGCGAATCGCGTCCGCTGCCGCAGCCCTTCCTGGTCGTCGCGACCCAGAATCCGGTTGATCTGGCCGGCACGTTTCCGTTGCCGGATTCGCAACTCGACCGCTTCCTGATGCGGATTTCGCTGGGGTATCCGGATGCCGAAGGCGAACGCCAGATGCTCGCCGCCAGCGATCGCCGCGAACTGCTGACGCAACTCGGCGCGCGCCTCGACAGCGCGCAGATGCTGGAGATCCGGCATCGCGTTGCCCATGTCACCACCAGTGCCGCCCTGATCGATTATGTGCAGCGGCTGCTCGCGGCGACACGCAGCCATGCGCAAGTCCGTACCGGCTTGTCGCCACGCGCGGGCCTGGCCCTGCTGGCCGCGGCGCGCGCCGTGGCTTTCCTGGCCGGCCGTGCGTTCGTTCTGCCCGAAGATGTGCAGACCGTGTTCGGCGCGGTCGCGGCGCACCGCCTGGTGCCTGCAGCAGAAGCCCTGTTGACGCGCGATACCCTCGCGGCCGACGTGCTGAAGTCGGTTCGCGTCGACTGACATGCTCGCCGCCTGGCGCGACGACCTGATGCGTTTCGCCGAGCGCCGGTTGCCGGCGTTGACGCGTTATCGCCAGCCCGAATCGCTGCCGATTCGCCTGCATCCGCGCCGCGTCTACATTCTCCCGACGCGTTTCGGCCTGGTCTTCGCCGTCCTGCTGGTCGCGATGCTGGTGGGCGCCCTGAACTTCAATAACAACCCGGCCTTGCTGCTGGCCCTGCTGGTCGCGGCGACGACGATGATCGGCTTCCACCACAATGTTGGCCAGTTGAACAAGGTCGAACTGCGCAGCGTCGCGGCCGATCCGGTCCATGCCGGCCAGCCGATCCGGCTGCGTCTGAATTTCCGCACCCTTGGCGGTGCAGAGCGCCCCGAACTCATCCTCGACCAGAGCGAGCTCCGAACTCGTCTGGTGCTGCCGCCCGAGGGCGATGCCGACGCCGTCCTGATGCTGCCGACCGTGCGTCGCGGACGCATGCCGGTCGGGAGATTCCGGATTTGGACCGAATATCCGTTCGGCATCACCTGGGCCTGGTCGGTGCTGCATCCACAGGCACAGGTGCTGATCTATCCGGCACCGGAGCACGGCGCACCGGCCTTGCCGATCGGCGATCCACGTGAACAAGGCCAGCGCCTTCGCTTTCCAGGCGATGACTGGCATGGCCTGCGCGAGCATCGCCCGGGCGATCCGCCCAAACATGTCGCCTGGAAGCCGAGTGCGCGCCAGGAACGTCTGCTGGTCAAGGAGTTCGCCGACCCGCAAAGCCAGGCGGTTCTGCTCGACTGGCACGCCCTGCATCTCGACCGCGAGGCCCGCATTTCGCGGCTGACGCGTTGGGTGATCGATGCGCGTGATCGCCAGATACCGTTTCGTCTGCGTCTGCCGGAAGCGGATCTCGGCCCCGGCAGCGGCCCGGCGTTCGCGGCGCAGTGCCTGCGCGAATTGGCGCTGCTGCCATGACGGCGCCGGTGGATCGCTACCGCTACGGCCTGGTGATCGGGCTGAATGCCCTGATGCTCGGCGGGCATGTCCATTGGATGCCTTCGCTGTATGCCGGCTGGCTGTTCGCGCTGCTGTTATTCGCTGGATGGCGTGCCCGTCATCAAGTGCACGCGGCTTCAGCGCTGATCCGACTGCCCCTGCTGTTCGCGACGCTCGGGCTGCTGATCTACACCGCCGGTTCTCCGATCGGGCGCGAAGGTGGCAGTGCCCTGCTCGGCGGGCTGATCGTGCTCAAGTTGTTCGAATCGACCGGGCGCCGCGACACTCGCGTCGTCACCGCGGCCGCATTGTTCTTCTGCATGATCGGCTTCCTGTTCGGCCAGGGACTCATGCTGACGTTGTATTTCTGCGCCGTCGCCTGGGCCTGCTTCGTGGTCCTGCACGTGGTCAGCAGCGAAGGCGATGGGAGTTGGTCCGGCCTGCAGCGCGATCTGCAGCGTGGACTGCGGGTCGGTGGCCGGGTTGTGGCTGCGTCGATCCCGCTGACGGTGCTGGCTTTCGTCTTCGTCCCGCGGCTGTCGTCGCCGATGTGGGGTGCGCCCTGGGACGCCACGCAGGGCAAGACCGGCATTTCCGACCGCATGCGTCCTGGCGCCCTGAGCCAATTGTGGAACGACGACTCGCCGGCGTTCCGCGTCACTTTTGAGGGTCCGGTACCGCCGCCTGCCGCACGTTACTGGCGCGGCCCCGTGCTGTGGGCCTTCAATGGAGAAGAGTGGTCGCGCGCGGACATGTACCGCGCGACATTACCGCAGGCGCCGACCTACGACCCCGCATCGGTGGTCGACTACGAAGTGCTGATGGAGCCCACCGAACAATCCTGGTGGTTTCCGCTGGACGTGGCATTGAGCGTCGCACCCGATGCCCGGATCACCGGCGATGGACAGGTGGTGTCGCGACGCCCCCTGATCGGACCACGCAAGGCGCGTTTCCAGTCCGCGTGGCGATACACGCTGGATCTACGGGCGGCGTCCGGGCAACGCTGGATGGCGTTGCGGCTGCCGAATTCCGGTAATTTGCGTTCACGCACGCTGGCAGCCGCATGGCGCGAACAGCATGGCCGCAATGACCAGGCAGTGATCGATGAAGCATTGGCCTTGTTCAATCGCGAATTCACTTACACCCTCAGACCACCGCCGCTCGGCCGCGAGACGGTCGACGACTTCCTGTTCAATACCAAGGCCGGCTATTGCGAGTATTTCGCATCGAGCTTCGCCTTCCTGATGCGTGCGGCGAACATTCCCACGCGCATCGTCACCGGCTATCAAGGCGGCATCTACAACGGCATGGGCGGCTACTGGATCGTGCGCAATTCCGATGCGCATGCCTGGACCGAAGTCTGGCTGGACGGCCGAGGCTGGGTGCGGGTTGATCCGACCGCTGCAGTGGCACCAGAACGGATCAACCGCGGCAGCCTCGCCGCCGCGATGCCAGAAGCGGCGTCCTGGTATAGCGAGGGATGGGGTGCGGATTGGCGCAATCGCCTCGACCTGGTCGCGCGCTACTGGCGCCAGGCCGTGATCGAATTCGACGCCATCCGCCAGCAGAATCTGTTGCAGCAGGTCGGACTGGAAGACATGAGCTGGCAGGCACTCGGCGGCGGCCTGCTGATTTTCGGTGGCCTCGGGCTCGCACTCGGTGCCTGGCTCAGCTTGCGCGGACTCGCGCCGCGATCAGGCGACCCGCTGCTGCTCGCCTACCGCCGCTTCAATCAGCGTCTGGCGCGGGCCGGCGTCGCACGCGCCGACAACGAAGGCCCGGTTGCATTCGGCGAACGCGCCGCGACGTCGCTATCGCAGGCAGCCCCGGCCATCCTCGAATTGACGCGCCGTTTCGCCGAGCAACGCTACGGCGAATCCGCGAACGACGCCGACGCCAGCCATCGGCGCCGGCTGGCTCAGGAGCTGCGAGCCTTCCGGGTACCGCGCTGATCAGCCCGGAGGCCAGGTCAGCTGGCGCCCGGCGAGCAAGTGCAAATGGATGTGGTAGACGCTCTGGCCGCCGTCCGGATTGCAGTTGAAGACGGTGCGGTAACCCGCTTCGGCAAATCCTTCGCGTTGCGCATAGGCGGCTGCGGCGAGAACGAGCTTGCCGATCATCACGGCGTCGTCGGCGCCGAGATCGTTCAGGGTCGGCACCGCGCGCTTGGGAATGAACAGCACGTGCACCGGCGCCTGCGGCTGGATGTCGCGGAACGCGAGCACCTCATCGTCCTCGTAGACGATGTGCGCCGGAATCTCGCGGCGAATGATCTTGCTGAAGATGGTGTCGGACATGTGCTGATCCTCAAGTCAGTTCGAGGCGACCGCCGAAGGCATGCGCCAGCGTGCCGCGGTCGATGAATTCGAGTTCCGAGCCAAGCGGTACGCCGTGCGCCAGCCTGCTCGCGCGCACGCCGGCCTGTTTCGCCATCTGCGACAGGTAGTGCGCCGTGGCTTCGCCTTCCACGGTCGGGTTGGTGGCGACGATCAATTCGCGTATCTCCCCTTGCGCGAGCCGGCGCGCCAGCGCGTCGAGACCCAGTTCTTCCGGACCCAGGCCATCGAGCGGCGACAATCGGCCCAGCATCACGAAGTACAGGCCGCGATAACCGGTGGCCTGCTCGATCGCGAGCTGGTCGGTCGGCGACTCGACCACGCAGAGCAGGGTCGCGTCGCGCGACGGACTGCTGCAGACGTGGCACGTCTCGCGCTCGCTGAAGGTGCGGCAGCGGGTGCAATGGCCAATCTTTTCGGCAGCCAACGCAAGCTGGTGCGCAAGCTTCTGTGCACCCGGCCGATCACGTTCCAGCAAATGAAAGGCCATGCGCTGCGCCGACTTCGCGCCGACGCCCGGCAGTACGCGCAAGGCGTCGATCAATGCATCGAGCAGCGGCGAGGCCGTCGTCATCAGAACGGCAGCTTGAATCCGGCCGGCAGGTTCATGCCGCCGGTGACTTCGGCCATGCGAGCGCTCGCCGCCTCGCCGACCTTGTTCACGGCATCGTTGGTTGCCGCGACGATCAGGTCTTCAAGCATTTCGATGTCGTCGCCGAGCAGGGCCTTGTCGATCTTCACGCGACGCGCTTCATGGCGCCCGTTCATGGTGACGCTGACCATGCCGCCACCGGCGCTGCCAGTGACCTCGATATTGGCAAGGTCCTCCTGCGCACGCTTCATGTTTTCCTGCATCTTCTGCGCTTGTTGCATGATGTTGCCGAGGGGTCCGCGCATGGGGCGCTCCTTAGTCGAGAGGTCGTGTGGAATCGGGGATGATGCGTGCGTCGAATTCGGCGATGGCACGGACGACGAAGGGATCGGACGCGATCGCCGCATCGGCGGCCATTTCACGTTCGCTCTTCTCGCGTGCGGCGCGTGTCGCGGCAGTATCGCCCCCGACCTCGGCGGCAAGCTCGACGACGATGCGCGTGCTGCGCCCGTGCGCCGCGAGCAGCGCATCCTGCAGTTTGCGCAGCGCGAATTCGTTGCGCAGGTGATCGAGGCTGGCCGGCAGCGAGACACGAAGTGCTTCGCCGTCGTCGGCGACGAAGCCGAGGTTGCTCGCGAACTCGCGTGCCGGACCGCGCAGGTCGGACTGATCGACGAAGTCGAGCCAGGCCGATGCGTCGAATCGCGGCATCGGCGTCGGCGCCGCAACGGGTGCGATCGAGACTGCCGCCGAAGGCGTCGTCAACGCGGCCCGCGGGGCAGCAGCGGGCTCGGCGACGGGCATCGATGCGATCGGTGCCGACATCGCCGGGCTGCGACCGGACAAGGCCGTCGACGCCGGCGATGAAGCGGGTGTCGTCGATGCAGGTCGCTGTGGCATCGCACGGTGTGCCGGTGCATCGCCCACGGCCGGCGCCGGCTGGAAGGCCAGCATGCGCATCAAGGTCATTTCGAAACCGACGCGCGGACTGGGCGCCAGCGCGAGGTCACGACGACCACTGATCGCCAGCTGATAGAACAACTGCACCGTCTCCGGCGCCATGCGCTGCGCGAAATCGGCGACCGGCCAGGCGGCATCGCTGGCGGCATTCGGGATCAGTTGCTCGACCTGAATCGCATGCATCGCTTCCGCGAAGGCATCGAGGATGGTGGCGTAATCCGGCTGGAAATCGGCCGCCTGCTGGATCAGTACAGCCAGTGCCGCCGCATCGTCGCGCAGGATCGCGTCGAGGAAATCGGTCACCGCGCCGCGATCGATGGTGCCGAGCATGGTCCGCACTTCGGACGCGACCAGCTTGCCGCCGCCGAACGCGATGGCCTGGTCGAGCAGGCTCAACGCATCGCGCAGGCTGCCATTGCCGCCACGCGCGATCTCGCGCACCGATTCCGGATCGTGTTCGACCTGCTCGGCGGCGAGGATGCGATCGACCTGGAACACAATCTGCTCGACGGTCAGCCGCTTGAGGTTGAACTGCAGGCAGCGCGACAGCACGGTCACCGGCAGTTTCTGCGGATCGGTGGTTGCGAGCAGGAACTTGGCGTGACCGGGCGGTTCTTCCAGCGTCTTCAGCAGCGCGTTGAACGCGCTCTTCGACAGCATGTGCACTTCGTCGATCAGATAGACCTTGTAGCGACCGCGCGCGGGCATGTATTGCGCGTTCTCGATCAGTTCGCGCACGTCATCGACGCCGGTGTTGCTGGCGGCGTCGATTTCCAGCAGGTCGAAGAAGCGGCCGCCGTCGACATCGGTGCAGATCGAGCAGACGCCGCAGGGTTCAGCCGAGGTGCCGCGTTCGCAGTTCAGCGACTTCGCGAAGATCCGCGCGATCGTGGTCTTGCCGACGCCGCGGGTGCCGGTGAACAGGAATGCGTGATGGATGCGACCGCTGTCCAGCGCATGGCTGAGCGCGCGGACCACGTGCTCCTGTCCGACCAGCTCGGCAAAACGCTTCGGACGCCATTTGCGGGCGAGAACCTGATACGACATCGCGGCACCGGTGGGGGATGCGCATTGTGCCAACCCCGGCCGCCCGCGACCAGTTGAACTTGAGCCACGCGGCACTTGCGGCTACAGTGCGCGGCCCTTTCCGGCGAGAATGCTTCGGAAAGGTTCCAGTGGAGCGATGTCCGAGCGGTTGAAGGAGCACGCCTGGAAAGTGTGTATACGGCTAAACCCCGTATCGAGGGTTCGAATCCCTCTCGCTCCGCCAGCTTTACCCCGTCTTTCGATGGTGGTCTCCGTCGGTTCCTCGCGACGATAGGTGGAAAATCCCGCCAGGCCCGGAAGGGAGCAACGGTATTCACTGATTCGGGTGCCGAGGGCCAGCCGGCGGAGGCCGCCGCTCTCTGCCCAGTGAGCGCACCTGCGGGTTCGTTCCATCAAGCCCAGGTCACCACTTCGCGCAACACCGTCGTGGCATACGCGCCTGCGGGTAGCGTAAAGCGCGCGATGAGGTCGGGGCCGTCGAAATCGCAGTGGAAATCGCGGGCCATCAGGCGCAGGGAACGGCGTTCCTGATCGAGGCCGGCGGCGACGAGGCCGGCGCAGAGTTCGGGATGGGCGTCGAACACACCGGATTCGAGCGCGCGCACCGCATCGGTCGAGCGCAAGTCGCCGCGGCCGAACATCGGGCCGGTGGGATGGATATCGCCGCGGGCGACGCGATCGCGCAACTCGTCGGTCGTCGACTCGGGGCCGAAGATGGCGGAACGTCCGTCGAGCTGGAACACGTCACCGTCGAGTGCGCGTTGCCACGAGCCATCTGCGACACGCGCCGCCAACACTGCATTGAACAGTTCCGAACGTGCGGCGCTGAGCAGTATCGAGCGCTCGGCGCGTTCAACACGTTTTCCGGCGAACATCGCCAGCGCCTTGTCGACATTGCCGCCGCCTCGCCCGAAGCGTTGTTCTCCGAAATAATTCGGTACGCCAAGGGCCGCGATCGCGGCGATGCATTCGCCGGCGCGAGCGCGATCCCCATCGATCTCGCGCATCCGGATCACGAAGGCATTGCCGCGCAAGGCGCCGCGCTGGATCTTGCGTGCATGCCGCTGCGCGGACAACACCGTCACGCCCTCGATCGCGCACTGCGACCAGTCGCTGTCCCTGCCCTTCTTCGCCAGCACCGAAAACGATTGCCGCGTCACCGCATGGCGGTCCTTCATGCCGGCATAACCGACATCGCGCTCGGTCACGCCCGCGAACGCGGCCAGTTGCTTCGCGACGAATCCGGTATTCGCACCGCGCTTTTCGATATGCACCAGCCAGTGCTCGCCACTGCCAGTAGCTTCGAAGCCGAGCTGTTCGTCAACGAAAAAGTCTTCGGCTTCAGCGCGCAAACGGCCGCGCAGCGGCGCACCGCCATGCGCAAACGGCAACTCGCTCATCGCAGGATCCGGTCGAGCAGGACCACGGCTTCTGCAGCCAAACCTTCGCGGCGGCCGATGTAGCCGAGCTTCTCGGTGGTCGTCGCCTTCACGGAAATGCGCTCGATTTCGATACCGAGTTCGGTCGCGATCGCGGCACGCATGGCATCGCGGTGCGGCCCGATCTTCGGCGCCTCGGCCAGCACGGTGATGTCGGCATTGCTGACGTGCCAGCCGCGTTCGTGCAGCAGTGCCGCGCAATGGCGAACGAACACGCGGCTATCGCAGTCTTTCCAGCGCGGATCGGACGGCGGGAAATGCTGGCCGATATCGCCCAGCGCCAGCGCGCCGAGCAAGGCGTCGCAAAGCGCGTGCAACACCACATCGCCGTCGGAATGGGCATCGATGCCGCGATCGTGCGGCAGGCGAACGCCGCCCAGCATCACGTGGTCGCCGTCCTTGAACGCATGCACGTCGATACCGTGGCCGATGCGATGGGTCATGCCGGCGAGGTCAGAATGAATTCGGCCAGTGCGAGATCGTGCAGCGTCGTGACCTTGATGTTGTCGTCGGCGCCGACCACGAGCAGCGGATGTCCACCCACGCGTTCGATCGCCGAGGCTTCATCGGTCACGGCCGCAGCACTGACGGCGTCGGCGAGTGCACCACGCAGGGCCATGCGCAGACGACCGAAGCGGAACAGTTGCGGCGTCAATGCACGCCACAGTTCGGCGCGGTTTTCGCTGCGTTCGATGCGACCACCTGCAGCACCCCGCTTGATGGTGTCCCGCATCGGTGCCGCGAGAATGGCGCCGTCATCGTGACGCGTGCCCTGCTCGATCAGCGCGTCGATGTCGCCATGACGAATGCACGGGCGCGCGGCATCATGGACCATGACCCAGTCCGAATCGGCGACGGTACCGACCAGCGCATCCAGCGCCGCCAGTACCGATTGCGCGCGCTCCTCGCCACCGATGCAGGTCCGCACCGGCTTGCCTTCGAGTTCGTCGATGCCCGGCCAGTGCGGGTCGTCTTTCGCCAATGCCACCATCAGCCCGGAAACTCGAGGATGCGCGGCGAGGCGATCGAGCGTGCGCACGATCATCGGCTCGGACACGAGCGGTGCATACTGCTTCGGCAAGGCCGCGCCGAAGCGCTGTCCGCGTCCCGCGGCGGGAACCACACACCAGATCATTCGTTCTCCTTGGCCGGTGGTTCCGGCTCGATCACCTGATAAAACACTTCACCGGGCTTGATCATGCCAAGTTCGCTGCGCGCGCGTTCCTCGATCGCCTCGGTACCGGACTTCAAGTCCTCGACCTCGGCCGCGAGCGCATCGTTGCGCTTGTGCAACTCTGCGTTTTCACGCTTTTGCGTCGCGACACGCTCCTGCAGATGCTGCACCTCGGGTCGCCCGCCCTGACCGAACCACAACTTGGCCTGCAGGCCGATCAGCAAGAGGATCAGCCCGACAATCAGCCAGCGATACGGATGGCGCAGCTTCACCGATGCGGATTACTTGAACGCCGGCAGGCTGACGAATGCCGACCGACCCGCATACCGCGCCGTCGCACCGAGCGCTTCTTCGATGCGCAGCAGCTGGTTGTACTTGGCGACACGATCGGTACGGCACAGCGAGCCGGTCTTGATCTGCGTCGCTGTGGTCGCAACGGCGAGATCGGCGATGGTCGTGTCCTCGGTCTCGCCGGAACGATGCGAAATGACGGCGGCATAACGGTTCGCATGCGCCATCGCGATGGCGTCCAGCGTTTCGCTGAGCGTGCCGATCTGGTTGACCTTGATCAGGATGGCGTTGGCGATCCCCTTGTCGATGCCCTCGCGCAGGATCTTCGGATTGGTCACGAACAGGTCGTCGCCGACCAGTTGCACCGTGGCACCCAGGCGTTCGGTCTGGAGTTTCCAGCCGTCCCAATCGCCCTCGGCCATGCCGTCCTCGATCGACACGATCGGGTATTTCGCGCACCAGCCGGCGTAGAACTCGACCAT
This sequence comes from Lysobacterales bacterium, assembly GCA_016721845.1. Lineage (NCBI taxonomy): Bacteria > Pseudomonadati > Pseudomonadota > Gammaproteobacteria > Lysobacterales > Lysobacterales bacterium. The sequence continues at coordinate 1,415,438 of JADKHK010000013.1, forward strand.
CTGCTCCGACGTGAGCTTCTTGCCTTCGCCGGTCAGGTGGTACTTGCCGTCGTCCTTGTGGAATTCCGACGCGGCGGCATCGAGTGCCAGCCACACGTCCTCGCCAGCCTTGTAGCCGGCCTTCGCGACCGCTTCGAGAATGGTCTCGATCGCTTCCTCGTTTGAGCGCAGGTCCGGCGCGAAGCCGCCTTCGTCGCCGACCGCCGTCGCGAGCCCACGGCCTTTCAGCACCGATTTCAACGCGTGGAAAATTTCGGTGCCGCAGCGCAGCGCTTCGGAGAAGCTCCCGAGGCCGGCCGGCATGACCATGAATTCCTGCAGGTCGACGTTGTTGTCGGCATGCGCACCACCGTTGATGATGTTCATCATCGGCACCGGCAATACCGCTTCACGCGCGCCGGCGAGATGACGCCACAGCGGCAGGCCCTTGGCGGCGGCAACCGCGTGAGCGTTCGCCATCGACACCGCGAGCAGCGCGTTCGCGCCCAACTTTCCCTTGTTCTCGGTGCCGTCGAGCGCGATCAGCGTGTCATCCAGACCGCGCTGGTCGGCGGCATCGCGGCCGGCGATGGCGGCGCGAATCGTGTCGTTGACGTTCGCGACCGCCTTGCGCACGCCCTTGCCGAGGTAACGCGTCTTGTCACCGTCGCGCAGCTCCACGGCCTCGCGCGAACCCGTCGAGGCACCGCTCGGCACCGCAGCGCGGCCGATCTGGCCGGATTCCAGCGTGACTTCGGCTTCCAGGGTCGGGTTGCCGCGCGAATCGAGGATTTCGCGCGCATGCACATGACGAATCTTCATCGGGTCCACGGCCTCAAAAAAGGGCGCGTAGATTAGCAGGGATGTCCCGCCAAGGCCTCGGATTCCCGGCACAATTCAGGTGCTTGCAGCCCTCAGCCCACGTCTGATCATGGCGCTGGCGAACGGAATCGCGACCAGCCAGAGCAACGCCGGCCCGACGGGCGTGCGTGCCCCGAGCAGGTCCGGGGCAGATACCGCGAGCAGCAGGCCGGCAACGGCCCAGGCGCAGAACGGACAGATGGATTGGGACATTGCGGGCTCCTCGATGCGTGGCGAGGAGCTTCGCCGGGCCCCGTCTCAGCGCGCGAGACGGGTCAAGCCGACGCGGGATCGTAGTTCGAGATCGCCAGCTGCAACTGGATCTTGGCCTCTTCGCGCAGCGGAACCGGCGCGACGATCTCGGCATCGGGACCATAGCGCAGCACGTCCATCAGCAATTCGCGCGCATTCGAATACGGCACCCGCAATTCGTAACGTCCATCGTCGAGAAAACGGCCTTCCTGCTTCGAATGCCAGCGTTCGTCGGCGACCCAGCGCGAGGCCTTGGGCGAGAATCGAATCGTCGCCCAGGCCTTGGGCGGGCCGGAGAAGATGCCGTAACTCGATGCCAGATGGCCATCGAGATCGACCTCCTGGACGTCGTCGGCACGCGCGTCCAGCACCTCGGCATCGCGCATGCGGTCGAGCGCAAAACTGCGCAGCGCCTCGCGTTCATGGTCCCAGGCATCGAGGTACCAGTTCTCGCGATAGTGCGTGAGCCGCTGCGGCGACACCCTGCGTTCGGTGACCGCATTGGTCGAACGCGCGCGATAGTCGAACTTCAACCGGCGTCGCTCGAGCACGCTGCTGGCGACGCGCCGGAACACGATCTCGTCGATCACCCGCGACAGTGCCCGTGTCACCCGGATGCGCTCCAGCGGCCAACGCTTGCCGTGCGACTGGTCCGACAGCAGCTTGTCGATGCGCGATTTGAGCGGCGCCAGTGCCCCCGACAACATTTCGCCACCTGTGCGCGCGATCAACTGGTGCATCGCCAGCAACGACTCCAGTTCCGCGCTCGACAGCCACAGGCCTGGCAACTCGAACGCTTCGGCTTCGTCCGGCGCATAGTGGATCGCAGCCTGATCGCGATCGGATTCGATCGGCGCACCGAGCGCGTCGCGCAGAAAGGCGATGTCGCGATAAAGCGTCGCGCGCGAACATTCCAGTTCGTCATACATCGTGGTCAGTGCCACCGGATAACGCGCGGTCTTGAGCAAGCGGTGCAGCTTGAGAATGCGTTCGTAGCGGTCCATGGCATCACGATGCGGGGCGGTGAGGTCGATTGTGCGTTCACGGCCGAGTTTGTGGAAGCCATCGCGATTTAACAGGCATTGAATCCCGGCACCATTACAACGCGCCCCATGATGCATGGAAGCGATGACTGGCCGATTCCGGCCCCAAGAACGCCGGAGGCCACGCACGAGCGCGTCGTGCGAGCGCTGCCGGCCGTGCTCGTCGCGCTGGCCTTGCATGCGATCGTGGCCTGGACCCTGTTGCGCGAAGCGGCCCCCTGGCAGCGCCTACCGGTGACCGTCTCGTCGGCGACGGCCATCGAGATCGAATTCTTCGAACCGACACCACCTGCGCCGGCGATACCGGAGCCGACGGCGACCACCGAACGCGCTGATGCCATTCCGTTCCCGACGACGCGTCCCACAATCGTCGACGCCGCGACCGAAATCCGTGAATCGACGCAACGCGAACCGACCGACACTGCCCCCATCGTGCATGCCGACCGGTTGTTCAGCGACATCGCCGATGCCGCAGCTGACCTGTCGCGGCCGGATACATCGTCGACACCGCGCGGCAATGCACGACTGCCCGGGCGCAGCGACCCGTTCAGCAAGGCACGCATCCGTTTCAAGCCGCCGCCGCTCACGCCTGAACAGATCGCCACCCGAGTCGCGCGCATGCTCGTGAGCACGACGGCCGCCAATTCGACCACCGGCTTGATGGGTACGGTTCCCGGCCGCGATCCAGGACGAGAACTGCAGCGGGGCTCATCACGATGGCATGTATCTGCCGCGCGGCTGCGATGATCCGGACGATCCGAACCTCAGCAACGAATGCATGGGCATTCCCAAGCGCTGACCCGTTCCGATGCCTGCACCCTTCGTGTTGAAATGATGCCATGACCCCAGAAGCCTGGATCACCCTCGCCTTGCTGGCGCTCGCCGTGCTGCTGTTCGTCTCGGAAAAGCTGCCGGTCGACGTCGTCGGCATCGGCGTGCTGTCGGTGCTTCTCCTCGCCGGCATCGTCAGCCCGGCCGAAGGCTTCGCCGGCTTCAGCGGCAGCGCCACGCTCACCGTCGCGGCCATGTTCGTGCTGTCGGCCGGACTGAGCGAGACCGGCGTGCTCGAGCGCGCCGCACGACTGCTCTCGCGCTCGGGCGAATGGCCATGGCTGCTGCTCCTGGTGATGATGTTGCTGGTCGGCGCGATCTCGGCGTTCATGAACAACACCGCTGCGGTGGCGATCTTCCTGCCGCTGGTGCTGGCGTCGGCGCGCCTGCGCAAGATCGCGCCGTCGAAACTGCTGATTCCGCTGTCTTATGCTGCACAGTTCGGCGGTGTGTGCACATTGATCGGCACGTCGACCAACATCCTCGTCAGCCAAATCGCGGAAACCCAGGGCGCACGCGCCTTCACGATGTTCGAACTGGGCCAGGTCGGGTTGCCGCTGACGCTCGCGGGCATCGTGTTCGTGGTCCTGTTCGAACGCTGGCTGCTGCCGAACCATCCTGATCGCAGCCTCGGCGACAGCTACGGCATCGGCGACTACGTGACCGACCTGCGCGTTCGCGCGAGTTCACCGCTGATCGACCTGACCTTGCGCGAATCACGCTTCGCCGAGGACAATGGCGTGACGGTGATCGAACTGCTGCGCGACCGCCGTCGCCTGTGGTCGCGACGCGCCGACGCGATTCGCGCAGGCGACGTGATCCGCGTGGCCGCGCCGCTGGACAAGCTCAACGCGTTGCGCGCGCAGCCAGGGCTGGAGATCGACGCCGAGTTCCAGATGAGCGCCGGCGAGCGTCCGAATGACGGCGTCATGCTGGAAGTGCTGATCGCCCCGCACTCGCGACTGCATGGACGCCCGCTGTCGGCATTGGTCACCGAACTCGGCAGTGGCGCGCTCGTCGTCGCCGTACGTCATCGCGACCAGGTCGCGCGCGGGGCGGCCCTGGACCAGATGCTGCTCGCCTCGGGCGACGCGCTGCTGATGCTGGTGGACGACACCGGACTGGAAACCATCCGCGCCCGCCCGGAATTCATCGTCCTGAAGGAGTGGCAGACGCGCAAGTCGAGCCGGCTGCGCGCACTGTGGTCATTGACGATCATGGTCGCGGTGGTGACGCTGGCGGCGCTCGAATGGGTGCCGATCCAGGTCGGCGCCCTCGCCGGCGCCGCGCTGATGGTGGCGACACGTTGCCTCACGCGCGAACAGGCCTATCGCAGCATCGAGTGGCCGGTGATCATCCTCCTCGCGGCGCTGATTCCGCTCGGCACGGCGATGGAGAAGCATGGCCTCGCCAGCGGCGCCGCGCAGATCGTGATGCAGATGATCGGCGAGCATGGACCTCTGGCGGCACTGGCTGCGGTCTATCTGGCTACCGCTGTCCTGACCGAATTCATGAGCAACAATGCCGCGGCGGTGCTGCTCGCGCCGATCGCGATCTCGACTGCGCAGGCCCTTGGCGTCGACCCGATGCCGTTCCTGATCGCGGTAACGGTCGCGGCGTCCACGGCCTTCGCCACGCCGGTCGGGTACCAGACCAACACCATGGTCTACCAGGCCGGAAACTACCGGTTCGCCGACTTCGCGCGCATCGGCATTCCGCTGAATGTGCTCTTCTTCATGCTCAGCCTATGGCTGATTCCGCGATACTGGCCCTTCTGAACCAACACGAGGAACCCGACCATGCGCCTGATGCTCCTGCCCGCACTCGCCCTCATCGCACTCGGCATCGCCATCCTGCTCGGCAAGATCGAAACGGATCAACGCAAGGACGTCATCAAGATCGGCGAGTTCAAGGCCAGCGTGCAGACCAAGCAACCGCTGGCGCCCTGGATTGGCGGTGTCGCCATCGGCATCGGCGCCGGATTGGCCGTCTTCGCACTGACGCGCAAGCGCTGATGACGCGCGAGGCGATGCATGGCGCCGGCCTTGGCCTGATGGTCTGGCTGGGCTGGCTGATTCCATTTCATCGACTGCCCCTGCCCGAACACTACGCATCGATTGCGCTTGCGCTCGCGCTGACGCTCGCCGTGCCGAGCATATGGCTGCGGCGCGAGCGCAGATTCTGGACCATGAGCGCGATCGTCGCGGCCATGGTGCTCCTCATCCTGTCCTTGAATGCGGCGGCCGCCATGCCGGCTCGCTGGCTCGGACCGGTCATGCTGGTCAGTGCGTTCGCCGGCATCGTGCAAGCCGCAATCGCGCTGACCGGCAACGCGGCATCGCGCGTCGCCCTTGGACTGCGCGACCTTGCTGCAGGCTGCATGGTCGCGGTCGCGCTGCTGATGCTCTTCCTGCCCGTCGCGCGACTGCGAATGCCGATCCTGACGGCGCTGGCGATGTTGCTGATCACGGCCACCGCCCAACGGTTCGCGCGGCGTACGCGACGCTGACTTCATTGTGGGTTCATGCCCCGCGCTTAGGATGGCGCCGGCTTTTGGGTGCCTCGATCTGCAGGCACTTCCCATCCTAGGAGAACAACAATGATGAAGAACATTCTGGGCATCGCCCTGCTTTCAGCGATTTCGCTCGGCGCCCAGGCGCAGGAATGGACTGGCCAGGGCGAATTCGGCCTGGTGCTGTCGAACGGCAATGCCGACAACCTGACCGTGAACGGCAAGCTCGACTTCAAGTACGAGGAAGCCCAGTGGCTGTACAACGTCTATGCGCTGGCGCTGCGCGCCGAGAGCTCGGACGTGAACACCGCGAACCGCTATGAACTCGGTGGCAAGGCCGGGTACAAATTCAGCGAACGCGCCTACATGCTCGCTTCGGCGCGCCACGAAAACGACGACTTCGCGCCCTACGAATACCAGAGCACGGTCGCGGTCGGCTTCGGTTACAAGGCCATCGACAACGACACCACCCAGCTCTCGTTCGAAGCCGGCCCGGGTTATCGTCGGTACCAGCCGGTCGACCTCTTCGTCGCGACGCCGGCACCGGGCCATTTCGTCGAACTCGACAGCGAAGGCGACTTCATCGGCCGCGGCTTCATGGAGTTCAAGCACAAGCTGACCGACAACACGTCGCTCTACGACACGTTGCTGATCGAAGGCGGCAAGGACAACACGTTTGCCCAGAACGACTTCGGCGTGCAGGTCGCGATGAGCGAGAAGTTCGCGATCAAGGCCGGGCTCCAGGTGCGCCACAACACCGACGTGATCGCGCCGATCAAGAAGACCGACACGTTGACCACGGTGAATCTGGTCTACGGCTTCTGATCGAACAACGACAGGCAAAGCGTTGACGAAAGCGGGCTTCGGCCCGCTTTTTTTGGTCAGTGCCCGGGACGCAGCAGTCGATCCGCACCCAGCGCACGCAACTCGGCGGCAACGGCACGACCCAGCGACTCCGGGTCGCCGGCGGATGCGCTCGCTTCGGCGCGCAGGATCTCGCCGCTGGCGGCATCCCCGACCAGGGCGCGCAGATGCAGGTGGTCGTCGGCGAAGGTCGCGAATCCGGCGATCGGCACCTGGCAGGAGCCGTGCAGCGTCAGGTTCATCGCGCGCTCGGCGCGAACGCGCACAGCAGTCGCCGGGTGATGCAGCGGGGCGCAGAGCGCAGCCACGTCAGCGTCGCCATCACGCGCTTCGATCGCGATCGCGCCCTGGGCAACCGCCGGCAGGAATTGCGGTGGTGCCAATTCGGCACGGATGCGCTTGTCGAAGCCGAGCCGTTCGAGTCCGGCACAAGCGAGCACGATCGCCGCGAATTCGCCGGCATCGAGTTTGGCGAGGCGCGTGTTCACGTTGCCGCGCAAATCGCGCAACTGCAGATCGGGGCGCAAGGCCCGGATCTGCGCCTGTCGTCGCAGCGACGAGGTGCCGACCACGGCGCCCTGCGGCAACGCGTCGAAACTCGCGTAGTGATTCGAGACGAAGGCATCGAACGGATTCGCGCGCTCCAGGATCGCCGCCAGCGCGAAGCCGGGATCGAGCTGCATCGGCACGTCTTTCAGCGAATGCACGGCGAGATCGGCACGACCCTCCAGCATCGCCTCCTCCAGTTCCTTCAGGAACAGGCCCTTGCCGCCGATCGCGGCGAGCGAGCGGTCGAGCACGATGTCGCCGCGCGTCGACAGCGGCACCAATTCGATCGCGATCCCGGGATGTGCAGCGCGCAAGCGGGCAGCCACGTGTTCGGTCTGCCAGAGCGCAAGCGGACTCTTGCGCGTGGCGATGCGCAGTGTTCGACCCATGTCGATTCCTCAGAGATGTTTGACCAGTTCGCGCACCGTCGGCAGGCAGCGACGACTGACCTCCAGCGGCTGTTGCGCCCCGCGAATGAGCGCCATCGTACCGCCATCGCCACTGCGCTCCAGCGCCGTAATGCGGTCGATTGCGACCAGGCAATTGCGGTGGATGCGTACGAAGCGCTGACTGAACTCGTCTTCCAGCGACTTCAGCGATTCCTCGATCAGCACTTCGCCGCCCTCATGATGCACGACGACGTATTTGTCTTCGGCGAGGAAATACGCGATCTCGCCCACTGGCACCAGGCGCAGGCTGCCGCGAATCCGTGCGCAGATGTGGCTGCGGCTCATCGGCTTCACTTCGTCGCCAATGCGGCGGATCTGATCGGCCGTGAACTTTCGTGCGCGCTCGATCGCGATGCGGAGGCGCTCGCGCGACACCGGCTTGACCAGATAATCGACCGCATGGGCTTCGAACGCGGCCAACGCGTGTTCGTCGAAGGCAGTGCAGAAGATCACGGCCGGCGGCTGTTCCTGCGCGGCCAGATGGCGCGCCGCCTCAAGGCCGTCCATGCGCGGCATCGCGATGTCGAGCAGGACTACATCGACCGGCGAACTCTCGTGCGCAAGGATGGCATCGACTCCATCGACCGCTTCGCCGGCCACGTCGACGCCGGGCATGCCCAGTTCACCGACCAGGGCACGCAGACGCGTACGCGCCAGGGGTTCGTCGTCCACGATCAGGATTCTCATCGTTCAGGCCCCTCCTGCATCGGCAACCGCATGGTCACGGCATGGTAGTCGGCAGCGGCATCGACCTCCAGCGCCGCCCGTTCGCCATAGCGCATGCGCAGCCGCTCGCGGATGTTGCCGAGCGCGATATGGTTGCCGCCAAGACGGGCAACGGGATGCAGCGGCTTCGGGTTACGCACCGACACGCACAAGTTGCCGCCCTCGCGGTAAGCACTGAGCGCGATGACCCCGCCCTGCGGCAGCGCCTGCACGCCGTGATGGATGGCATTCTCGACCAGGGGTTGCACGCTCAGCGCCGGAATGCGGCAACTGCGCAGCGACGGCTCGATCGCTCGTGTCACCTGCAGGCGCTCACCGAGTCGCAGCGCCTCGATCGCGAGGTAGCGGTCGATCAGTTCGAGTTCGTCGGCGAGCGTGTGGTCGGCGCGTTCCTCGCGCAAGGTCGCACGGAACACGGTGGCGAGATCCTCGACCGCGGTCTCGGCCTTGTCGGCGTCGATGCGGATCAGGCTGGCGATGGCATTGAGGCTGTTGAACAGGAAATGCGGCCGGATGCGAGCCTGCAAGGTCTCGATCCGCGCCGTCGCCTGCGCTTCGACCCCGCGCTGCCATTGCTGCAGGACGAAGATGTAGCGCAAGAGGATCAACCCCACCAAGGCCGCCAGCACCGCGTTCGCGGCAAGAAAAGTCGGCGCCTCGGCGGACGGGATCCAGCCCAGCGCAAGAGAACGGTCGAGTGAACTGGCGATCGCGCTGCAAGCAACGGCCACCAGCGCCGGAATCAGGGTGGCCACCGAACCGCCGACCCAGAAGTCCCTTCGCCCGAGCCAGGGACCAAGCTTGCACAGCAAGGCCGCACTGATCAGCGCGATCCACTGCGCGAGAAAGCTGGCGGCGAACAGGTCGCGCAAGGTCGGCCAACCGCCTTGCCCCGGCGCGATCAAAACGACCAGCACGATCAACTCGACCATCAGCACGACGCTGCCGAGAATGGGCAGGCTGCAGAAATCCGGCATCCAGCCGCGTTCGGACGCAGTGCGGGCGTCGAGTCGGGTCATGCCGATGCGCGCAAACGCTCGTCCAGCCACTGCGTCAGATGGCGGATCTCGTCCATCGACACGCTGTGCGGCATCGGATAGCTGTGCCAGTCGACACGGAAGCCATGACGCGTCAGCCATTCGCGCGACATCAGGCCCAGCCCGATCGGCACCACCGGATCGAGACTGCCATGGGCGAGAAACAGCGGAATGGTGGTCGCGGCGGGCACGAACTCGTGTTCCGTCAAGTCGGCCAACGGCAGATAAGTCGACAGCGCGATCGCGCCGGCCAAGGCCTCGCGCCGGCGGACCAGCACCGACAAGGTGATCGCGCCACCTTGCGAAAAACCCGCGATGAATTGGCGCTCGGGCGGTATGCCCCGCGTCGCCTCGCGGGCCAGCAAGGCGTCGACGTGCTGCATCGACTCGCGAATACCGGTCTCGTCCTGCTTGTTGGCGATCTCGGTGCCCGAAATGTCGTACCAGGCGCGCATGCGCATGCCGCCGTTGACCGTCACCGGTCGCATCGGCGCGTGCGGAAACACGAAACGCAGCGCCGGCCAATCCGGTCGCACCAGCTGCGGCACCACGGATTCGAAGTCATGCCCGTCGGCGCCGAGGCCATGCAGCCACAAGACGCTGAAGCGCGGGCTCGGGCCGGTGTCGATCTCGACGGTTTCGAGCAGATCCATGGGCAGTCCTCGTGTCGGGGCCGGCGATTGTCCCGCGCCGGCCCCGGACTGCCAATCAGGGCGCAGCGCGGGCGTGATCGCCCGCTCCGGCCGTGGTCGCCACGGCGCCGGCCTTGGGCTGGAAGAAAAATTCGCCCGCTTCATGACCGGCGAACTGGATCGGCGCATATTCCGGAATCTGCACCAGCGACGATTCCGCTGCGGCCAGCGCCAGCGACGACGAGACCTCGCGGAACAGGCGCTGGCCTTCCAGCAACTGCGCGTTGTCTTCCAGCGCGGCGATCAGCGCGAGCGCGAAATGCGAGTTGTTGCCGCGACCGGTATCGGGCACCGGCGCCAGACCGCCCGAGGTCAGCGCGGTGCGTGACCGGCTCTGGCTCATCGTCTTCACCCACTGCGACCAGGCCTTGTCCGGCATCGCGCTGCTGAAGGTCGGGACCGCCGCACGCGTCATTGCGCCGGAATAGCAGGAGTCGGCGACCACCAGCACATGCTTCGCGTTCATCGTATTCAAGATGTCGCTGATCGCGCGGTTCGACAGCCACGAGGCCGGCGTGTTCTGGCGGCCATCGGCAGGAATCCAGTAACCCTGTCGGCTCGTGGCATCGACTTCGCCATGACCGGCGAAGTAGACGACCAGGTTGTCCTCCGGACCGAGGGCTTCCCGCTTCGCGTTCAGCGCCGAGAGGATCTCGAAACGGTTCGCGTTCTTCAGCAAGGTCGTGGTGAAGCCATAGCGGCGCGACAACACATCGGCCACCTTGTCGGCATCGTTGGCGGCGCTGCTCAAGGCCGGATAGTCGCTGTACTGGTTGTTGCCGATCACGATCGCGTGATAGCGGCCGAGCGCGACACCACCAGGGACCGCGCGTTGCACGTTGCCAGCCCCGCCGGCCACCACATTCGACGGCAACAGCAGGAATTCGACACCGCTGCGCGAACCGGCACGATCCACTGCGGTGACCGAGACATTGGTGCCGTCGGCATCGACCGGCATCTTGGCGCGGAACAGGCCGTCCGCGCCGACCGGCACCGCCGTGCCATTGATCAGCACCGACTGCAGCCCGCTGCGGGCGATGACCTTGCCGACCACTTCGGTCTGGTCACCCTTCGGCGCCAATGCGGCCGTGCGACCGCGCGTGACGGTCAGTGCCGGTTCGAGGATTTCGACCAGCGGGCCGCTGCCGGCCAGGATCGGCGCACTGCCCGGACCACCGACCCGCTGTTCAAGCGCGCTGATCTGCGCGCGCTGACGCACCACCTCACGTTGCTTCGAGGTCAGCTGTTGTTCGAGCAACAGCAGCAGTTCGCGATCTTCCTTCGATGCGGCGACCGCCGACTGCATCTGCTTGCGCTCGCTGTCGAACTTCTCCAGTTCGGCCTTGATCTGCGCATCCTTCTGCTTGAGTTCGGCTTCCAGCGCCGTCATCCGGCCGATCGCGGCATCGAGTTCCAATGCCAGGTCGGATGCCGCCGCGCGCACGCGCTTCAGTTCTGCGGTGGCCTTTGCGGCCTCGGCGCCGCCGCGTTGCACCTGCGCGTCCAGCGTCGTTTCCTGCGCACGCAGTTCCGTCAGGCGTTTCTGGTCGGCGTCGCGCTGCGCGGCGTGCCGCAGTTGATCCTGTTCGAGCTTGGCGCGCTCGAGTTCGATGCGCTCCTGTTCACCGGCAAGCTTGTCGTTCAAGGCGATCATGTCCGGCGTGGCGGCGCCCAGCTGGGACTGTTTCGCGGCGAGTTCCGCGCGCGCCTTCTGCAGCTCGGCCTGGGCCGACTCCACGGCGCGCTTGCGTTGGCCGAGCTCGCCCTTGAGCTTCTCGTTCTCGGCACGGAGGGCATCGGCAGCGGCCTTCTGTCGTTCGATGTCTTCGCGCAGGCCGGCGATCTCGCCTTCCTTGGCGCTGACCGCGGCGGTCATGGTCGAGGCATAGATCAGGTCATCCCCGGTCAAACCGGACGCTTCGCGATACAGGTTCAGCGCACGGGTCATGTCCTTGGGCACGCCGAGCCCTTGTTCGTAGAGGTAACCGAGATTGATTTTCGCGCGCTTGAGGCCTTGGGCGGCCGCCTTGTCGTACCAGGGCGCGGCACGCGCCGGGTCGGGCGCAGTGCCGAGGCCCTTGTCATAGATTTCGCCGACGTAATTCTGAGCCTCGGCATCACCGGATTCGGCCTGGGCCAGCCACACCTTGAGTGCGGTCTCGTAGTTGGCGCGGTCGTAGGCGACGTATTCGCCGCCGCGGATCTCGCAATCCGACTGGATCGTGCGGATCGGCCGTCGCGCACTCATGTAGGTGCTCATCTTGCCGAGCTTGCGCACGGTGCCTGGCAGCAGGCAATCGACGATCATCATGTCTTCGGCGTTGCGGATGGAGGCACGTGGCGCTTCCACCGGCACCGCGACCAGGACCATCGTCGCCGCGATCGCGACACTCAGTGCATTTGCCTTCAGGGTGTTCGGAACGGCCATGTGCTCGGGCTCCATCGGCTGGGGGAGCGCTGCGCGGCTACCGGCACCGCGTGGCGCTGTAGTAGGCTCGGAGTATAGCCACAGCGTCTGCAGGGAGTCCGTCCGATGACCACGCCCGTCCGCTTCACAGCACCGCGCGTCGCACCTCGTTCCGGACATCGCGTCCTGCGTTCGCTCCTTGCCGCCGCACTCGTCGCCTCGGCATCGCTCACGCAAGCCGTGTGCCTGAATCAGAGCAGCGGCAGTGGCCAGTCGCTGGTGAAAGGTTCCGCGGTGTTCATGCCGCTCACCGCCGGCATCACTACGTCGACGACGCCGGCTCCGGACGAAACCTTCAACTGGATCGCGCCGGCGCCACTGACGTTCACCGGCAACGGCAGCCAGACGCTGTCGGAAACCCTGCCCTGGGTCGTGTCCGGGCCGACCATGTCCGTCGACAGCCTGCAGGGCGTCTACATTCCGCCGTCCGCGCCCACGGGTACTGTCAGCGTGTCGGTGTCGACCACGTCCTGCCCGACGTCGGTGATGAATTACACGATCAATGTCGGCGACCTGCTGAACCCGACCACGACGAAGCTGGCGGGCGACAGTCAGGCCTTGCCGCCGGGCAGTCCCTCCGCATTTCTGGAACTCGGACTGACCCACACCGACCCGGGCGGTGGCCCGACCGTGCTCGGCGCGGTCAATGTGCCGGTGTTCTTCACCACCAACAGCTTGTCGATCGCCAGCCTCGACCCGCTCGTGCCGCTGGGCAACCTCAAGGTGTACACGGACGGCGCCGGCATCGCGCGCATTCCCTTCTTCGTCGATCCTGCGGCACCCGTCGGCTCCAACTTCACGATCGATGCCGTGGCACCCGGCTATCCGCCGCAGACGTTCAACGCCACGGTGATCGCTGCCACCCCGATGATGACCATCGTGTCCGGCAACGCCCAGTCCGGGGAAGCCGGGACGACATCGGCACCGCTGATCGTCGAAACGATGTTGTCGGGAACGCCCTCCAACGTGCCGGTCACCTTCGACGTGGTCGACGGCGACGCCACCTTCGATGAAAACGGCGGCACCAGCTACACGTCGTTTGTCAACGGCAACCGCCAGCAAGCCCACATCCGCTACGGCGACATCATCGGTTCGATCCGGGTCACGGCCAATGCACCCGGATATCCGGGCGTGCAATTCATTCTGAACTCGACACCGCGCGGCGCCGTCGTCGTTACCTCCGGCGACGGCCAGGTATTGGAACCCGGTGCGACCAGCAATCCCGTCGTGGTGGTCGCGCAGAATTCCGATGGCAGCCTCGACGTCGGCCGCACCATCGAATTCTCGGTCGTCGCCGGCGATGCCGTGATCACCGAGAGCGGCACGACCAGCTACACCAGTTTCGATACCATCGAAAACGGATTGCACACGATCTCGCTGACCGCCGGCACGACCCCAGGGCCGATCGTCGTTGCGGCGACTTCGGCCGGTTTCGTGGACGGCAGCATTTCCGCCACGATCCAGTCGGGTGCGCCGCTGGAACCGATCCAGATCGTCGCTGGCGACGGTCAATCGGCCACGATCGGATCGGTCCTGCCGCAAGCACTGAAGGTCCATGTGCCGGTGCCGCTGGGCACAGTCGGCCCGAACGTGACCTTCACCGTCACTTCCGGCGGCGCGCGCTTCGTCGACAACACGCTCGCGACCATCACGGTGCCGCTGGATGCCGCTTCCGATGCGGCGGTGCTACTGCAGTTCGGCAATGTGATCGGCAACGTCGGCGTGCTCGCCAGCGCGCCCGGCTACCAGCCGGTGCAATTCTCGCTGTCAGCACTGGCACCGGGCGGCAGCGGCATCAGCCTGACGCCGGCGTCGACGCCGACGACCGGCACCACCGGCTTCGACAGCGCTCCGCTGATCGTTCTGCTCAGCGATGGCGGCAATGCCGTCTCCGGCGCGACCGTCACCTGGCAAGTCGTGACCGGCGACGCCAGCGTGAACCAGTCGAGCACGACGACCAACGCCAGCGGCCGCGCCCAGACCACCCTGCGTTTCGGTGCCGAACCCGGCGCCGTCGTGGTGCGCGCGACCCATGCGCCGAGCCAAGGCAATGCACCCGTCAGTACCGACTTCAACCTGAGCGTGGGCGATCCCACGCTGGAGATCGTCTCCGGCGACTTGCAGTCCGGCCCGGTCGGCACCGCACTGGACCACCCGATCGTGTTCCGCCTGCGTTATGCCGACGGCAACGGCATCGGCGGACAGCCGCTGTCCTTCATCATCGATGGCGATGCAACGGTGCTGAACCCGACCGTCACGACCGACGCCACTGGCAGCGCCGGCGTGCAGTTGCAGTTCGGCGCAACCGCCGGCCACGTCGGCATCGATGCGATGGCCTTGTCGGGCCGCGTGAAGGTGCTCGCCTCCGCCGTCAGCTTCGTGCCCAGCCTGACCATTCTGTCCGGCAACAACCAAACCGCGACGGCCGGCACCGCCCTGCCTCAGCCACTGGTGGTCAAACTGAGCGGCCCTGCAGCGGCGATGGCGATGGCGAAGGGGCTGGGTGGCCTGACCGTGACCTGGCAAGTGTCCTGCGGCAACGGCAGTCTGGCATCGGCGACCACGACGACCGACCTTGCGGGCGAGAGCCGGAATCAGCTGACCCTTGGCACCTCGCCTGGATGCAACACGGTGCAAGCCAGCATCGCCGGCATCGGCGGCGTCAGCTTCAGTGCGACCGGCACGGTCCCGTCGACCAGCGTGCTCGAGATCCTGTCCGGCAACGGCCAGAACCTGCTGCCTGCAGTCGAGTCGGCCCCCTTGCGCGTGCGCTTGCGCAGTCCCGGTGGCGAGCCGGTTGCGGGTTTGACCATTCGCTTTGCGGCCGATCGCAGTGGCGTCCAGCTCAGTCACGACGAAGTGACGACCGCGGCCGACGGCACCGCCTCGACGACGGCCCGCATGGGCCTGCCGTCCACGTTCAAGGTGATCGCATCGGTACGCGACGTGCCAGCCATCGCCACGGTCGAGTTCACGCTGAATGTCGGCATTGCCAATACGCCCGGGCTGACGCCGCCGCAAGAGCGCCTGGCCGAGATCATCGACACCGCCTGCCCGGCACTCGCTGCGCTGAGCAATCCGACGCCGCGTCAGCTGGATTTGCTGCAGCGCTGTTCGGAGCTGGTGGTCAACGCCCGGAATCACCCCGGTGAAGTGCGCGACGCGCTCGGCAACCTGCTCGCGCGCAAGGGCGACGCACAGAATGCGGCGGCGCTTGCCGCGGCCAACAGCCAGCTCAACAATCTCAAGGCGCGCTTTTCGGCACTGCGCTCCGGCTCGCGCGGTTTCGACCTCGCCGGCCTCAACGTGATGACCGGCAGTGGCGCCCTGCCCTTGAGTCTGTTGCCGAGCGCGATCGCGCTGGCGGTCGGCGAGGAGCCGCCTGCAGAAGTCGGCGATGCGTTCTCGCGCTGGGGCTTCTTCGCGACCGGCACCATCGGCCGCGGCGAACGCGACCCGGACACGCTCGATCCGGGCTTCAAGTACGACAGCTACGACCTCACCGCCGGCGTCGACTACCGCATGAACGACTCGTGGATCCTGGGCGGTGCGCTCGGCTTCAATCGCAACACGACCGATATGCCGGGCGATACGGGCGGCATGGATGCCAGTGGCTGGACCGCATCCGGTTACGCCAGCTGGTTCAACGGTGCGTCGTGGTATGCCGATGCCGTGCTCAGCTACGGCCACAACAGCTACGACCTGGACCGCCAGATTCGCTACAGCGTCGACGGCCTTGCGGGTGGGCGGACCTTGATCGATCAGGTCGCCTCGGCATCGCCGGGTGGAGACCGCCAAGCCCTGTCGTTGTCGCTGGGCCGTGACTTCAGCAAGAACGCGTGGACCTTCGGCCCCTATCTGCGCGCCGCCTATTCGAAGCTGGACTTCGACGCCTACACCGAAACCATGTCGCGTCCCGACGGCCCCGGCGCAGGCTTCGCGCTGTCGGTCGACGGGCGCACGCTGAAGAGCCTGCAAGGCGTGGTGGGCGGCAAGTTCAGCTATGCCGTGAGCACCTCCTGGGGCGTGCTCGTGCCGAACGCCCAGCTCGAATGGGTCAAGGAGTTCGAAGACGACCCTGACCTGTTGGTCACGCGCTTTGCCTTCGACCCGAACCAGACGCCGATCCTGATCGAAAGCGACCGCATCGACACCGACTACGTCAATCTCGGCCTGGGCCTGTCCGGTGTGTTCGCCAGTGGCCGTAGCGCTTACGTGTATTACGAACATGTCGCCGGCCAGGACCGCATGAGTTCGGACAGCCTCGCCATCGGCGTGCGCATCGAATTCTGACGGGGGCTTGGCGGAATGTTCGAATTGGTCATAATCCCAATCCAGATGCGGCAGCAGCCAACATGATCGAATTCGGGCACTCCACCCACGTCGGGCTCCGCCGCGAGCACAACGAGGACACCTATTACGCCGACAGCGAACTCGGCCTGTGGCTGGTCGCCGACGGCATGGGTGGCCACGAGAACGGCGAAGTCGCCAGCGCGCTCGCGCGCGACACCCTCGTGCGCGAAATCAAGGCCGGCGAGGTGCTGTCACGAGCGATCCAGCTCGCCGACGAGGAAATCATCAAGCACTCCAATCGTCGTCCACAGGCCCTGCCGATGGGCACCACGGTCGCGGCAGTGCGCGTGCAGGGCAACACTTACGAAATCGCCTGGGTCGGCGATAGCCGCGTCTACGGCGCCGAAGACGGCGAATTTCGTCAGCTCTCGCAAGACCATTCCTATGTGCGCGAACTGGTCGAGCAAGGTGCGATCAGCCCGGAGCAGGCGCGCACGCATCCGCATCGCAATGTCGTCACGCAGGCGCTCGGCGTCACCGATCCGCAGAGCCTGCGCGTCGAAACCTTGACCGGCACACTGTCGCCCGGCAGTCAGTTATTGCTGTGCAGCGACGGTTTGACCGAAGAAGTCGATGATGGCGACATTGCACGGGTGCTCTCGCGCACCGACCTGTCCACGCAGGAATGCGTCGATCACCTGATCCTGGCGGCGCTGGATGGCGGCGGCTCGGACAATGTCACGGTAATCCTGCTGCGCTGCAAGTGAGTTGTCCGAGCGCTATTGCGCAACGCAATCCTTGTCGCGCAGGACCTGCAATGCGATACGCGCGGGGTCAGCCATCAAACCGCTTTCGGCAAGCAGGTTGCAGCCGGTGATCGAGCCGCGATCCAAGGCGGCGCGCGCCTTCGATTCGTAAAAGTCCGCGATCCGCGCCAACCCCTGGGTGGCTTCGGCATTGCCGGCATCCAGCCGCAACACCTGCTGGTAGATCTCGATGGCATTGTCGCCGGGCGGCGACGACAGCTTGCGTCCGATCACACTCGATTCGTCGCTCGGTGCGATTGCTTCACGCACATACCCGTTCGCCTTCGCCAGCAGACTGCCGACATCGCCCTCGATCACGATCGGTGGCGGCGCATCGGGAACGACGGGATCGGTCACGACGACGGGCGGATCAGGGGCGACCGGGGAATCGACATTCTCCACCGGCTTGCGTCCGAACATCGACCAGGCGAGGACCGCAACGATCAGCGCACCACCGCCCGCCAGTGCCCACAGCCAGGGTTTGGGTTGCGCAACAGTCTCGGCCGTCGACACGCCCTGCGCGATTGCGACGCCGCGCTGGGTCGGCTCGGTGTCGTCGCTCGGTCGCACTGCGGCGCGCGTCGCGGTGCGCTTGCGCGTCGCCATCGCCTCGCGCATCGCCCGGGCCTCGGGCGCGGTGGCGATCAGTTTCTCGCTGGCGATGACGAATTCATCGCCAGTCGCGAAACGCTGGTCCGGCAGCTTGGCCATCAGCCGATTCAGCAGCGGCTGCAGCCACGCCACATTCGGCGGCAGCTTCGGGATCGGGTGCGTCACGTGCATCAGCGCGATCGTGTACGGGTCCGATGAATCGAACGGCGGCGCGCCAGTCAACAACTCGTACATCATCGCACCGAGGCTGTAGAGGTCGGATCGACCATCCACCTTCTCCGCGCGCGCCTGTTCCGGACTCATGTAATGCGGCGTACCGATGGAATTGCCCGCGAGCGTCGCCATCGTGTTCGAGTTCATCGCCTTGGCGATGCCGAAATCGGCCAGCACGGCCGTACCGTTCGCGCGGAACAGCACGTTGGCCGGCTTCACGTCACGATGCACCACGCCCTTCTCGTGCGCATAGGCCAGACCGAGCGCGATGTCGCGCGTGACATCCAGAGTCTCTGGCACCGGCATCACCTTGCCCATGCGTTCGCGCAGCGTGCCACCCGGGATGAACTCCTGGGCGAGGTAGTACACACCGTTGTGCTGGCCAATGTCGTAGACGGTGACGAGATTGGGATGGCTGAGCTTGGCCGTCAGCCGACCTTCCTTGAGGAAGCGGTCGGTGAACTCGACATTCGCCGCAAGTGACGGCGCCATCACCTTCAGGGCCACCTCGCGGTCCAGGGACTCCTGCATCGCCAGATACACCGAGGCCATGCCGCCTTCGCCCAGGCTCCGCAGGATGCGATAGCCGGGGATATCGACACTGTGCATCACCTGGGTCACACTCATTCCGGTCGGCATCCACGCGCGTTCATCACGCAAAGATAGCAAAGCGCGTGCCGGCGCAGGCGGGAAAGTTGCGCTCAGGGTGCTGCGGCACGGGCAGCGCGCAAGGCCTCGGTGAACTTGGTCATCGACCAGGACTCGTCCTTCTCGATGCTCGCATACAGGGCGTCGACCCGCTCCTGCATGCGTTTGGCGGCCGCTTCATCGAGCAGTCCGGCACCTTCGTAGGCGACCACCACCGACTGCACGGCCATCGCGGCCTGCTCGGCGGCAGCGTAATCGCGGAACTCGCCGCGCTCCGCATCGGCCACCAGACTGCCAAGGATCACGCCCAATGATTCCGCGGGAAACTCGGTCGCCTTGGTCGTCTCGCGCAAGGCCATCAGGCGTTCGCGCAGGGCACGCGCAGCGGCGAAGGTCTGCTCGCGATCGACGGTCGTGGCCTGGTGAAGTTTGCGGCTGCTCTCGAACACCTGTTTCGCCGCATTCGCATCGACCGCAGCCAACACGTGACGGAACATCAGCAAGTTGGCATCGTTCAAACGCACGACGCCAGGACCTAGACCCGTACCCTGGCGCGGCCCCCAGGCCTTGCCCGACATCGGGCGATGGCAGGCGTGGCAATCGAACAGCACCAGTTCCGGAAAAATGCCGTGCCATCCGGCCTTCGGGTCGAGCAGGATGTCGAGCGCATTGATCGCCGCCGAGGCCTGGCCCACACCCCAGTCGCGCACGCCGTCGTAGCGGCCCTTGCGCTGCTCGTAATCGTCATCGACGGTGTAATGCGGATGCAGCCAGGTGAAGGTGTCGAGTTCGAACGACAGCCGCGGATGGCCCGCGCCCATGATGCGATGCGTGATCATGCGGTCGCGCGAACCGGCGTGGCAGCTCAGACACAGCGCCGAACGCTGCACCGGATCTTCCGTCGGATAGAGACCGGCGGCGAGATTGTCGGCATGGCTCGCTTCGACATGCGATGCAATCCACGACTCGGCACCGCCATGGCAGGCCTCGCAGCCGACACCGTCCTCGATCTGGAACTTCTCGCCACGCGATGCCGCAGGCACGTGATCGGCGTGGCAATCGAGACAGACGCCCGCCTGCTCGGCCGCGCCCAGTCCGAGCTTCTTCGCGATCGCCTGCGACTCCGCACTCAACAGCGTCTGGTACGACTTGGCATGGGGGTCGAACTCCTGCCAGATGGCGAACTCGTTCATCTGGATCCGGGCTTTCGGTGCCGTCTCGGTCGCCCCGTGACAGACGCTGTTTGCGCAACTCGCGACCCCCAGATGCTGGTGCTCGGCGATCGTCGTACTGACCGGCTGCGCCTGCACCATGGCGACGACTGCGATCAGAGATGCGCCCAAGATCCATGCTTGCTTCACGGAATTCTCCCCAATGTCCGTCGTGCCGACGCATCTTCCACCCGCAGCCCGGCGCTTCGCAAGCGCCTGCGCTCAGGACTGCAATTCGCGCCACAGCGCCGGTTTCTTCGCCGACTTCGCGATCGCATCGAGGCGCGATTCATGCATCGCCAATTCTTCGGCACTGGCACGCAGCACGCGCAGCGCGCCGAGCTTGAGACCGTCGAGCGTCTCGTTCGCGACTGCCGCGGCCACCACCGGCGCTGCGAAACTCATCTCGCCCTGCCCGGCGGTCAAGGCGAGATACACTTCGGACAGCAGGTTCGCGTCGAGCAGGGCGCCATGCAGATCGCGCCCGGAATTGTCGACGCCGAGGCGCTTGCACAGGGCATCCAGCGAATTGCGCTGGCCGGGATAGCGTTCGCGCGCCAGCTTGAGCGTGTCCAGCACCGCACAACGATCACCGATGCGGCCGGCGTCCGGCCCAAGCCGCGACAACTCGGCATCGAGGAAACCGATATCGAACGCGGCGTTGTGGATGATCAGTTCGGCGCCATCGATGAAGGCGATGAAGTCGGCGACGACTTGCGCAAACAGGGGCTTGTCCGCCAGGAAATCATCGGTGAGACCGTGCACTTCCGCGGCGCCGCGATCGACTTCGCGCTGCGGGTTCAGGTACCGATGGAAGACGCGTCCGCTCGGGCGACGCTCGATCAGTTCGACGCAGCCGATCTCGATGACGCGATGGCTGCGTGCGTCGAGGCCGGTGGTCTCGGTATCCAGAATGATCTGGCGCATTCAGCGTTTCTCCAGATTCAGCAGATCGCGGATCGCGGCGCGTGCATGGGCGTCGACCGCTTCGTTCTCGGCGTGGCCATCATGCCCGCGCACCCAGTGGAAATGCACGCGATGCTGGGCCAGCACGGCATCCAGTGCCTCCCAGAGATCGCGGTTCTTCACCGGCTCGCGACCGCTGGTCCGCCAACCGTTGCGCTTCCAGCCCGCCATCCACTTCTCGACGCCGTGTTTGAGATATTGCGAATCGGTGGTCAAGTCGACCTCGCATGGCTTCTTCAACGATTCCAGTGCGCGCAGGGCGGCGATCAACTCCATGCGATTGTTGGTGGTCGCCGGCTCGGCCCCGTTCATCCAGCGCTCGATGCCACGAAAACGCAACAACGCCGCCCAACCACCCGGTCCTGGATTTCCGGAACAGGCGCCGTCGGTAAAGATTTCAACGCGCTCGACCGTCATGCCGCCAACCCGCTGCGCGAAGTCGGCCGGGCAATCCAGCCCGAGGCCGGCGTGACGACGCGACGGCGCGCACGCAACTGACGCACATTCGGCAGTTCACGCCGCTTGCGCGCTTCGATCAGGCACACCCCGGACCACATCCGCGCCGGTGCGAGCACGCGCGCGCCGTCACGGCCGTCGAATTCAATGCGCGATACGCGCAGATCGACGCATCCGCGGGCCGCCAGGGCCTCCAGCAAGGTCCGCGCGGAATGCACCCGCAACCTCGGCGCGCCGCTGTCGCCGAACCACAGCCGGCAACGCGTCCAGCCCCAGGCCCCCACCACCATGAGGGCGATGCTGCGCTCCGGCTTGAGCACGCGCATCGCTTCGTCCAGCAGCGCATCGACGTCACCGACGACTTCGAGTGCATGCTGCAGCACGATGCGATCGACGCTGTCGTCGCGCAATGGCCAAAGCGCGCACTCGGCGCGCAGGTCGCCCTCGAGTGCGCGGACGCCGGCATGCAGGTCGAGTACGCCGATCGCCGCGGCGTCGCTTCGATTCGCCGCCGACGAAATCCAGACTTCCCGTTCATCCGGTGCCGGACTGGCCGCGAGCGCGCGCCGTTCGGCCGCCAGCAATCGCGGCCACCAGCGCGGCGACGCATCGATCGGCATTTCGTTGGACTGGCGCATGGCGCGGCTCGGGTCGGGGGACCGTGATTGTGATACAAGCCGACCTGCATCCGGAAGAATTGCAGTCGATGCCAATCCTTGCGTCCACCCCGCTCGCCCATCTGACCGTGCATACACTGCCCGCGTTCGCCGACAACTACCTGTGGCTGCTTCAGGCCGGAGATGCCGCGGTTGCGGTCGATCCGGGCGATGCCGAGGTGGTCGAGCGCGCGTTGCAGGCACTTGGGCTGAGACTTGCAGCGATCCTGCTCACGCACCATCACCCCGACCACATCGGCGGCGCGGCTGCACTGGCGTCGCGCCGGCCCTGCCCGGTGTTCGGACCGGCGGACGCGCGCATTCCGATGGTGGACCGAATCTGCGTCGATGGCGACCGCGTGCCCGTCACCGGATTGCCGCCGATCACCGCATGGCATCTGCCCGGACACACCCGCACGCACCTGGCCTATCTCGTCGACGGTGCGATCTTCGTGGGCGACACGCTGTTTGGCGCCGGCTGCGGTCGCGTATTCGAAGGCGAGACCGCCGATTTGCATGCGTCGCTGCAGCGCATCGCCGGGCTGCCCGCCGCCACGAAGGTGTTCTGCGCCCACGAATACACGCGCGCAAACCTGGCATTCGGCGCTGCCGTCGAACCACGCAA
This sequence comes from Lysobacterales bacterium, assembly GCA_016721845.1. NCBI lineage: Bacteria > Pseudomonadati > Pseudomonadota > Gammaproteobacteria > Lysobacterales > Lysobacterales bacterium. The sequence goes on from JADKHK010000013.1 coordinate 1,438,186, forward strand.
TGCAGCGATCGCGACACGCTTGCAGGCCTTGTCCGATGGCCGCCCGAGCGTGCCCTTCCCGCTGGCCGGCGAATTCGAGAGCAACGTCTTCCTGCGCTGCGACGAAGTCAGCGTGCGCGAGGCGACGTCGCGGCAGTGCGGTCGCGACCTGAACGAACCGGTCGACGTCTTCGTGGCGCTGCGGCAATGGAAGAATGCGTATGCGTGACTGTCGCTCGATCGTTCGCCGACTGGTCGCGTGCTCATGCGCGCTGCTGCTCACCGCCTGTGCGACACCGGTGCGCGAGCCGCGCTCGGTTCCGCCGACCAAGACGGAGCCGCACGTGGCGCCGGCAACCCCGGCCACACCGCCGGTCGCGATCTCATCAAGCCCCGGGAACGACTTGATCCACGCCGACGTCGAAGGCGCCGAAACGGCTGCCACGATTGCACCTGCCACCCTGTGGCAAGCGATCGTCGAACGCCATGCCTTCGTCCAGTGCGACGATCCAGCGCCGGCCGTGCGCCGCTGGCAACGCATCTATACACAGTCGCCCAAGCGTCATGCCGAGGCACTGGCCAACGCAGCGCCATGGATCGGCTATGTCGCAGACGAACTCGCGCGCCGCGGCCTGCCCTCCGAATACGTCTGGCTGCCCTTCGTCGAAAGTCGTTATCAGGCCTTCCGCACCCGCGGCGACCGTCCGGCCGGCGCCTGGCAGTTGATGCCGGCCACGGCGAAATGGCGTGGCCTGCGTATTGCCGACGACTATGACGGGCGCCTCGACTTCGTGGCCGCCACGCGCGCCGCGCTTGATCTTCTGGATTATCTCGGCAACGCGTTCGATCACGACTGGGCGCTGGTGACCATGGCCTACAACGCCGGCGAATATCGCATCAAGGGCGCGCTCGATCGCGCCCGCAAGTCCGGCAAATCGACGCAGGCCGAACATCTCGCGGTAAGCCCGATCACGCATGAACACCTGGTGAAACTGCGCGCACTTGCCTGCGTCGCGGCACGACCGGACACGATGGCCCTGACCCTGCCGGAGGTCGACCGCACCCGGCAACTCGCCCCTGTGGCCGTGCCGCATGCGATGAATGTGGCGCAACTCGCCGCGCTGGCGGGCGTTACGACCCAGCAGTGGATGCAATGGAATCCGGCTTGGCGCCGCGGTCATGTCGATGCCGGCGCCGAGATTCTGCTGCCGCGCGCTTTGGTCGAAACCGGCGCTGGCGCCATTGCGGCGGCAACGCCGGCGCCGATTGAGCCAACGCCGGCGGCATCGCATGCCGATCGCGATCGCGATCGCGTACACGTCGTGCGCAGCGGAGAATCGGCTTGGCAAATCGCGCGACGCCATCGCGTTCCGCTCGCCGCACTGCTGGCGGAAAATGGATTGACGGCGACGTCGGTACTGCGCCCCGGCCAGAAGCTGCGCCTGCCCTGATTCCGCCGCAGAACTCAATACGGCGGCGCATCGTTGCCGCTGCGGAAAGCGCCCGGCTAGACTGCGCGCCCGTTGTCCGTATCGAGAGAATCTCCATGGGTTTCCTGCAAGGCAAGCGTGCACTGATCGTCGGCATCGCCAGCGAACGCTCGATCGCCTCCGGCATCGCCGAAGCGATGCACCGCGAAGGTGCCGAACTCGCCTTCAGTTACCAGAACGACCGCCTCAAATCGCGTGTCGAAGATGCCGCGAAGGAATACGGTTCGTCGATCGTGCTGCCCTGCGACGTTGCCTCGGACACCGAAATCTCGGCGCTGTTCGAATCGCTCGGGCAACACTGGGGGCAACTCGACATCCTCGTGCATTCGGTCGGATACGCACCGCGCGAAGCCATCCAGGGCGATTTCCTCGACAGCATCTCGCGCGAGGCCTTCAGCATCGCGCATGACATTTCGAGCTACAGCCTGGCCGCATTGGCCAAGGCCGCGCGCCCGATGATGCGTGGCCATGACAGCGCAGTGCTGACCCTGAGTTACCTTGGTGCCGTGCGTGCGATGGCGAACTACAATGTGATGGGGCTGGCCAAGGCGTCGCTCGAAGCAAACGTGCGCTACCTCGCACGCTGCCTTGGCCCGGAAGGCATTCGCGTCAATGGCATCTCGGCCGGACCGATCAAGACACTCGCCGCATCCGGCGTCAGCAACTTCCGCAAGATGCTCGACCATGTCGAGGAAGCCGCACCGATGCGCCGTAACGTCACCATCGAGCAGGTCGGCAATGTCGCGGCCTTCCTTTGCTCGGACCTTGCTGCTGGCGTGACCGGTGAAATCACCTACGTCGACTCCGGCTACAACGTGCTTGGCATGACCGGTATCTGACGGCCGGACCGACGCCCGATTCGGCAATGAAAAAGGCGCCTCGCGGCGCCTTTTTCTTTCTCGAATCGCCCCCCTGATTCAGAGGCGGTCTTCGTGGATCACGATGTCGACGCGCTTGCGCAGGGCATCGCGCAACGCAATGTTGTCGCTGGAGGCAAAACCGGACTTCAGGCTGTCGCGGGCGGCGGTCCGCGCGGCTTCATCGAGCGCCTTCGGATCGCCGTCCTTCACTGCGGTCAACTCGATCAACGCATAGCGCTGGTCGCCTCCCTGCACCAGCACCTGGGAGGTCTTGCCTTCGGCCGGACGCGGCAGTTTGAACGCTTCGCTCACGAGCTTGGCATCATGGGTCATGCCGTTGCGGCCCACACCTTCGGCAACCGCGACTTGCACACCCGCAGTAGCCGCCAGCGCATCCAGTGTTTCGCCTGCACGCAGGCGCTTGAACAGCGCATCGGCATCGTCCTTGGCCTGCTTGCCCTGACGTTCCGCTGCAAGCGCGGCCTTCACTTCAGCGATGACTTCGTCGAACTTGCGCGGCGCCGCCGGCTTGTGTTCAAGCAGACGCACGACCACGACATGGTTCTCGCCGATCTCGATGGCCTCGCTGTTGTTGCGCTCAACCAGCACCGGATCCGAAAATGCGGCTTCGCGCACTTTCGGATACACGGCGATGCCGCCACCGAAATCACGGTCGAACAATTCGGTTTTCTGCACCTGTGTTTCCAGCGCCTTCGCCGTCGGCTCAAGCGAGCCCGGGCTGCCGAATGCTTCATCGACCAAGTCGTTGAATTTCTCTCCGAACAGGTGTTCGCGCTCGCTGGTGGCGTATTCGCTCTCCAGTTCAGCACGCACTTCTTCGAAGGATCGGTAGCTGGCCGCACGCGACTCGCGCACGCTGATCAAGTGATATCCCTGATCGGTGCGCACCGGCTCCGACACTGCGCCCACCGCAAGTCCGAACAACGCGTCTTCAAATGACTGCTCGAATGCGCCGGTTTTCTCGATCCAGCCAAGGTCGCCACCGCTGTCCTTCGAGCCCACGTCGTCCGACGACTCGCGCGCGACTGACTCGAAGCTCGCACCGGCGCGAATCTTCGCCAACAGGTCGCCGGCCTTCGCAAGCGCCGCCTTCTGGGCTTCCGCGTCGGCACCCGCAGCCACCGAGACCAGGATATGCGATGCCAGGCGCTGGTCGCCGCTGCCATAGCGCGCCGACTTCTGCTGTTCATATCGATCGCGCAATTCAGCCTCGTCGGCAGGCGGAACGACGATGGTCGCCGCATTCAATTCGACATACTCAAGGGAGACCTGTTCCTTGGTCTCGAATTTCGAGGCATGTTTCTGGAAGTAGTCCTTGGCATCGGCATCGCTGATCTGATCGGCTGTCAGGGTTGCCGGCGTCAGCGTGAGGTAGCGGAAACTGCGGGTCTGGTCGCGCAGACGCACAAAGGCATCGACTTCGGCATCGGTGACCATGGCACTGATCTCGACCTGCGAAGGCAACTCGCGCACGGCGAGATCGCGGCGCATGCGTTGCTCGAATCCCTCGACCGTCATGTTATTGGACTGCCGCACGGCGGTGTATTGGGCGGGATTGAACTTGCCGTCGACCTGGAACGCCTCGAGCTTCATCATCTCGTCGCGCACGCGCGCATCGGACACTGCAACGCCCGCTGCGGCACCGGCTTGAGTCATCAGCTCCTCGTCCACGAGCTGATCGACGACCTGACGCTTGTACTGCGGCGTGCTGAAGAATTCGGCATTGAACGATTCGCCCATCATCGCGCGCATGCGCTGCATCTGCTCGTTCATGCGCTGGCGATACTCGCTGGCCGGGATCTCGGCCTTGCCGACCTTCGCGACACCGTTGTCGCCACCGGCGACGAAGTATCCCTGGATGCCGAAAAACATGAAGGCCGCCATCAACAGCGACAGGATGAAATAGGCGATCTTGGAACCGGACTTGTCGCGAATACTCTGCAGCATGGCTTGCTCTCGATACGGCGCGTGGTCGCGCTTCCCGGGAAAAAACAAAGGCGCCTCGATGGGCGCCCTTGCAGGAGTTGGCGGAGTGGACGGGGCTCGAACCCGCGACCCCCGGCGTGACAGGCCGGTATTCTAACCAACTGAACTACCACTCCGTTTTCTTCTGGTGGGTGCTGAGGGTTTCGAACCCCCGACCCTCGCCTTGTAAGGGCGACGCTCTACCGCTGAGCTAAGCACCCAGCGAAGCGCATTAGTTTATTGCATCCTTGAGCGCTTTGCCAGCCTTGAACGCAGGAATTTTCGACGCCTTGATCTTGATCGTCGCGCCGGTACGCGGATTGCGACCCGTGCGAGCGGCGCGCTTGCGAACGGCAAACGTACCAAAGCCGACGAGCGACACGCTGTCACCCTTCTTCAGCGACTTCTTGACCACTTCGATCATGGCATCCAGCGCGCGACCGGCATCGGCCTTGCTCAGCTCAGCGTGATCTGCAATCGCGCTGACGATATCTGCTTTGTTCATGTGTCACTCCCTCAGGATATCTGGGTAATCGGCTTGGGCTTTATCCCGTCGCGCGTAGCAAGATAGTGCTGCGTCGAATCGGATCCACCACACATGAGTCCGGCGATTCGTTCGCGTCCGTACTCGTGCCATGGGCGCGCTTTTATACCAGTCCAATTCTGGTCACGCAACAAAATAGCGAGGAAAAATGCGCGTTCCGTCAGTGTTTCAAGGGCGCGCCATCACTCTTGACCTCACCTTCGATCTTGGCCGCTGGCACGACTTCCGCCGTCGCTGTGACGACGTCCGCAGTCTGCTTCTGCACCGCCACGAGCGGTCGCTCAAGAGCGATGTCCAGCACTTCATCAATCCAGCGCACCGGACGAATCTCGATGGCTTCGGTGATGTTCTTCGGTATGTCGACGAGATCCTTTCGATTGTCCTCGGGAATGATGACCGTCTTGATGCCACCACGATGTGCAGCCAGCAACTTCTCCTTCAACCCGCCGATCGGCAGCACGCGTCCGCGCAACGTGATCTCCCCGGTCATCGCGAGATCGGAACGCACCGGCACCTTGGTCAGCGCAGAGACCAGCGCCGTGCACATGGCAATGCCTGCACTCGGGCCGTCCTTCGGTGTCGCGCCCTCTGGAACATGAATGTGAATGTCGGACTTCTGGTGGAACTCGGCGTCGATGCCGAAACGATCGGCACGCGCGCGCACGACCGACAGCGCTGCCTGGATCGACTCCTGCATCACGTCGCCCAGCTGTCCGGTGTGGATCAACTTGCCCTTGCCTGCCACGGTGGTGGCTTCGATGCTGAGCAGATCTCCACCGACTTGCGTCCACGCTAGTCCGGTGACCAGTCCGACTTCATTCTGCTGTTCGGCGCGACCAAAATCGAAGCGCCGCACACCGAGATACTTCTCGACCTGCGACGCGCCGACATCGATCATCGTCGACTTGGCCTTGCCGCGCTTTCCCCCGGCCGGATTTTTTTCTCCCGCGAGGAGGATCTCCTTGACCACCTTGCGGCAGATCTTGGCGATCTCGCGATCGAGATTGCGAACGCCGGACTCGCGCGTGTAGTAACGCACGATGTCGCGCAACGCTTCGTCGCGGATGTGCAGTTCGCTGGCCTGCAGTCCTGCCGCCTTCATTTCCTTGGTCACCAGATAGCGCGAAGCGATGCTGATCTTCTCTTCCTCGGTATAGCCGGGAATGCGAATGATCTCCATGCGGTCGAGCAAGGCCGGTGGGATGTTGAGGCTGTTCGCAGTGGCGATGAACATCACTTCGGACAAGTCGAAATCGACTTCGAGATAGTGATCGTTGAAGGTGTGGTTCTGTTCCGGATCGAGCACTTCCAGCAAGGCCGATGAAGGATCGCCACGGAAGTCCGTCGACATCTTGTCGATCTCGTCGAGCATGACCAATGGATTGCGCACGCCGACCTTGGACAGGTTCTGGATCACGCGTCCCGGCATCGATCCGATGTAGGTGCGGCGATGTCCGCGGATCTCGGCTTCGTCGCGCACGCCGCCAAGCGCCATGCGCACGAACTTGCGATTCGTGGCCTTGGCGATCGATTGACCGAGCGAGGTCTTGCCCACGCCAGGGGGGCCGACCAGACACAGGATGGGGCCCTTCAGTTTCTTGACACGCTGCTGGACGGCAAGATATTCGAGGATGCGTTCCTTCACCTTTTCCAGACCGTAGTGATCGGTGTCGAGCACGTGCTCGGCCTGCTTCAGTTCCCGGCGCACCTTGGTGCGCTTCTTCCATGGCGCACCGATCAGCCAGTCGAGATAGTTGCGCACGACCGTGGCTTCCGCCGACATCGGCGACATCTGCTTGAGCTTGTTGAGTTCGTTTCGCGCCTTTGTCGCAACGACCTTCGGCATGCCTGCGGTCGCGATCTTCTTCGCGAGCTCCTCGAGTTCGTTCGGCGCAGCCTCGTCCAGATCGCCCAATTCCTTCTGGATCGCCTTCATCTGCTCGTTGAGGTAGTACTCGCGCTGACTCTTCTCCATCTGCGACTTGACGCGGCCACGGATGCGCTTCTCCATTTGCTGCATGTCGATCTCGCCAGTGACGAAACCGATCAGCAACTCCAGCCGCGCGAAGACGTCGATCGCTTCGAGCACGCGTTGCTTGTCCTGAAGCCGGATCGACAGATGGGCGGCGATGGTGTCGGCAAGGCGACCGGCATCGTCAAGCCCAGCCAGCGTCGTCATCAATTCCGGCGGCACCTTGCGATTGATCTTGATGAACTGCTCGAACATCGACAACAGCGACTTCGACGCAGCCTCGATCTCGCGTTCGTCGCGCTGCGTCGCCAGATCGATCTCTCCGACCGACGCAGTGACGAAACTGCCGGTGTCGACGATCTCCGACACGCGCGCGCGCGCGCCGCCCTCGACCAACACCTTGATGGTGCCATCGGGAAGTTTCAGCAGTTGCAGCACCGTCGCCAGAGTGCCGATGTGATAAAGGTCGTCGGCACCCGGGTCATCGGTGTCTGGACTTTTCTGCGCGAGCAGGACGATCTGCTTGTCGCCCTCCATCGCCGCGTCCAATGCACGAATGGACTTCTCTCGCCCGACAAAGAGCGGAATCACCATGCTCGGGTAAACAACGACATCACGCAGCGGCAAGACCGGCACGTTGGCTTCGTTCGTGGATATGGACTTGAGCGTCATGCGTCTCTCCGGATCAGGAGTGCAAGCGCACCTTGCGCTTGCCGTCATGTTGCGTCAAGTGAGGCCGGCCGTGTCGAATGCAAGCGGGCCGGCAAGACTGGGAGCCGTCAGTCTCCGGAAGCAGCACGCACCGCAGGTTGCGGGATGCTGCTGTAGATCAGGTAAGGCTCGGCCGAACCATTGATCACACCTTCATCGACCACGACCTTGCTGACATTCTCCAGGGACGGAAGGTCATACATGGTTTCCAGCAGTACCTGCTCGATGATCGTGCGCAGGCCGCGCGCGCCAGTGCGGCGCTTGAGCGCCTTCCGGGCAACGGCACGCAGGGCGTCTTCGCGGAACTCGAGCTCGACACCTTCCATCTCGAACAGTTTCCGGAACTGCTTCGCGATCGCGTTCTTGGGCTCGCTGAGGATCTTGATCAAGGCATCCTCGTCCAATTCATCCAGCGTTGCGACAACCGGCAAGCGACCGACAAACTCCGGAATCAATCCGAACTTGATCAGGTCTTCAGGCTCGATGGTCTTCAGCACGTCGCCCACGCTGACACGCTTGTCCTTGCTGCGAATCTCGGCGGAAAAGCCGATCCCGGTCGATTCCGAACGCGACTGGATGATCTTTTCCAGACCGGCAAATGCGCCACCGCAAATGAAAAGAATATTGCGCGTGTCGACCTGCAGGAATTCCTGTTGCGGATGCTTGCGGCCACCCTGCGGCGGAACCGAGGCAATCGTGCCTTCGATCAGCTTCAACAGTGCTTGCTGCACACCTTCACCGGACACGTCGCGAGTGATCGACGGGTTCTCGGACTTGCGTGAAATCTTGTCGATTTCGTCGATGTAGACGATCCCGGTCTGCGCCTTCTCAACGTCGTAATCGCACTTCTGGAGCAGCTTCTGGATGATGTTCTCGACGTCCTCGCCGACATAACCGGCTTCGGTCAGCGTCGTCGCGTCGGCAATCGTGAACGGAACATTGAGCAGACGTGCCAGCGTTTCCGCGAGCAGGGTCTTGCCGGAACCGGTCGGACCGACCAGCAGGATGTTGCTCTTCGACAATTCGATGTCGTCGCTGCGCTGACGCGATTCGAGGCGCTTGTAGTGGTTGTAGACGGCGACGGCAAGCACCTTCTTGGCGCGCGACTGGCCAACCACATACTGGTCCAACGTATCGAGGATCTCGCGCGGCTTCGGCAGGTGGCTGCGCGCCGTCGCCGCCTTCTCTTCCAGTTCTTCGCGGATGATGTCGTTGCAGAGTTCGACGCATTCGTCGCAGATGAACACCGACGGACCGGCAATCAGCTTGCGCACTTCATGCTGGCTCTTGCCGCAGAAGGAGCAATAGAGAACCTTGGTGGATTCGCCGCGGGTGCTTCGATCGTCGCTCATCTTGCGTGTGGTTCCTGACTGCGTCTCGTGTTTCGGAGCGCAGAATAGCACAGCGCATCCTGTGCCCTGTCAGCACCGGATGCGATGATTCGTAAGGGAAATGGTGTCGAGACTCAGCTCGCCTTGACGCTGTCGGTCGGGCGGCTCGCGAGGACCGAATCGACCAGGCCGTAGTCGCGGGCTTCGTCCGCACTCATGAAATAGTCGCGATCGACATCACGCTCGATCTGTTCCAGCGACCGACCGGTGTGCTCCGCCATCATCGCGTTCAACTTCGCCTTGATCGACAGGATCTCCTTGGCGTGGATCGCGATGTCGGACGCTTGACCGGAGAAACCGGCCGAAGGCTGGTGAATCATCACGCGCGAATTCGGCAGGCAGAATCGCTTGCCCTTCGCGCCTGCCGAAAGCAGGAAGGCGCCCATGCTGGCCGCCTGACCAATGCAGATCGTGCTCACGTCCGACTTGATGAACTTCATCGTGTCGTAGATCGCCAAGCCGGCAGTCACCGAACCGCCTGGACTGTTGATGTACAGGCTGATGTCCTTGTCCGGATTCTCGGATTCGAGGAACAGCATCTGCGCCACGATCACGTTGGCCATGTAGTCCTCGACCGGGCCGACGCAGAAGATCACCCGCTCCTTCAGCAGGCGCGAGTAGATGTCATACGCACGCTCGCCGCGCGAGGTCTGTTCGACCACCATCGGTACCAGGTTCAATCCTGTGATCACGTCGATTCTCCTTCAGGTTGCCGGCAGTCGTGGGGGCGAGGCCGCGTCAATTCAACGCGGCGCCTGCATCAGCTGTTGAAAACTCACGAACTGCGGCGCAACCTTGGCATGTTCGAACACCCAGTCGACCACCTCGTCTTCCATCGCACGGATACGCAGGCCAGCCATCAGCTGCTGATCGCGCAGGTACATCTCGATGACCTTCTGCGGTTCTTCATAGGTCGAGGCAATCGTCGCGAGCATCTCCGAAACACGCTGTTGCGTCGGGCGGATCTGATTGCGGATCGACAGCTCTTCCAGCAGCACGCTGGCATGGACGCGATTGCGCGCCACCGTGCGCATCTGCTCGGTCGGTTCCTTCGGCGCTTCCGATTCGCGACCGTTGCGAGCTGCCGCTTCCTGGGTCTGCGCCAGCAATGCCTGTGTCTCTGCCTCGATGCGCGACTGCGGCAAGTCGAAGCCCTTGAAGTTGAACACCAGCGTATCGACCGCGTGAAGCTTGTTGCGGCCATTCAACGTCGTGCGCATTTCCCGTTCGAGGTTGGCGCGGACATCCTGACGGAACTTCTCCAGGCCGCCGGCGATGCCGAAACTCGCTGCAAATGCCTCGTCCACTTCCGGCAGGCTGGCTTCCTGCACACGCACGAGCTTGATCTGCACGTCGGCCGACTTTCCGGCCAGACCGGGATCGCGAAACTCGGCCGGGAAATTGATGCGCGCCTGCTTTTCGTCACCCGCCGACAGGCCGAGCATTGTGTCTTCAAATTCCTTGAACAGGGCACCGGAGCCGATCACGGTCCCAGCGCGTTCAATTCCCGATGCGGGGAAGCGGTAATCGTTGGCCTGTGCCGAGAATTCGAACACGACCATGTCTGCGGCCTGCGCAGGGCGCTCCACCGGCGACCACTGGCGACGCTGCTGGCGCAGGGTCCCGATCATGCGCTCGACATCGGCATCCTCGACCTTCGATTCGAGACGGGTCAGCGCGAGGTTCGCGACATCGACTTCGCCAACTTCCGGCATGACGTCGAAAGTCGCCGTGTAAACCAGCTCTTCCTTTGGTGCGTCGTTGTCGCGGGCGATACGCGGCGACATCGCCGGTCGCAGCTTCTGCTGGGTGATCGCATCCTGGAACGAACCGCCGATCACGTCGCCGAGAATTTCCGAACGAACCTGCTCGCCGAAGCGCTTTTCGATCACGGTCGCCGGCACCTTGCCGGGCCGGAATCCCTTCAACCGAACGTTCTGGCCCAGTTCACGCATGCGATCGCGAACGCGTTCTTCGTAACGTGCTGCGGGAACGCGCACCGTCATCTTGCGCTCGAGCGTGCTGATCTGTTCGACCGAAACTTGCATGAAAACTCCTGAAAGCTGAACGTGGTTGTTTGCGCGCGGCGTCGCTGGTGCGAAAGGAGAGACTCGAACTCTCACGGGTTGCCCCGCTGGAACCTAAATCCAGTGCGTCTACCGATTCCGCCACTTTCGCATGAAGACGCCGACCGCGGTGTGCTGAACCTGAGAGTGAGAGGAGAAGTGGTGGGCCGTCTAGGACTCGAACCTAGAACCTGCGGATTAAGAGTCCGTTGCTCTACCATTGAGCTAACGGCCCACACTGGAAAACTGGGGTGGATAATGGGATTTGAACCCACGACCCTCGGAATCACAATCCGATGCTCTAACCAACTGAGCTATATCCACCATTGCAACAACAATTACTCCGGTGGCGCGCCCGACAGGACTCGAACCTGCAACCGCCGGCTTAGAAGGCCGGTGCTCTATCCGGTTGAGCTACGGGCGCCGAAACCTGGGACCGGTTGGTCGGGGTAGAGGGATTCGAACCCCCGACATCCTGCTCCCAAAGCAGGCGCGCTACCAGACTGCGCTATACCCCGCTGGTTCCAGTCACGTCGCATTCCAGACGATTTCCGAAGCCGCAGCATGGTACGCATCACGCCCACCAACGTCAACGAAGTCCGACTGGAAAACATCCACTCAACCGATATCGTTCAAACGAAGCGGGGCGCTTTCGCGCCCCGCTTCGTCTCAACCATATTGGCGCGCCCGGAGAGATTCGAACTCCCGACCACCAAGTTCGTAGCCTGGTACTCTATCCAACTGAGCTACGGGCGCAAGCAAGGAGCGGAATTATGGATGGCTCCAGCGAACTCGTCAACACTCCGCGCGAATATTTTTCGCACGATGTCGTCACCAGTCACACATAAAACAAATGGCCCACATGGGGCCACTGCATGACTGGCGGAGAGAGAGGGATTCGAACCCTCGATAAGGCTTTTGACCCTATACTCCCTTAGCAGGGGAGCCCCTTCGGCCTCTCGGGCATCTCTCCGGGAATCAATCGTCTTGTGGCACTGCGCCTGCGTCAGTCGGCGCATCCTTGTGCCCTTCCTGCTCGCGACGAATGCGCTGGTAAATCTCCTCGCGATGCACTGCGAGATCTTTCGGGGCATTGATGCCGATCCGTACCTGGTTGCCTTTCACGCCGAGAACGGTGACCGTGACCTGGTCTCCGATCATCAGCGTCTCACCAACACGACGCGTCAGAATCAACATGTCTATCTCCCCCCGGTGCAGACAGAACCGCCGCCTGACCGTGCAGTCCATCGCGAACATCGGCCATTGCCGCCTCGCGATGGATACTACAGACCACATATCCCATCCGCAACGAAAACGAAGGCCGCCCAAAGGCGGCCTCGGAAGTGGCGTCCCCAAGGGGATTCGAACCCCTGTTACAGCCGTGAAAGGGCCGTGTCCTAGGCCTCTAGACGATGGGGACTTGCATTCCTTCGTGGTGGAGCCAGCCGGAGTCGAACCGGCGGCCTCTACAATGCCATTGTAGCGCTCTACCAGCTGAGCTATGGCCCCCGCGAAAGGGCGCGCATAATAACAGTTGATGCCCCGCCGTCAACAGCTGCGGAAGAAATATTTCGGCATTGCACCCTTGCGGTTGCACCTTGCAACTTCATCGCCGACGCAATGTGTTTGCTTGCCCGGATATGACCCCTGTGCTGCAATCCGGACGAATGCCTGCGAGCTGGTGCTTGCGGCCCTGGAATGCGGTAAACGGGAGAAACACGCATGCAGTTCGAGCGCCCCTGGCTGGCCACTTACCCGAAGAACGTGCCGGCGGAAATCGACGTCACCGCTTACGGCTCGATCATCGCCGTGCTTCGCGAGGCCTGCGATACCTATCGCCAGAAACCCGCGTTCACGAACATGGGAAAGACCATCACTTATGACGATCTCGATACGCTGAGCGCGAATTTCGCGTCTTATCTTCTCAATGATCTCAAGCTCAAGAAGGGTGATCGCATCGCGATCATGCTGCCGAATCTGCTGCAGTACCCAGTCGCGATCTTCGGCGCATTGCGGGCCGGCCTGACCGTCGTCAATACCAATCCGATGTACACGGCGCGCGAACTCAAGCATCAGCTCAATGATGCCGGCGCCAGCGCGATCGTGGTGCTCGACAATTTCGCCGCCACACTCAGCGAGGTGTTGAAGGAGACGCAGATCAAGCAGGTGATCACCACCGGGATCGGCGATCTGCTCGGCTTCCCCAAGTCGCTGATCGTGAATTTTGTCGCGAAGCACGTGAAGAAGATCGTGCCCGACTACCAGATCAGTGGTGCCGTGCGTTTCAATGAGGCGTTGGCCGCCGGCGCACGCAAGCCGGCGCCGAAGGTCGACCTCGTGGCCGACGACATCGCCTTCCTGCAATACACCGGTGGCACCACCGGCGTTGCCAAGGGCGCCATGCTCACGCACCGCAACCTGATCTCAAACATGCAGATGGTGTCGGCGTGGTTCGGCGCCAACATCAAGCTCGGCGAAGAAGTGATGATCACTGCGCTGCCGCTCTATCACATCTTCGCGCTGACCTGTAATTGCCTCGTCTTCATCAAGTTCGGCGGCATCAACGTGCTGATCACCAATCCCCGCGACATGCCGGGCTTCGTCAAGGAGCTGTCGAACACGCCCTTCACCGCGATTACCGGCGTGAACACGCTGTTCAACGGACTGCTGAACACGCCCGGCTTTGCCGACGTCGATTTCTCGCACCTGAAGATGAGTTTCGGCGGCGGCATGGCGGTGCAGCGCGCCGTTGCGGAGCGTTGGAAGAAGGTGACTGGTTGCACGCTGATCGAGGGATTCGGCATGACCGAAAGCTCGCCGGTCGCGACCATCAATCCGCTCGAGAATGCCGAATACAGCGGTTCGATCGGACTGCCGGCACCCTCCACGGACCTGTGCGTCCAGGACGAAGACGGCAAGATTCTCGGCATGGGTGACATCGGCGAAATCTGCATTCGCGGCCCGCAGGTGATGAAGGGCTACTGGCAACGTCCGGAGGACACCGCAAAGACCATCGTCGATGGCTGGCTGCGCACCGGCGACATGGGCAAGTTCGACGAAAAGGGATTCTTCTATATCGTCGACCGCAAGAAGGACATGATCCTCGTCTCCGGCTTCAACGTGTACCCGAACGAGATCGAGGATGTCGTCGCGACCATGTCGGGGGTGCTTGAAGTCGCCGCGGTGGGCGTACCGGATGACAAGTCCGGCGAGGCGGTGAAATTGGTGATCGTGCGCAAGGATCCGAGCCTGACCATCGAGCAGATCAAGGCCCACTGCAAGGACAACCTGACCGGCTACAAGCAGCCCAAGATCATCGAATTCCGCGACAGCCTGCCGAAAACCAATGTCGGCAAGATCCTGCGTCGCGAACTGCGCGACGCCGCCAAGCCGAACACCTGAACAGGCAAGCGCTGAATGCCGTCAGCGCTCGACTTCCGGGCGCATGTACGGGAACAGCAGCACATCGCGGATCGAAGGCACGTCCGCGATCAGCATGACCAGGCGGTCGATGCCGACACCGAGGCCTCCGGTGGGTGGCAACCCGTATTCCAGTGCGCGAATGTAGTCGGCGTCGAAATGCATGGCTTCGTCGTCGCCGGCGTCCTTGGCATCGACCTGGGCCTGGAAACGCGCTGCCTGATCTTCAGGATCATTCAATTCCGAAAAACCGTTCGCGAGCTCCTTGCCGCCGATGAACAGTTCGAAGCGGTCGGTGATGCCGGGGTCAAGATCGTTGGCGCGCGCCAGCGGAGAAACTTCGGTCGGATGCGCCGTGATGAAGGTCGGCTGCACCAGATGCTGCTCGACGGTCTTTTCGAAGATTTCGAGCAGGAGTTTGCCCCAGCCGTAGTCCTTCTTGACGTGGATGCCGAGGCGCGCGCAGTGCGCGGCCATGGCTTCACAATCTTGCAGCTCCTCGCGCTTGATTTCAGCATTCGCGGCCAACACGGCATCGTCCATGCGCGTGCGCGCGAAGGCCGGACCGACATCGATCGCACGACCTTCCCAGCTCAACGCGGTCGTTCCGGCGCCGGCAACGGCAGCCGCACGGATCATCGCTTCGGTCATGTCCATGACTTCGTTGAACGTGGCATAGGCCTCGTACGATTCGAGCATCGTGAATTCGGGATTGTGGCGAGTGCTCACGCCTTCGTTGCGGAAATTGCGGTTGATCTCGAAGACGCGGTCCAGGCCGCCGACCACAAGACGCTTCAGGTACAGCTCCGGCGCGACGCGGAGGTACATCTGCAGGTCGAGTGCGTTGTGGTGGGTCACGAACGGCCGCGCCGTCGCACCACCAGGGATCGGATGCATCATCGGCGTCTCGACTTCGACGAAACCGCGCCCCTCCATGAATCCGCGGATCGCGCGAATCGCGCGAGAACGGAGCGCGAACACGCGTCGCGATTCTTCGTTGACGATGAGATCCACGTAGCGCTGGCGATAGCGCTGTTCGACGTTTTCGAGGCCGTGCCACTTGTCCGGCAGCGGGCGCAGCGACTTGGTCAGCAGACGCAGTGCGTCGACCTTGATCGACAGCTCGCCGGTCTTGGTCCGCATGAGCTGCCCTTCGGCCGCAACGATGTCACCGACATCGAATCCCTTGAAGGCTTCGTAGGTATCACCGAGCGTGCTCTGCTGCAGGAACAGCTGGATGCGTCCACTCTGATCCTGGATCTGCGTGAACGCAGCCTTCCCCATCAAGCGTTTCGCGAGCATGCGCCCAGCCACGCGCACGCGGCGCGTGCTGGCGTCGATGGCTTCCGCGGTCCAGCGATCCTTGTCGTTGAATTCGTCCTGCAACGCACCGGCAAACGCGTCCGGATGGAAATCGTTCGGGTACGCATTGCCCTGATCGCGCAGCGCATGCAGCTTGGCGCGACGCTCGGCGATCAGGCGGTTCTCGTCGATGGGCGCGGTAGCGGTCGGATCGGTCATGGCGTTTCCCGTGATCAGGCGTCGGCGCGCTTGGAACCGGCTTCGAGGCCGGATTTGAGACTGGCTTCGACGAACTCATCGAGGTCGCCATCGAGCACTTTCTGCGTGTCGGTACGCTCGACCCCGGTGCGCAAATCCTTGATGCGCGACTGGTCGAGCACATAGGAGCGGATCTGCGAACCCCAGCCGATGTCCGACTTGGTGGCTTCGAGTGCCGCTTTCTCGGTGTTGCGCTTCTGCAGTTCCAGCTCGTACAGCTTTGCTTTCAGCATCTTCATCGCGTTGTCGCGATTCTGATGCTGCGAGCGTCCGGTCTGGCAGGCGACGACGGTATTCGTCGGCACATGCGTGATGCGCACCGCCGATTCGGTCTTGTTGACATGCTGGCCGCCGGCACCGGATGACCGGTATACGTCGGTCCGCAAATCGGCCGGGTTGATCTCGATGTCGATGTCGTCATCGACTTCCGGCGACACGAACACCGAGGTGAACGACGTGTGGCGGCGATTGTCGGAATCGAACGGCGACTTGCGCACCAGGCGATGCACGCCGGTTTCGGTCTTCAGCCAGCCGTAGGCGTAATCGCCTTCGACACGGAAGGTCGCGCTTTTGAGTCCTGCGACTTCGCCGGCAGAGGCCTCGAGCAGTTCAGCTTTCCAGCCGCGCTTTTCGGCGAAGCGCAAATACATGCGCAGGAGCATCTCGGCCCAATCCTGGGCCTCGGTGCCGCCTGCACCCGACTGGATGTCGACGAACGCGGCATGCGCGTCCATCTTGCCCGAGAACATGCGCTGGAACTCGAGCCGCTCGACGCGCGCGGCCTGGGCATCGAGATCGTCGCGCACGGCGATTGCAGTGCTGTCGTCATTCTCGGCAATCGCCATCTCGAGCAATTCGCCCGCCTCAGTCAGGGTATTCGTCAGACCGGAAATTTCGCCGACGATCTTCTCCAGCAAGGCGCGTTCGCGGCCCAACTCCTGGGCACGCGCCGGGTTCTCCCAGATGCTCGGCAACTCGAGCTCGCGGCTTACTTCCTCGAGGCGTTCGCTCTTGATGTCGAAGTCAAAGATACCCCCTGAGCGAGGTGACGCGCTCCAGCAGGTCCGCGATGCGGGCTGCAATCGGATTGGTTTCGATCATGGCGATGGTTCGCTGAAAAACGGCCGGCGAGAATACCAGAGCCGCACTGGAGCCAGCGCACGAATGCCGCCTCAGGCCGGGCTGAAATGCCTGACCAGCAGTTTGACGCGGCGCTCGCCGCGCCACTCGTCCACGATCGGCTGGAACACTGCAACGATGCGTCCTGCAGGCAGCGTGCCGCTGAAGGCACCAAAGGCGATCGCTTCCAGCGTGATTCCCCCGCGATCCGCGAGCCGCATCGCGACATGGCGTTCACCGACGACCCGCGCGGAAACGATGTCGAACTCGCCGTCGAACTGCGGTTCCGGAAATGCCTGACCCCAGGGGCCGCCGTCGCGCAGCGCTTCGGCCAGCGCCAGATCGATGGCGCGACCGTCCAGTTCGCCATCACTCCAGATCTCCGCTGCAAGCGCCGCAGGGTCGACGCGTTCCAGCGCCAGCGCCGCGATCGCCACTCGGAATCGATCGAAATGGGCGACATCGAGACTGAGTCCGGCCGCCATGGCGTGACCACCGAAGCGCAGGATCAGGCCAGGCTCGCGCATGTCGAGTTCCGCGATCAGGTCGCGCAGGTGCACGCCCGGCACCGAACGCGCCGACGCCTTCAGCTCGCTGCTGCCCTCGCCCGCTGACGCGAAAGCAAACACCGGACGATGCACTCGCTCCTTGATCTTCGACGCGACCAGACCGATCACTCCGGGATGCCAATCGGGCTCATGCAGGCACAGCACCGGCGGCAGATCGCCGTCGAGTTGCAGGTGCGCGACTGCCGCCTCGGCCTGATCGACCATGTCCTGCTGCACGCCGCGGCGCTCTGCATTGATCGCGTCCAGTCGCGCGGCCAGCGCACGCGCGGCCGGCGGGTCATCGCTGCACAGACAAGCGATGCCGACGCTCATGTCGTCGAGTCGCCCGGCCGCATTCACCCGTGGACCGATGCTGAAGCCGAGGTCGGTCGCGGTCAGCTCCGCCGCGCGTCGCTTCGCGACCTCGATCAGGGCGGCAATGCCCGCGCTCGCAAGCCCCGCACGAATCCGCTTCAGACCGGCGGACACGAGCACGCGATTATTGTGATCGAGCGGCACCAGATCGGCCACCGTGCCGAGGGCAACGAGATCGAGCAAGCTCGACAGATCCGGTTCGCCGCCGCCCGCATAAACACCGGCATCGCGCAGGGACGCGCGCAAGGCCAGCAGCAGATAGAACATCACACCGACGCCGGCCAGCATCTTGCTCGGAAAACCATCACCGCGCAGATTGGGATTCACGATCGCGTCGGCTTCCGGCAATGCATCCGGCGGCAGATGATGATCGGTGACCAGCACGCGGCATCCGGCCTGCTTCGCCGCACGCACGCCCGGAAGACAGGCAATACCGCTGTCGACGGTGACCAGCAGATCCGGCGCCCCGTCGGCGACGATATCCGCGACCAGTGCCGGCGTCAGACCATATCCGTGGATCACGCGATTCGGAACGCGCACATCGACACGTCGCGCACCGAACATGCGCAGTCCGCGATATGCAACCGCGGCACCGGTCGCACCGTCGCAATCGAAATCGCCGACGATCAGAATTCGGGCATCACGCTCGATCGCGTCGCGCAGCAGCGCGCAGGCCGTACCGAGACCCCCGAGTTGCGAGGGCGCGTGCATGCGTGACAATCGCAGGTCGAGCTGTTCGCGCGACAACACGCCGCGTGCCGCATAAACACGCGCGAGCACCGGATGCAATGCCGCCTCGGCGAGCACGCTCGCATCGGGCACCGCGCGGCGACGCAGGGCCGGTGTCATCGTCATGTCGGCTCGCGTCGCCAGAAGCGCAGCCGATGCCACGATCGCCAGACGAAGCGTTCGCCACTCTCCAATGCGATGTCGAGCGCCGACGACTGCTCGAGCCATCGCGATCGGGCCAATACCGTCGCCACCACATCGTCGCGCGCGTCGACCAGCAGCGCCGGCGTCACATCGGCGAGGTCGTGTCGCACCGGAATACCGGCGACATCGGCACACCCCAGGACCAGCGGATCGCGCGACATCACCGCCGCGACGCGCGTCGACCATGCGTTCGGGGCGACCCCGTCACCGTGCAGCCAAAGGCTGTTGATCTCGGGCAGGCTGCGCTCGCGGCGCGCGCGATTCAGCGCGTGATCATGCAGCGCCATCTGCAACTCATTGAGCCAGCGGCGCGTGACGCGACCGCCATCGCCCGGCGGCAGGGCGTCGTCGATGTAGGCACCAAGCACCTGCTCCGGCGTACCGCCGCCAATGGGCGGATGCAGCGGATCAGGCTGCACGTACCAGCGATCCGGCGTCGCGGCATGGAAACGCCAACCCGCGTCATCGAACAAGGGGCGCAGGGCCGCCTCGAACATCGGCAACTCGTCTTCGGGGATGCGCAGTCCGCCGCAGGCGAGCATGCGCACGCCGGCCGTCTCGACCCGCAGATGACAGGGATCGGCACGCAGCCAGCGCCCGTCGTGATCGTCCGGCGCGTCGACTCGACGCGTCAGTGCCGCGACGGCAGGGAGGTCGGGACATTCGAGAAACACGGTGCTCAGGAGCGCATTCGCGCCGGCCACAGCATCCGGCAGCCGCGTCGCGGTCGACAGCAGCCGCCGCAGCGCCGGCACGCGTCCGACCAGCGCGCCGAGATGGCGTCGCGGCGGCAGCCACAACATCTGCGGCATCGAACTACTCGTAGCGGACCGCCATCACTTCGTATTCGCGACTGCCGTTTGCGGCATGCAGCTCCACGGTATCGCCTTCGCTCTTGCCGACCAGCGCACGCGCCATCGGCGAGGTCACCGAGATCAGCCCCTGCTTGATGTCGGCTTCGAGCTCGCCGACGATCTGATAGGTGACTTCGTTGTTGTTGTGCAGCTCCAGCAGATCGACCGTCGCGCCGAAAACGATGCGCGTGCCGGCATTGAGCTGGCTGATGTCGATCACTTCCGCAAACGACAAGGCAGCCTCGAGCTCGTTGATGCGGCCTTCGGTGAAGCCCTGCTGTTCGCGCGCGGCGTGGTATTCGGCGTTCTCCTTGAGATCGCCATGGGCACGCGCTTCCGCGATCGCCTGGATGATGCGCGGCCGCTCGACCGACTTCAATCGCTCGAGCTCTTCGCGCAAGCGCTCGACGCCGCGCTTGGTCAGGGGAGGTCTTCTCATGCCTGCAGTTCCCGGTGAAGTTCCTGAAGCGCACTGACGCGCTCCGAATTGCGATAGTCCAGCGAATGCAGCAGGGCGCGTGCACCGGCCACGGTCGTCGAATACGTCACGCGCTGCTGCAGCGCATCGCGACGGATCGAGAACGAGTCGGAGATCGCCTGCTTGCCTTCGGTGGTGTTGATGATGAACACGATCTCGCCGTTCTTGATCGCATCGCCAATGTGCGGCCGTCCATCGAGCACCTTGTTGATGCGCTCGCACGGAAAGCCGCGACTGCGCAGATAATCGCAGGTACCGGCGGTCGCCACCATGGAATAGCCGCGCCTCAGCAATTCTTCGGCCACGACCTCGACGCGCGGCTTGTCGGCGTCGCGCACGCTGACGAATACCTTGCCGAGCGGCGGCGCCTTGATGTTGGCGGCTTCGTGCGCCTTCGCGAAGGCCTCGCCGAAGTTGCGCCCCACGCCCATGACTTCACCGGTTGAACGCATCTCCGGACCGAGGATGGGATCGACGCCCTGGAATTTCAGGAACGGGAAGATCGCTTCCTTGACCGAGTAGTAGCCGGGAATGATTTCGCGTGTCGCCCCTTGCGCGGCCAGCGTCTGCCCGGCCATGCAGCGTGCGGCGATCTTGGCCAGCGGCAGACCGGTCGCCTTCGACACGAAGGGCACGGTGCGCGAGGCGCGCGGATTCACTTCGAGCACGAAGATCGTCTCGCCCTGAATCGCAAACTGCGTATTCATCAAGCCCACGACCTTGAGCGCCTTGGCCATCGCCTGCACCTGCTCGCGCAAGCGGTCCTGGATCGATGCCGACAACGAATACGGCGGCAGCGAACACGAACTGTCCCCCGAGTGCACGCCGGCCTCCTCGATGTGCTCCATGATGCCGCCGATCAACGTGTTGCCTTCGGCGTCGGCGATCAGGTCGACATCGACCTCAACGGCATTGTCGAGGAAGCGATCGAGCAGCACCGGCGACTCGTTCGATACGCGCACCGCGTCGGTGATGTAGCGCCTCAGGTCGGCGTCGCCGTGCACGACTTCCATCGCCCGGCCACCCAGCACGTAGCTCGGACGCACGACCAGCGGATAGCCGATCTCCCGGGCCAGGGCGAG
This sequence comes from Lysobacterales bacterium, assembly GCA_016721845.1. Classification (NCBI taxonomy): domain Bacteria; kingdom Pseudomonadati; phylum Pseudomonadota; class Gammaproteobacteria; order Lysobacterales; species Lysobacterales bacterium. The sequence goes on from JADKHK010000013.1 coordinate 1,459,554, forward strand.
CGCTTCATCGGGGTTGCGGGCCGTGCGGTTCGGCGGCTGCAGAAGTCCGAGCTGATTCACCAGCTTCTGGAAGCGTTCGCGGTCCTCGGCGAGATCGATCGAATCCGGCGAGGTGCCGATCACCGGCACGCCGTTCGCCTCAAGTGCGCGCGCCAGCTTGAGCGGCGTCTGGCCGCCGTACTGCACGATCAGCCCCTTGGGCTTCTCCTTGTGCACGATCTCCAGCACGTCCTCCAGCGTGAGCGGCTCGAAGTAAAGTCGATCCGAGGTGTCGTAGTCGGTGGAGACGGTTTCCGGATTGCAGTTGACCATGATGGTTTCATAGCCGTCATCGCGCAGCGCCAGCGCCGCATGCACGCAGCAGTAATCGAACTCGATGCCCTGCCCGATGCGATTCGGGCCGCCGCCAAGCACGATGATCTTGTCGCGATCGCTGGGCGCGGACTCGCACTCTTCCTCGTAGGTCGAATACAGGTACGCCGTATTGGTCGCGAACTCCGCAGCGCAGGAGTCGACGCGCTTGTAGACCGGACGCACGTTTAAGGCGCGGCGCAGATGGCGCACCGCGTCCTCGTTGGTGCCGACCAGTTGTGCGAGCCGCGCGTCCGAAAATCCGACCCGCTTCAACGCCCGCAGGCGATTCGCATCCAGCGCGGCCAGTCCCTGCTGCGCGAGCTTCTGCTCCATGTGCACCAGTTCCTCGATCTGGCGCAGGAACCAATGATCGATGAAACTGAGGTCGTAGATCTGCTGCAGCGTCAAGCCGGCGCGAAAGGCATCGGCGACGTAGAACACGCGATCGGGGCCGGCTTCGCGCACCTGGCGCTTCAGCTCGATCAGCGCATCCTCGCTGGCGAATTCGTCACGCGTGGGATCGAGGCCGACCTTTCCGGTTTCGAGACCGCGCAGGGCCTTCTGCAGCGACTCCTGGAAGTTGCGGCCCATCGCCATCACTTCGCCGACCGATTTCATCTGCGTGGTCAGGCGCGAATCGGCCGCCGGGAATTTCTCGAACGCGAAGCGCGGAATCTTGGTCACGACGTAGTCGATCGCCGGCTCGAACGAAGCCGGCGTCAGCCCGCCGGTGATGTCGTTGCACAGCTCGTCCAGCGTGTAACCGACCGCCAGCTTGGCGGCGATCTTCGCGATCGGGAAACCGGTCGCCTTCGAAGCCAGTGCCGACGACCGCGACACGCGCGGATTCATTTCGATCACGACGACGCGGCCATCGCGCGCGTTCACGCCGAACTGGACGTTAGAGCCGCCGGTGTCGACGCCGATCTTGCGCAGCACCGCGATCGAGGCGTCGCGCAAGCGCTGGTATTCCTTGTCGGTCAGGGTCTGCGCCGGAGCGACGGTGATCGAGTCGCCGGTATGCACGCCCATCGGATCGAAGTTCTCGATCGAGCAGACGATGATGCAGTTGTCCGCCTTGTCGCGGACCACTTCCATCTCGAATTCCTTCCAGCCCAGCACCGACTCCTCGACCAGCACTTCACTGGTCGGCGACAGTTCGAGGCCGCGCTTGATGATCTCGATGAACTCCTCACGGTTGTAAGCAATGCCGCCGCCGGAGCCGCCGAGCGTGAAGCTCGGACGGATGATGGTCGGATAGCCGACGCGGGTCTGGATGTCGAGCGCCTGCTCCAGGGTGCGTGCCACTTCGGCCTTCGGGCATTCGAGACCGATATCGAGCATGGCGCGACGGAACAGTTCGCGGTCCTCGGCCATGCGGATGGCATCGCGCGAGGCGCCGATCATCTCGACGCCGTACTTCTCCAGCACCCCGTGATCGGCGAGATCGAGCGCGGTGTTCAGCGCGGTCTGTCCGCCCATGGTCGGCAGCACGGCGTCCGGACGTTCCTTGGCGATGATGCGTTCGATCGTGCGCCAGTTGATCGGCTCGATGTAGACGGCGTCCGCCATCTCGGGATCGGTCATGATCGTGGCCGGATTCGAATTGACCAGCACGACGCGATAGCCCTCGGCCTTCAGCGCCTTGCAGGCCTGCGCGCCGGAGTAGTCGAACTCGCATGCCTGGCCGATCACAATGGGACCGGCACCGATGATCAGGATGGTCTTCAGGTCGGAACGCTTGGGCATAAGCACCTCGGCCCCGCACTCGCGCGCAGGACGATTCGATGGATGTGGAATGCGGCGAATTCTACCCGGATCGTTGCAACGATTCCCGGCGCCTGCGCGACTGCCCGCGCGCGGCCCGGAAGATGGCCTGGCCTCAGTTCATCACCTTGACTTCGGCCACCGTGCTGCGGGGAATCTCGATATCCATCGCGAAACCGCGACTCATGTCCTGAATCACCAAGACGGCACGATTGAAGCGCTTCAAGGTGCCCTTGCGCGTGGTGTGCAGGTTGGTCCTGACCACGATGGACTTGCCGACCTGGGTCTCGAGTTCGTCATAGGGCACGATTTGTGGCCCCTTGGGCACGACCGGCGCGGCCGGCTCGGGAGCGGGCGTCACCACCATCGGCGGGGCGGGCGCGGCGACGGCCTGCGGCTTGAGTTCCGACTTGGGCTGTGGCTTGGCCGCGGGCACGCTGCGCGCCGTGTCAGGGGGATTCAGCGGGTCGAATACCGGGGCCTTCTGCTGCGCCACGGCAGCCATGGCGAACCCCAACAGTGCAAACAGAATGATTCCAGTCTTCATCTGGGCAAACTCAAGCGACGGCCGCTCGCATGGAAGCAGGATTCGCGCCACGACGCCGATGCATTTCGCGCACGAAGGGATCGAACACGCGCGCGACATCATGCGGACCCGGGCTGGCTTCCGGATGCCCCTGGAAGCTGTAGGCCGGCGCGTCGGTCAGCGCAATACCCTGCAGTGACCCATCGAACAGCGAGCGATGGGTCGCCCGGAGGTTCGCCGGCAGCGATGTCTCGTCGACGGCAAAGCCATGGTTCTGCGAGGAAATCATGACGCGGCCGGATTCGAGCTCGATCACCGGGTGGTTGGCGCCGTGATGGCCGAACTTCATCTTCAGCGTCTTCGCGCCGGCCGCCAGCCCGAGCAATTGATGTCCCAGGCAAATCCCGAACGTGGGCAGGCGCGCCGCGATGAACGCCTTGATCGCGCCGATCGCGTAATCACAGGGTTCGGGATCACCCGGACCGTTGGACAGGAACACGCCATCTGGATTCAAGGCGAAGACATCGGACGCGGACGTCTGCGCCGGCACCACGGTGACGCGGCAACCACGATCGACCAGCATGCGCAGGATGTTGTGCTTGATGCCGAAATCATAGGCGACGACGTGCAATTCGCCGGTCTCGCGCGGCGCGCTGCCGCGATCGAGGTCGAAGCTGCCCTGGTCCCAGACGTAGGACTTCGGCGTCGTCACGACCTTGGCGAGATCCATCCCCTTCAGTCCGGGGAAGGCGCGTGCGGCAGCGAGCGCCGCGTCGATGTCGGTCGCTGCGGCGCCCGCCACGATGCAGCCGTTCTGCGCACCTTTTTCGCGCAGGATACGCGTCAGGCGACGGGTGTCGATGTCGGCGATACCGACAATGCCATGCCGACGCAGGTAGTCCGGCAGGGACACCGTGCTGCGCCAATGATCGCTGTGCTGCGTTGCGCTGCGCACGATCAGGCCGGCCGCGTGCACGCCATCGGACTCGACATCGTCGTCGTTGCAGCCGGTGTTGCCGATGTGCGGATAGGTCAACGTGACGATCTGGCGGCTGTAGGACGGATCGGTGAGGATTTCCTGGTAACCGGTCATCGCGGTGTTGAACACCACCTCGCCGGCAGTCAGGCCGTCGGCACCGATCGAGGTGCCATGGAACAGGCTGCCGTCCGCGAGGGCCAGCAGAGCAGGAAGGGTCGGCATGAAACGCTCCGGGGGCGGCAGAGGCCGCGAGCGGGGGCGGATTCTAGCGCAGGAGCAGGCGCGGAGGCGACGAAAACCTCCGCAGGATCGTCACAGTGCGGCAGCGACCGCCTGGTCAAGCGTGTACCGGCCTGCGGATCGACCCGCCATCCAGCGGGCCGCGACCAGGGCACCGCGCGCGAACACCGCGCGCGTGCTGGCGCGATGGGTGAATTCCAGCCGTTCACCCTCGCCGGCAAACAGAATGGTGTGATCGCCGACGATGTCGCCGCCGCGCACGGTCGCAAAACCGATGTCGCCGCGAACGCGCTCGTCCATGTGCCCGTGGCGGGCGAACACGCCCACCTCGTCCAGCGCGCGCCCGCGCGCCTCGGCGATGGCTCGGCCCAGCGTGAGCGCAGTGCCCGAGGGCGCGTCACGCTTGTGGCGATGATGCGCCTCGATGATCTCGACATCGAATTCGTCACCCAGGACTCGCGCCGCCTCGGCGGCCATGCGTCGCAGCAAGGCCACGCCGATGCTGAAATTCGCCGACCACAGGACCGGAATGCGCAGCGCCGCCTGCTCCAGCGCCTCACGCTGCGCCTCGCTCAGGCCGGTGGTGCCGCTGACAAAGGCCATTTCACGCTGGACGGCGAGCGCCAGCGCCGCATCGAAACTGGCGGCGTTCGAGAAATCGATCAGCACATCGGCGCGCGATTCCGGCTCCAGCGCGCTGGCGTAGGCCAATGCCGCGGCGCTGACGGGCCACACCGGCTCACCCGCCAGGCGTGCACCGGGTCGGACCAGGGCGGCGACAAGGTCGATGTCACGCTGCTGCGGCACCAGCGTGAGGATTTCCTGACCCATGCGCCCGGACGCACCGAACAGGATGACGGGGGTGGCTCGGCTCATGGCCCGATCGTAGTGGCTGCGCGCGCCGACGGGGAAGCAAATGTCTCGACGCGTGACACATTTCGCACTAACGTCGCGCAACTCTGCAGTAGCCCGGGGCGATGGCGCGCATCCCCTGCCCTGCCGCAGATGTCTTGGGGAAGACGATGAAGTCGCGGATTCGCATTATTGGATGGTTTTCGGCGTTCCTGGCGGCCTTGTCGGCTCCGGTATTCGCCGACATACAGATCACGCCGATCGACGCCGCGATGGTGCCGGCGGAAATCAAGGGTGAAGTCGCCGCCCGCCCGAACGTACCCTTCGCATTGCCGAGCGGCTTGCGTTACGCCAAGGCGCCGCTGGGTCAGGGTTATGTCGGCGAAGTGGAGCCGAATGGCACCTTCGGCACGGCGAGTCCGTTGGCCGGCGGCAATCTGGTCGTTCGTGCGCCGCTGTTCCCGAACGGCGACGTCGATTTCTACAGTTTCACCGCCACGGCCGGCGACCGCGTCTATGCCGCGACCATGACCTCGGGTTCCGCGGGTAGTAGTACCGACAGCCAGTTGACGCTGTTGGCGTCGGACGGCACCACGATCGTCGAATTCGACGATGACAACGGCTCTCTCGCCGGTCTCTCTTCGTCGATTGCCGGCGCCATCATCCCGACCACCGGAACCTATTTCCTCAAGGTCAACGACTTCACCGCCGGCACCACGTCCGAGCGGCCGTACGAACTGCATTTCCGCCTCCAGAGCGGCACACCGACGCCGGAAGTGGAAGCCAACGACACGCCGGCGACAGCCAATCCGCTGCCGGCCAATGGTTGGGTCAGCGGTGCACGCGGCGTTGCGTCGGCGACCGAGCAGGACTGGTACAGCCTGACGCTGAACGCCGGCGACACAGTCTTCCTCAGCCTCGATGTCGACCCGGAAGATGACCTGGTGACCTGGAATGGCCGCTTGGGTTTCGCGCTGTTCGGTGATGCCGGCAATCAAATCCTGGTTGTCGACGACGCCGGTACTGGCGATGTCGCACCCAATCCCAACCGTCCTTCCGAAGCCTTCTTCATGACGGTCAAGACCGCCGGCACGTATTTCGCCTTCGTCGATTCGGCCAGTGCCGCAGTCGGCGGTGCGACCGCGACATACAATCTCAGTGTCAGCGTGCATCCTGCCTCCGACGAAGGCGTGAACTGCACGACCTATACCAGCACCAATGTGCCGCAGACGATCGGACCTGCAACCGGACTGGTGTCCTCGACGATCACGATTCCCGGCAGTCCGCGCATCGCCGATGTCGATGTCGATATCGTCCTGAATCACGCTGTCATGGGCCAGATCGACGCACACCTGCGCTCGCCGGCCGGGAACGATATCGGCCTGTTCACCGACATCGGCGCGGCTGCCGCTGGCGGCCAGACGCAGATGGACCTGGTGCTCGATGACGAAGCAGCCGCCCCGCCGTCGTTCACGGTGCTGAAAGGCGTGCGACTGAAACCGGAATTGAACTATCGCCTGTCCTGGCTCGATGGTGAAAATGCCGGTGGCACCTGGACGCTGGATCTGCGCGACGATACCGGCGATGTGAACGGCGGCACGCTGACGTCGTGGAGCATGCGCGTGTGCGAAGCGCCACCGCCGCCGACCTGTGCCCCCGGGTTCACGCCCCAAACCGTTCATGCAGCCGACTTCGAAGCCGGCGCAGCGGGCTATACCCACAGCGGCACGGCCGACGAATGGGCCCTTGGACTGCCGGCCACGGTCGCGACGAATACCGCCAACCCGGTGGCCGGCTTCACCACCTGCAACAGCGGCGTGAACTGCTGGAAGACCGACTTGACCGGCACCTACAACGTCAGCAGCTCCCAGGATCTGTTGTCTCCGAACATCAATCTTGCTGGCCTCAGCGCACCGGTGGTCATCACCTGGGCACAGCAGTATCAGATGGAGTCCGCGACTTTCGACCATCTGTTCGTGGATGCACAGCAGGTGGGCGGTGCTACACCGATCCGCTTGTTCGAGCATCTGGATGCGACGATGACCGATGCGCCGGGTAACCCGGCGGTGAACGTGCCTGCCAGCTCGGGCTGGAGTGTTCGCAGCGCGCGGGCCGACGCCCTCGCCGGTCTCAACTCGGAACTGCGCTTCCATGTCGACGGCGACACCACGGTCAGCTTCGGCGGCCTCGCCATCGATGACGTGACCGTGACCGCCTGCCGTGCGCTGTCTGCGGATCTGTCGATCACCAAGACCGACGGCGTGGCCACGGCGGTTCCCGGCGGCTCGGTGACCTACACGATCACCGCCTCGAATGCCGGCATTGATCCGGTCACCGGCGCCACGGTGGCGGATACCTTTCCGGCCTCGCTGACCTGCAGCACGACCTGCGTCGGCGCCGGTGGCGGTACCTGCGGTGCTGCAGGCCCGTTTGCCGGCAACATCAACGACAGCGGCGTGAATTTGCCGGTCGGCGGCAGCGTGACCTACACGTCGGCCTGCGCGATCTCGGCGTCGGCCACCGGTACGCTGTCGAATACCGCCACGGTCACTGGTTCGATCGCCGATCCGAATCCGGCGAACAACAGCGCCACCGATACCGACACCCTGGTGCCGACGGCGGATCTGGCGATCACCAAGACCGATGGCGTGACCACCGCAGCCCCCGGTGGCTCGGTGACGTACACCATCACCGCCAGCAATCCTGGGCAGAGTGATGCACCGGGCAGCACAGTGGCCGATACCTTCCCGGCCACGCTGACCTGCACGTGGACCTGTGTCGGCGCCGGCGGCGGCACCTGCACGGCGGCCGGCAGCGGCAACATCAGCGATACCGCCAACCTGCCGTCTGGCGGCAGCGTCACCTACACCGCAAGCTGCGCTATTTCCGCCGCAGCGACCGGCACCTTGTCGAACACGGCCACGGTCGCCGCACCTGGCGGCGTGACTGACCCGACCCCGGGCAACAACAGCGCCACCGATTCCGACACCCTGGTGCCGACCGCCGACTTGTCGATCACCAAGACCGATGGCGTGACCTCGGCCGTTCCCGGTGGTTCGGTGACCTACACCATCACGGCCAGCAATGCCGGTCCGAGCAACGCCGCGGGCAGCACGGTCGCCGACACCTTCCCGGCCAGCGAGACCTGCACGTGGACCTGTGCGGGCGCCGGTGGCGGCACCTGCACGGCGGCCGGCAGCGGCAACATCAGCGACAGCGTGAACCTGCCGTCGGGCGGCAGTGTCACTTACACCGCAGCCTGCACCATTTCCGCAGCGGCGACCGGCTCCCTGGTCAACACCGCCACGGTCACGGCCGCGGGCGGCATCACCGATCCGACGCCCGGCAACAACAGCGCCACCGATACCGATGCACTGGGTGCCGAAGCGGACCTGTCGATCACCAAGACCGACGGCGTGACGACGGTCCTGGCCGGTGGCAACCTGGTCTATACCGTGGTGGTCAGCAATCCGGGCCCGAGCAATGTGATCGGCGCTACGGTGGCCGACACGCTCCCGGCCGGCCTGACCTGCACTTGGGCCTGCGTCGGTGCCGGCGGCGGTACCTGCACGGCGGCGGGTAGCGGCAACATCAACGACAGCGTCAACCTGCCGAGTGGCGGCAGCGTCACCTACGCGGCGAACTGTGCGGTTTCCGGCAGCGCGACCGGTGTTCTGTCGAACACCGCGACCGTCACCGCTCCTGGCAGCGTGACCGACCCGACCCCGGGCAACAACAGTGCGACCGACACGACCACCGTGCTGTCGCCTGCGAATGTCAGCGGCAGCAAGACGGTCAGCGGCTTGTTCCAGATCGGCAGCACGGTCACCTACACGATCGTGCTCAACAACACGGGTGCAGGCGCGCAGCAGGACAATGCGGGCAACGAGTTCACCGATATCCTGCCGTTGGGTCTGACCCTGGTCAGCGCCACTGCAAGTTCGGGCACGGCGGTCGCGACCATCGCGACCAACACCGTCACCTGGAACGGCAGCATTGCGGCGGGCGGATCGGTCACCGTGACGATCACGGCCACGATCGCGCCGACTGCCAGCGGCATCATCACCAATCAGGGCTCGATCAGCTATGACGGTGATGGCGATGGGACCAACGAGGCCACCCGTCTCACCGACGATCCGGCGACGACGGCCTCGGGTGACCCGACCGGCTTCGCGGTGCTGTCGCCGGGCGTACCGGTGCCGGCACTGAACTGGTTCGGCATGGCGCTGCTGTCACTGCTGGTCGCGGGCATCGCCCTGCGCCAGCGCCACAGCTGATCGTACGCCGAGTACGGAAATGCAAAACGGCCCGGGCAACCGGGCCGTTTCTTTTTCCATCGATCCGAGTCGCCCTTCGACCGGGCAGTCCTGAGCCTGTCCAAGGACTCAAGAAGAACGGGACATCCTGCTAATCGATATCCGTCGCTTTCACGCTGCGGTCGATCGCCATCAGGGTCTCGAGCAAGCCACGCATCTTGTGCAGCGGCCACGCGTTCGGGCCATCGGACAAGGCCTTGTCCGGATCCGGGTGGGTTTCCATGAACAGGCCGGAGATGCCGACCGCGACAGCCGCACGCGACAAGGCCGGCACGAATTCGCGCTGGCCACCACTGGAGGCACCCTGCCCGCCCGGCAACTGCACCGAATGCGTGGCATCGAACACCACCGGGCAGCGGGTTTCGCGCATCACCACGAGCGAGCGCATGTCGGACACGAGATTGTTGTAGCCGAAGCTGGCGCCACGTTCGCAGACCATGATCTGCTCGTTGCCGACCGCACGCGCCTTCTCGACGACATGCTTCATGTCCCAGGGCGCGAGGAACTGGCCCTTCTTGATGTTGACCGGCTTCATCGTGCGCGCCACGGCCTGGATGAAATCGGTCTGGCGGCACAGGAAGGCCGGCGTCTGCAGTACATCGACGACGGCAGCCACTTCATCGAACGGCGTGTATTCGTGCACGTCGGTCAGCAGCGGCACGCCGAGCTGGCGCTTCACTTCCGACAGGATGCGCAGCCCTTCGGCCATGCCCGGTCCGCGAAAACTCTTGTCCGAGGAGCGATTGGCCTTGTCGAAACTCGACTTGAAGATGAAGGGAATGCCAAGCGCCGAGGTGATTTCCTTGAGCGTACCGGCGGTATCGATCTGCAACTGCTCGCTCTCGACCACGCAGGGTCCGGCGATCAGGAAGAACGGGCGATCGAGGCCGATCTCGAAGTCGAGCAGTTTCATGCCGCGATCTCGCGTGGCTGCCGATTGCGCTGGTGGGCCAGCGCCGCAGTGACAAAGCCGATGAACAGTGGATGTCCCTTGAGCGGCGTCGACAGGAATTCCGGATGCGCCTGGCAAGCCAGGAACCAGGGATGGTCGCGGTACTCGATCATCTCGACCAGGCTGTCATCCATCGACTTGCCGGAAAACACCATGCCGAGTTCGGCGAAACGGTCGAGGTAGCGGTTGTTGAATTCGTAACGATGGCGATGACGCTCGCTGACGACCTCCTTGCCATACAGCTGATAGGCCAGGGTACCCAGCTGCACGCGACAGTCCTGGGCGCCGAGGCGCATCGTGCCACCGAGATCGGAGGACTCACTGCGCTGCTCAACGTCACCGGCACTGGTGCGCCACTCGGTGATCAGGCCGATCACCGGGTTCTGGGTCGAGCGATCGTTTTCGGTGCTGTTGGCATCCTTGAGGCCGGCGACATGGCGGGCGAAATCGACGACCGCCGCGTGCAGTCCGTAGCAGATGCCGAAGTACGGGATCTTGTGGGTGCGGGCATGCCTGGCCGATGCGATCTTGCCCTCGAACCCGCGCTTGCCGAAGCCGCCGGGCACCAGGATCGCATCGACTCCGGCCAGCAGGTCGGTGCCTTCCGATTCGACGCGTTCGCACTCGATCCAGCGCAGGTCAACTTCGACCGACTGCTGCAAACCGCCATGCTTCAAGGCTTCGCCGAGCGACTTGTACGCGTCCTTGTGTTCGACGTACTTGCCGACGATGGCGATCGTGACCTTGCCCTTCGGATGCGCTTCACGCTCACAGATCTCGTGCCAGGCCGGCAACCCCGACAAGGGCTTGGCCGGCAGCTTCAACTGGTCGACGACCAACTGGTCCAGTCCTTGCTGCAGAAACCATTCCGGGATCTGGTAGATCGAAGGCAGGTCGATCGCCGAAAACACGGCTTTCTCCGGCACATTCGTGAACAAGGCGATCTTGCGGCGCTCGGCGTCCGGCAAGGCCTGTTCGCAACGGCACAGCAACACGTCGGCCTGGATGCCGATGTTGCGCAGTTCCTTGACCGAATGCTGGGTCGGTTTGGTTTTGATCTCGCCGGCGGCCTTGATGTATGGCACCAGGGTGAGATGCATGAACAGGGTCTTGTCGATGCCGCGTTCGATCCGCAACTGGCGGATCGCTTCGAGGAACGGCAGCGATTCGATGTCGCCGACCGTGCCGCCAATTTCGACCAGGGCGACGTCGTAGCCCGCAGTCGCTTCCTCTACCGCACGCTTGATCTCGTCGGTGATGTGCGGAATGACCTGCACGGTCGCACCGAGATAATCGCCGCGCCGTTCCTTGCGGATCACGGTCTCGTAGATCTTGCCGGTGGTGATGGCATTGCGCCGGGTCAGACGGGTGTTGACGAAGCGTTCGTAGTGGCCGAGATCGAGGTCGGTCTCGGCACCGTCATCGAGCACGTAGACCTCACCATGCTGATACGGGCTCATCGTGCCCGGGTCGACATTGATGTAGGGATCGAGCTTCATCATGGTGACGCGGAGGCCGCGGGCCTCCAGGATGGCGCCCAGCGACGCCGATGCGATGCCCTTGCCCAACGAGGACACCACACCGCCGGTAACGAAAATCAGGGGAGTCATGAAACACCGGGTCAGCGGAAAGCGGCATTCTACCGGATGACCCTGATCGCCGCCCCGGAACCGCCGTGGCGGAAGCCGGGCAGGCGTCCGCCTTGACCGGAAACGGGTCCGCACCCACCATGCCCGCCCCGCACGCCGTTCCGAGCCCATGATGAGTCGTTACAACGCCGCCGATATCGAAGTCCTGTCGGGCCTGGAGCCGGTCAAGCGCCGCCCTGGCATGTACACGGATACCGCGCGGCCCAATCATCTGGTCCAGGAAGTGGTCGACAACTCGGTCGACGAAGCCTTGGCCGGGCACGCCGACACCATCGAAGTAGCGGTCTTCAACGACGGCTCGGTCGAGGTCATCGACAACGGCCGCGGCATGCCCGTCGACATCCATCCCGAAGAGGGCATCCCGGGCGTCGAACTGATCCTCACGCGGCTGCACGCGGGCGGCAAGTTCTCGAACAAGAACTACCAGTTCTCCGGCGGCCTGCACGGGGTCGGCGTATCGGTAGTGAACGCGCTGTCGAACCTCGTCGAAGTGGTCATCCGTCGCGACGGCAATGTCTACCAGATGGACTTCCGCAATGGCGATCGCGCCACCGACCTCGCCGTCATCGGTTCGGTGCCGAAGAAGCAGACCGGTACGCGCGTGCGCTTCTGGCCGGACCCGAAGTATTTCGACTCGCCGAAGATTTCGCTGTCGCGGCTCAAGCACGTGCTGCGCGCCAAGGCCGTATTGTGCCCGGGCCTGACCGTGAAACTGTTCGACGAGGCCAGCGGCGAACGCGTCGAGTGGCTTTACGAGGATGGCCTGCGCGACTACCTGCGCTCGATGCTCAAGGACCAGGAACTGCTGCCGCCGGAGATCTTCACGGCGGTGCTGAAGAAGGACATCGACGCCGTCGAATTCGCGGTGTGCTGGACGCCCGAGGGCGAACTCACCCAGGAAAGCTACGTCAACCTGATCCCGACCGCCCAGCACGGCACCCATGCGAACGGCCTGCGTTCCGGGCTGACCGAGTCGCTGCGCGAGTTCTGCGATTTCCGCAACCTGCTGCCGCGCGGCGTCAAGATCGCGCCCGAGGACATCTGGGATCGCTTGAGCTTCGTGCTCAGCTACAAGACCGCCGATCCGCAGTTCTCCGGCCAGACCAAGGAACGTCTGTCCTCTCGCAATGCCGCGGCCTTCGTTGAAGGCGCGACGCATGACGCGTTTTCGCTGTGGCTGAACCAGCATGTCGACCTCGGCGAACGCATCGCCATGCTCGCGATCGAACGCGCGCAGGCACGCCTGAAGGCCGACAAGATCGTCGTGCGCAAGAAGATCACGCAGGGCCCGGCCCTGCCCGGCAAGCTCGCCGACTGCATCTCGCAAGACCTGTCGCGCACCGAACTGTTCCTGGTCGAAGGCGATTCCGCCGGCGGTTCGGCCAAGCAGGCCCGTGACAAGGACTTCCAGGCCATCCTGCCGCTGCGCGGCAAGATCCTGAATACCTGGGAAGTCGAATCGAGCGCGGTGCTCGGCTCGCAGGAAGTGCATGATCTCGCGGTCGCCATCGGTTGCGACCCGGGCCACGACAAGATCGACGGATTGCGCTACGGCAAGGTCATCATCCTTGCCGACGCCGACTCCGACGGGCTGCACATCGCGACCTTGTTGAGCGCGCTGTTCCTGCGCCACTTTCCGAGCCTCGTGCGCGCCGGCCACGTCTTCGTCGCGATGCCGCCGCTGTTCCGCATCGACATCGGCAAGCAGGTGTTCTACGCGCTCGACGAGGACGAGAAACGTTCAATGCTCGACAAGATCGAGCGCGAGAAGATCAAGGGCACGGTTTCCGTCACGCGCTTCAAGGGCCTCGGCGAAATGAACCCGCCGCAGCTGCGCGAATCGACCATCCACCCGGATACCCGCCGCCTCGTGCAGTTGATGGTCGAGGAAGACGACGGCACCAGGAAGATCATGGACATGCTGCTCTCGAAGAAGCGCGCCAACGACCGCAAGGAATGGCTCGAAACCAAGGGCGATCTGGCTTCGATCGAGGTGTGACCGCTACAATCGGTCACATGGACTGCGGGGGCGGTCTGTCCTCTCCTAACGGGAAATTCCGATGAAGCTGAACCTCCAGCGCGTCGTCACGGCGACTGCGCTTGCCCTGTCCATGTCCATGTCCCAGACGGCGTTCGCCGAGCGTCTGCCGGCCAAATTGTTTGCCCAGCACGCGCAGTACGCCGATGTGACCTTGTCGCCCGATGGCACCCATCTCGCGATCACGACGCCGGTCGACAACCACACCGACCTCATGATCATCGACCTGAGCGGCAAGGAAGAACCCAGCCGGCTGCGCAGCCTGCCCAAGGAACACGTCGCCGATCCCTTCTGGGCCAACGACAATCGCCTCGTGTTCGGCAAGAACAAGAAGGCCGACTACCTCGAACAGCCCTGGGACCTCGGCGAGCTTTACTCGATCAATCGCGAGATGAAAGAGCAGAAGATCATGTTCGGCTACCAGCCGGACGTAGGCACCCGCCAAGGCCGCAAGAAGGATCAGGGCTGGGCATCGGTGATCGCGCGCCGCGGCGAAGATCGCAGCACGCTGATCGTGCAATTCCAGTCCTGGGATCCGAACGAGAAGAACACCTACATCTATCGCCTGGATCCAAACACCGTCGACCGCAAGCTGATCGAGAAGATTCCACAGGAATCGGCGAACGTCAGCGTGGACCACGACAGCGTGCCGCGTTTCGCAATTTCGGCGGACCTGTACTACAACCCGATTCTCCGCTATCGCCCAACTGCAGACGCCGACTGGCAGCCGGTGCCGAAGTCACTCAGTGGCCGCTGGATGGGCATTTGGGCGTTCGAGAGCGACAACAATACCGCGTGGGCCGAAATTGCCGACGCCGGCGAACCGACTTCCCTGTACAAGGTGAACTTCGCGAAAGGCACTCGCGAGAAAGTGTTGTCGCTGCCTGACCACAACACCGGCGGCCTGATATTTGCGGGCTTCAATCCCGAGCCGTTCGCGATCATCAACTACCTGCCCAAGATCAGCATCCAGTACCTCGATCCGAACTCCGCCTGGGCCAAGCTCCACGCAGGACTGATGAAGCAGTTTCCGGGAAACCTGGTCACACTCGAAGAGTTCAGCCGTGACGACATGAAGGTCCTCGTGAATGTCCAGGGTGACCGAAACCCCGGCCAGTACTACATCGTCGGTCGCGAGAAGAACTCGATCGCGAAGGTTCTCGACAGCACTGAAGGACTGGATTCCGCGAAGCTCGCGCCGATGCGTCCGGTCCAGTTCCAGAACCGAGAGGGCACGACGCTCACCGGCATGCTGACCCTGCCGCTGGAGGGCAAGACGCCTTTTCCGACCGTAGTGATGCCGCATGGCGGGCCGCACGGCGCGTCCGACTATTGGGGCTACGACAACGATGTGCAGTTTCTGGCCAATCGTGGCTACGCCGTGCTTCAGATCAATTTCCAGGGCTCAGGTGGCCGGGGCGAGGACTTCGAGAAGTCGACCCATCGCAAGTGGGGCACCGTCATCATGGATGACATCGCCGATGGACTGAAATGGGCCGTGGCCCAGAACGTCGTCGACGCCAATCGCGTTTGCATCTACGGCGTCAGCTTCGGCGGCTATGCCGCATTGATGAATCCGATCCGACATCCCGACACCTACCGTTGCGCCATCGGATACGCCGGTTTCTATGACATGGAGATGGACTACAAGAAGGGCGACATCAACGATACCCGTCGCGGTCGCAACCAGATCGAGGCCGAACTCGGCACCGACATCGCGGCCATGCGCATGAACTCTCCGGCTCGGCACGCGGACAAGGTCAAGATTCCCGTGATGCTGGTCCACGGCAAGGATGATCATCGTTGCCCCTATGCGCACTACAAGATGATGCTTGATGGCCTGAAAGAAGCGGGCACGCCGGTGACGTCGCTGGTCAAGGATGCCGAAGGCCACGGCTTCTACAAGGAAGAGAACCGCATCGAGCTGTACGAGAAGATGGAAGCCTTCCTCGACGAGCACATCGGCGCGAAGTCGAAGTAAGCGTCGCGGCGCTCGCAGGCTCAATCCTGCGAGCGCTTCACCTTGGTGGCGCCGGACTGTTCCTTGTCGAAGTCGGCGATGCGCCATAGATAGAGACTGGCCGCCGTGCGGTACGGCGCCCACACCTCACCGTGCGCAAACAATTCCTTCGGCTTCAGCATCTCGTCGTGGCCGAGCACGATTTGCGCGCCTTTGCGGATGCCGAGGTCGTCGACCGGCAGGATGTCGGGCCGGCCGAGCCAGAAGATCAGCATCATCTCGACCGTCCAGCGGCCGATGCCGCGTACCTCGGTCAGGCGTTCGACGATCTCGTCGTGATGCAGCCGACGCATCTGCGCGAGCGTCGGCACCACGCCTTGCTCCGCTTTCGCGGCGAGATCCTTCAATGCGGCAATCTTGTTGAACGACACACCACATTCGCGCAGGCCCGTGTCCGGTGCCGACAGCAGTCCGGAGGGCGTGAGCTTCCTGCGCTGGCCGAACCGGTCCAGCACACGACCATGGATCGTCGCGGCGGCCTTGCCCGACAGTTGTTGATAGAGGATCGAACGCGCCAGCGAATCGACCGGGTCGAAACGCTGTTGCCAGCGCGTCTCGAGTTCACCGACGCGCTTCATCCAGCGCCCGAGGGCAGGATCGCGGCGCGCCAGCAGGCGACGCGCCGCGACCAGGTCGAAACCGCGCGCATGATCTGCGCGCGGCGATTTCATTGACTCCGGACTCACGGATTGCCCGCGGGGACGAAGTTGATCGTGCTCACCACCGCCGCCTGGTGCGCGGCCTGATCGATCGGCAAGGGCTTGTACGCATTCACCAGCCAGCGCGGCAATTGCGAGATATAGCCGGGCGAGCCCAGCGCCGCGTTCTGGCCGCCGGGATAGATCTGGTCGGCCACGATCGGCGTGCTCATCTCGCCGACGAAGCGCCGTGCCGGTCCCGATCCGAACATGAATCCGTTCAGCGTGTTTGCGCGCGAACTGTGACTGGATGCATCGACCGCCTCGTAGCCGCCCTGACGCGCGACACCATCCAGCCCGGTGCCGAGATTGGTCAAGCCATACAGGCCCGGTCCCGGAATGTTGAACGGCCCGCCGAGGGCATGCTTGAACACGATGCGATGCAGCTTGCCCCAGCGATAGTCGTTCTGGTTCGTCGAGCGCGCGAACGCCGGTGCGAAACTTTCGCTCGCAGCAAGGTTCAAGGCATCCGACAGCGACTTCAGCAGCACGTAGTCGCGTGCCGCATTGGCGTTCGGCGCACCGGTCACCTGGAAGAAATTCAGGCCGGAAATACCTTTGCCCTGCTGAGTGTCATAACGTTCCAGCAGTCGCTTGAGCGCGATGTAGGACTCGTTGCTACCGGGGAGATAATTGCCCAGCCCGACCCGCGACATCGTCGCATCGATGGTGTTGCGCACGGCCTGGCCGCGCCACAGCGCCCAGATCGTCGCGGCCACCGAATTCGCGACCTCGACATCGCTCGGATCGGCCATCGCTGCGGGATTGTCGCCCGCATCGAAGCCGGCCTTCAGCCCGGTCGGCGAGGAATAGTCCCAGGCGCGCAGACGACCCACGGCCTCGACGATCCGCGCATCCTGCGCCAGCGCCTTCAGTTCCGGCCAACTCGACGCCGCGGCGTTGTCGAAGGCGACGCTGACATGCGGCAGCACGAGTTCGGCATCGAGCAACTGCGTGTTCGCCTGCAGTGTCTTCATCTGCACGGGCGTGACCGGACCTGCGGCAATGGCCGACTGCAGGGCGCGGTCGATGCGACCCACGCGCAGGCTGGAATAACCGAAGCTCAGGTAGTGCAGGCCGCCCCCCGGTCGCAGCTGGTTGAACGCATTGTTGTCGAAGGTGCTGCCGATCGGGTCGTTGTTGGCGTTCGCGATGTAGCCGGAAGCCGGGTTGATCACGTACGGCATTTCGCTTGGCGGCAGGATCTCGTAAGGCACGGCCTGGTTCACCTGCGGGTGCGAGACCGGCAGCCATCCGTTCTTCCGGGCGCCCGATCCGTCGCGGATCAGGAACGGCGGCACGCCATCCACGGTGTTCGACTGCAGATCTTCGCGCACCGGCGCCTCGGCGCTGGTGAAGTAGGCGATCGTGCCGTCGGTGCCGGCGTAACCGAAGTTCTGCGAGCCGACATCGAAGTACGTCAGCGCGGTCCGGAATTCATCGAGGTTGTTGGCGCGATTGATGCGGCGGATCGCTTCCAGTTCGCGCGTCGGACCCCAGCCGGTGTAGGCCACCGAGATGCCGGTGTCATTGGTGATCGACAGCACCGGACCGTGATTGCGGCGCGGAATCGTGATCGTCAAGCCGCCATTGGTGTAGCCGATCGAATTGTCGCGCGCGGCGTTGTCCATCACGCCGTCGAGCTTGTTGACGTAGTAACTCTGGAAGGTCCAGTTCACCGGCTCGGCCACGCCCTTGTACAGCGTGTGCGTCGGCAGGCCGTAGGTATTGAGCAGGAATTTCTCCTGGTAGGTGTCCGACACGTCCATCGGATTGGTCGTCAGACCCCAGCAGAATTGCGGCTTGCAGCCGAGCAGGATCGAGGGGACGCCGGGCGGCGCGAGACCGGACACATTCATCGATTCGGCATAGGCAGGATCGGTCGAGACGATGTGCGCCTCGTGCATGATCGCGGGCAAGTCGAGGCCGAGATGCGGGTCGTTCGACAGGATGGCCTTGCCCGAAGCCGTCTTCGAGCCATGCATGATCCACCAGTTCGAGCCGCCGCGGTTTTCGCGCGGCGCGAGCTTGGGCGCGATCCATTCGTTCGCCAGCAACGAGTCGCGCAGGGCTTCGGTCTGCGCCAGAAACTCCGGCGCGTAGGACGGAATGGCGGAGGCCATCGACTTGCCGTCGTCGGCCAGCGCGCTGGGGTGGAAGTCGGCGGCCGCGATCGAAGCGCGCGTATCGAACGGCTGCACGCGATGGGTGTCTTCGAAGAACAGGGCCTGACCATTGAATCCGGCGGCCGCACCGGCGCTCATGTAGGCGCCCAGCCGCACGGTGTAGTCGATATCGAGATCGAAGCTGAGCTGGAACGCGAGCAACTTGCCGACGATCAGCGAATCGACCGGCGACCAGGGTTCGAACTTGGTGAGTTCGAGCGCGCTGTACTCGGAGGGCAAGGCATGCGTACGCACCCACAAGTTCACGCCCTCTGCGTAGGAACGCAGTTCGCCGCGGGCGATGTCGGGCGTGACCGACCAGCTGGCCTGTGCGGCACGACGCAGGCCCAGCGTGCGCAACTGGATGTCGTTCGCGAGCGCCGGCGCACCCACCAGTTCGGTCAGGGTGCCGCTGGCGGCGCGGCGCAGGTAATCCATCTGCCAGAGGCGGTCACGGGCATGCACGTAGCCCATCAGGAAGGCGGCGTCGTAGTCGTTCGCGGCCTGGATCAAGGGCACGCCTTCGGCGTCGTATCCGATCGATCCCGGCGCACGCAGGCCCGAGGCATTGATGGTTTCTGCGGACGCCAGAGGCGCGATGAAGGCCGACGCCAGCGCGACACACAGCAGACGAAGCGCCGGGCGGCGCGTCGAGGACTTGAACATGATGGATTCCCTCCCGCCCCGGCATGGGGCTTGGGGATTATGCGCTGCGCAGGAATCCCGGCAACTGCAGTGCAGCAATATCGGCATCCGCCAGCACACGCCATTGCGCTTTGGCGAGATCGCCCAAGCGGAGACCGGCAATTGCGACCCGGATCAGGCGCAGCACCGGGAAACCGAGCGCGTCGAGCATGCGCCGGATCTGCCGATTGCGCCCTTCGTCGAGCACGATCTCGAGCCAGCAGTTCTTCGCTCCGCGGCGCAGCACCGTGGCACGCGCCGCACGCCAGAGTTCGCCTTCGACTGCGACGCCGGCCTCAAGCCGCGCCAGGACATCGTGGTCCACCTGCCCTTCCACCTGCACGTGATAGGTCTTCTCGATGCCGTGTTCGGGCTCGGTGATCGCCGCCGCAAAGGCCGGGTCATTGCTGAACAACAACAGGCCCTCGCTGGCCCGATCCAGGCGTCCGACCGGTGCGATCCACGGCAGTTCGGCACCGACGAAGCAGTCGTAGACGGTCGCCCGTCCCTGCTCGTCCGATCGCGTCGTCACCAGGCCGCGCGGCTTGTTCAACATCAGGTGCACCGGCGTCGCCGGTACAGCGCGCACGTCATCGACGACGATCGCGGCGGCCAACACGGTCGGCGATTCCGGGTCGCGCACGATGCGCCCGTCCACGCGCACGCGACCAGCCGCAATCAACCGCCCCGCTTCGGTCCGCGAACACAGGCCTCGCTTCGACAACACACGGGCGAGGCCGTAACGAGCGGTAGGCGCACTCATTCGAAGCTGTCGGCGAAAACGTCTTCGGGTGTGCTCGCATACGCGCCCGCGTCGCAGATGTGGCGCGTGAATCCGCGTTGGTCGATGCGATTGATGGGCGCGCGATTGCAAATGGTGGGATCGCCTACGCCGATGGCACTGCTGCCATCGAGCAAAGCCATGGTACGCGTGAGCCCACCGTTGTCGGTCAGCGGGCCTAGATTGAGATTCGTTGCGCTGGTGATGTTGTCGTGATCCACATTCAATCCAGAGCCTCCGAATGCCGGCAAGGGCGCATTGGCGCCATCGATATTCAGGGCAATGATGTTGTTGGCGATCAGCGCCAGCACAGTTGGCGACTCAGAATAGATGGCGGCAGCGCTGCCGATGTTGTTGATGATGGTGTTGTTGTATGCGGCCAACGTGCTGGTACTGCCTTCGGCAAAAATGGCTGCGCCCAAGCCGCCAGAAGCATTGCCGTAAAACGTGTTGTTTCCGATCTCGGCCTTGATGGCATTTGCCACATGAATCGCCCCGCCGTGATTGAAGGAACTGTTGCCCTCAAAGGTGTTGCCGATAATCGATGGGTTTTGCGCGCGCGTGTAAATGCCGCCCGCGTCGCCTGCGAAACTGTTCTTGAAGCTGGAATTGTTGACGTTGAGTGTTCCAATGTCTTGGCTGATGCCGCCGCCATTCATGAACGACGAGATATTGACGAACTCGCACATCGAGACCGTTAGATTGCCGCTCTGTACCCAAATCGCGGCATCGCTGAAAGGATCGGGGGCGGAGAATCGCACGTCCTCAAAACGTGCGCTCGCACCGCTGCGCACCCAAAAGCCATTGCTGGAATAAAACGTGAGACCGCGAATGTCATAGGCATGCGCAGAACTCGGGTTCACGTCTCGAATGGTTCCGTTGTGCAGGGTCAGCAGGTCACGACCAGGCCCGATCACCGTCAAGGATTTGTCGAACGGGATGGAGAATACGCCGCTGCCGCTGCCTATGATTTGCGGCGTACTGAACACGGACGGGTCGAAGCGCACGACATCTTGTCCCGGTACAGCGGCATCGATGGCATCGCGCAGACTGCAATGGGTGTCACAAACGCCATCTCCAGCGACTTGGGTGTTGTTGACAATTCGGTCGATGGCAAGCGCCGGGGCTATCCACGCGCAGGCCGCCAACGCGAACCCACACACCAGATGGATCGGAGCCAGCGGGTTTGCCATTGAGCCTCCGGGGAGCGACCCGATGCTAACAGCGTGCGAACCGGCATCCAGCGATGTCGGAAAATTTCGTGCGGATGGCCGCTTCCCAGGCGTCAGGGATTTGCACCCTTCACGCTTCACCGGTGTCGCCGGTGCACTCATTCGAAGCCGTCGGCAAACAGCGTCGACACCATAGTCGTACGCACGCAGTCGTAGGTTTCGAGAATCTGCGCGCCGGTATCCAGCACCTCGAAATGATTGAGGTTCACGTCGATCGCACCCGCCGTCAGATCGAACTCGCGCGAGTCGATCTGCAGGTCGGCATCCGCCCATTTCGCCGTCGTGTCGGTGTCGGCCTGGGCCGTCAGCGCGATGTTCCCGCCGTCGGCCAGCACAATGCCGTACTTCTGCATGGTGCGCAGCACGACGCGGGCAGCCGGCGAATAGCCGGTCATGTCGAAGTCGGCGCGCAGACGCAGGCGCGAGCCGTAGGGAATCGCGCCGGTCGGGCCATCCGGACCGCCCGCGTGGGTTGCCGGGCGCACGTAGACCCGATCGCGCAAGCTGCCGCTGTCCGGCCCGTCCGGCAGTGACGCCATGCGGTCGTTGGGCAGGATGAAGCGGATGGCGTGGCCAAGGTGCTGGTCGGCGACATTCAGTCGGGCCAGGGCCGTGCGGATCTCGTCGGCGTTGAACAGCAACGGCGCGATCGGGAAACCGGCGGCATCGGCGCTGGTGCAATGGTCGCCGCGCAACTCGGTCGGATACACCGCATCGAGTTGCCATTTGGCCAGACACAGGGCATCGACCTGAGTCGCCGCGGCGACATCGGCGCCGACATTCGCGGAGTAGGCCTCGAACAGCGTGTTGCCCTGGACGACGATCAGGTGACAGTCGTTGTTTTCGTTGTCGCACTCATAGTTCGTGCTGCCTTCGATGCGGCCACCGGGCGGCAAAGGCATCAAGGTTCCAAGCGGTTCGCAATCCGGCAGGTAGTAGTCCGCGTAGATCGCGTGCTGCGCCATCGGCCGGGTCGGGACACCGGCTGCGGCCTGCATGACCTCGATCGAGAAATCGATCTGCATGCGCCCGCATCCGAACCCGCAGCCAATACCGCAACTGTTGGCTGCATCACCAGCGCAAATCGCCATGTTGGTCGCGATCATGCTCGCCGACTGCGGATGCACGGGCGCCGCACTGATGTCCTGCTGGAACACCGAACCGAACGCGAAGCGCGGCGGCGCCTCGGCACGGACCAGCGCCGCAACCATCATCAAACCCACTACGCCTGCCATTCGCATGATCGACTCCCGAACCCGATGCCGACACTGATGCATGCGGCCACCGCGATCTGCGCGGCGGTTCGCGATTCACATCGCGGACGGATCGGCCATGGCTTCCGCGGCCTCGAACTCACCCGGCTCCAGCAACACCACCAGGCAACGCGGTTCGAGTTCGCCCACCGCTTTGGCGATATCGCTCGCAACGATGCGGAAGTGACCGTCCTGCATGACGATGCCGAGATCGCCGGCATTGATCGCCGCGATCTGGGCCTCGCTGCAATACACCCGCTTGATCTTGCCCTGGTGCTCGAAGTGGCGCGGATGTTCGGCATCGGCCATGTTCTGCGCGCGACCGTCGAGCAACGCAGTCATCTTGATCTTGCGCTCGCGCTTTTCCTGCGCCTTCTTCTCGGCATCGCGTTTCGCCGCTTCGGCCTCCGCGCGCTCGGCCTTCGCGCGCAGCGCGTAGGCCCGGGCCAGGTCGATCTCTTCCTGCGAACGCGCGTCCGCCTTCGGTGCCTGCTGCGGTTTCGCATGCCCATGCGGCCTGCCGTGCGGTTTGCCTTGCGGCTTTCCCTGCCCATGGGGCTTGGCATGGGCCGGACGCGGCTTCGGCGGTTCGGGCTTCGGCGATGCGAAGCCGAGTTTCAACAATTGTTCGCGGAGCGAGTCGGTCATCGGAGCACTGTCGGTTTCGATTCAGTAGTGCGGCGGCGGCGGTTCGTCGCCGATGTCATGTCCGAGCGCAGCGCGCAGCTGCGTCACTTCGCGCCGCAACTGGCGCAGTTCCTCGGCGATGTCGATGATACGCCGCTCCTGAGTCGCGACCTGCGGATTCAGGCTGGTGACGACGTCGTCCTGGAATGCGAAACGCATTTCCAGTTCGGCCAGTCGCTCGTTGATTTCGGATAGCGTCGTGTTCATGCCGCGAAGTCTAGCGGAGCGCGTCGTCTAGGCTTGTGCCAGCGCAGGAAAATGCATCGCGGCGATGCGCGCCGGGCGATGCGCGACCAGTTCCCAGGAGGATGCTTCGCCCAGGATTTCCGCCGCGGCGATGCGCCCGGGTTCGATGCGCGGCGGCTGCCGCACCAGATCATGGGCGTTGCTGGCCAGCACACCGACCCAGCCGCGCTGCAAGAGCGCGCGTGCCGCCTCCTGCGCATACGGACCGCAACCGCCGGCGACGGCATCGGCATCGACCTGCAGCAGCAGCCCCGCTGTCACCAACGGCGCCAGCACCTCGGGCTTGGCCTGCACTTCGCGGATGCGCTCAGGATGCGCCAGCATCGGTCGGATGCGACGCGCACGCATCCATTCGATGGCAGGCACGATCTTCGCCGGCAGCCGCGCGTCGGAAAACTCGATCAACACGACATAGTCATCGTCCCAGCGACCGAGCCAGGGCAGATCGCCGCTCTGGATCGCCTGATGCAGAAAAGCATCGAAGCGGCATTCGCCGGCCAGCGCGACCTCCATCGCCAAGCCGCGATCGACGAGGGCTTCGCGCAACCGGATCAATCGCGAGGACAACCGGGCGATCCGCTCGGCATAGGGCTTGCCGCGAAAATGCGGCGTCAGCACCGCGTGCGCGATGCCGTTGTGGGCTGCCTGCACACACAACTCGACCGCCGCCGACCACGACGCCGGGCCGTTGTCGACGCCCGGCAAGGCGTGCAGATGCAGATCCACGAAGGGATGCTGCGGCGTCACCGCCAGGGCGATTCCGGAGACCGTCGCTGGTCGATGCCGGTCGCGCATGCCCTAGACCGATCCCCCGGCAAGCAACTGGTCGAAATAGGCGATCGTCGATCGCAATCCGGCATCGAGGTCGACCTTCGGCTCCCAGCCGAGCTGCACACGTGCCCGCGTGATGTCCGGCTGGCGCTGCTTCGGATCGTCTGCCGGCAACGGTCGCATCTCGATCGTCGAGCGCGAACCGGTCAATGCGATCACCTTCTCCGCCAATTCGCGGATCGTGAACTCGCCAGGATTGCCGAGATTGATCGGACCCGTGATCGTCGCGTCGGTCGCCATCAAGCGGATGAAGCCTTCGATCAGGTCGTCGACGAAGCAGAACGAGCGGGTCTGCTGGCCTTCGCCATAGAGCGTGATCGGCTGGTGCTTCAAGGCCTGGACGATGAAGTTCGAGACCACGCGGCCATCGTTCGGATGCATGCGCGGCCCGTAGGTATTGAAGATGCGCGCGACCTTGATCTGCAACTGGTGCTGGCGGTGGTAGTCGAAGAACAGGGTTTCGGCGCAACGCTTGCCTTCGTCGTAGCAGGAGCGCGGTCCGATCGGATTGACATGACCCCAGTAGTCCTCGCGCTGCGGATGCTGCACCGGATCGCCATAGACCTCGCTGGTTGAGGCCTGGAAGATCGGCACGCGCAGGCGCTTGGCCAGGCCCAGCATGTTGATCGCGCCATGCACGCTGGTCTTCGTGGTCTGGACCGGATCGTGCTGGTAGTGGATCGGCGATGCCGGGCAGGCCAGGTTCCAGATCTCGTCGACTTCGATGAACAGCGGAAAGGTCACGTCATGGCGCAGGAACTCGAAGCGCGGATGACCGTGCAGGTGCGCGATGTTGCGCTTGGCGCCGGTGAACAGATTGTCGGCGCAGACGACTTCGCGGCCATCGGCGAGCAAGCGATCGCACAGATGCGAACCGAGAAATCCGGCACCGCCGGTGACAGGACACGCTTGGTCGATTCGTAGTTGCGCATGCGCTCAGACCACCTGGGGATGCGACACGGAACGGCCGCGACCGATGCCATAGTAGGCCAAGCCTGCGGCCTCGACCGATTTCGGATCGTAAATATTGCGCCCATCGAAGACGACCGGCGACTTCAGCGCAGCGCGCACGCGTTCGAAGTCCGGGCTCCAGAACTCCTTCCACTCGGTCATGATGACCAGCGCATCGGCACCCTCCAGCGCGGTGAAGGGTTCGTCGCAGATCGCGAGATCCTCGCGCGTGCCGAAGACATGCGCCGCCTCCTTGGCGGCCTCCGGATCGTAGGCGCGTACCGTCGCACCCGCAGCCCACAATTGCGCCAGCAGCACCCGCGCCGGGGCTTCGCGCATGTCATCGGTGTTCGGCTTGAAGGCCAAGCCCCAGACCGCGACGGTCTTGCCGCGCACGTCGCCGAAATGTTGCTGGATCAGGCCGAACACGCGGTGTTTCTGGGCATCGTTCACGGCCTCGACCGCTTCGAGGATACGCGGCGTGTAGCCATGCTGGCGTGCGGTGCGATCAAGCGCCTGCATCCTTCGGAAAACAGGAGCCACCATAGCCGGCGCCCGGATAGATGAACGAATAGCCGATGCGCGGGTCGGAGCCAATGCCGTGACGGACATGCTCGATATCGGCACCGACGCGTTCGGCGATGTTCGCGATCTCGTTCATGAAGCTGATCTTGGTCGCGAGCATCGCGTTGGCGGCATATTTGGTCAGCTCGGCCGAGCGCACGTCCATCAGCACGATGCGTTCGTGGTTGCGGTTGAACGGCGCGTACAGCACTTTCATGCGCTCGACCGCGTGCGTGCTGTCGGAGCCGATGACGATGCGATCGGGACGCATGCAGTCCTTCACGGCATCGCCTTCCTTGAGGAATTCGGGATTCGACAGGACATCGAAGGCGATCGTTGCACCGCGCTTCGCGAGCTCGCCGGCAATCGCTGCACGCACGCGATCCGCAGTGCCGACCGGCACCGTCGACTTGTTGACGATGATGGCGGGCTTGTCGAGATGCTGTCCGATGGTGCGCGCGACTGCTAGCACGTGCGAGAGATCGGCGCTGCCGTCTTCACCGGGCGGCGTGCCGACGGCAATGAAGATGATTTCGGCGCGGCGGATGGCGGCGGCGGCATCGGTGGTGAATTGCAGGCGACCGGATTTGTGGTTCGCCAACACCAGTTCCTCGAGACCCGGTTCGTAGATCGGGATGAGGCCGTTGTTCAGGCCGTCGACCTTGCGCGTGTCGATATCGACGCAATGGATCTTGTTGCCGACTTCGGCGAGGCAGGTGCCGGTAACCAGCCCGACGTAACCGGTACCGAAAATGGTGACATGCATGTCTGCGATTCCACAGGTAGAAAGATGGTGTCGATGTTAGCGGGCGCCCATGGCAGCGACGAGCGCGCGCTGCCGGGTCGGAAAATGGAAACGCCGGCTTGCGCCGGCGTTTCGAGATCGCGGCGCGAGCCTTGATCAGTTCACGATTTCGATCAGTTCGACGTCGAAGATCAGCGTCGAGTTCGGGCCGATCGGACCCGGATTGGCGCGATCGCCATAAGCCAGGTTCGACGGAATGAAGAACTTGTACTTCGAGCCTACCGACATCAGCTGCAGGCCTTCCGTCCAACCGGCGATGACGCCATTCAGCGGGAACTGCGCCGGCTCGCCGCGATCGACCGAGCTGTCGAACTTGGTGCCGTCGAGCAGGGTGCCGGTGTAGTGCACCTTGACCGTCGATTCGGCGGTCGGCTTCTTGCCGGTGCCTTCCTTGACGACCGAGTACTGCAGGCCCGAGGCCGTCGTCTTCACGCCCGGCTTGGTCTTGTTCGCGGCCAGGAACTTGTCGCCCTCGGCCTTGTTCTTCGTCGCCTGTTCGGCCGTCTTGGCCTGCTGAGCGGCCTGCAGCTTGGTCATGAAGGCCTGGCGAACCGTCTGCGATTCTTCCGCCGTCATCAGCGACTTGCCGCCGGCGAGCTGGGTCTTCATCGCATCGATCACGATGTTGAGGTCGATCTCGTCCTTGATCTGGCCGACGCCATTGGCGAGGTCCATGCCGACCATGTAGCTGACTTTTTCTTTTTCGGTGGTCAGCTTGTCGAGCGCACTCGCCGACAGCGGCAGGGCCAGACCGACCGCGACCGCGGCTGCGAGAGTGCTACGAAGGAACTGCTTCATTCTTGTGTGCTCCAGGTTGGAACCGGCAGTCGCCGGGAAAATTGCCGCCAAAAGGCCGCGCATTGTCGTGGCGACTTGGCCTGGACGCAAACGGGCAGGATTTTGAGCCCCGGCAAGCCGCCGAGTTCCCTTGGCCGGGCCGCGTGTTGCCAGCGATTCAACTACGCTGCCTGCACGGAACGATGGGCATGCTCGGTACTCAGGAGAACCACATGGATTATCACGACGCATTGCTGGTGGCACGACGCACCCACCCCCACCCGCCGAAAGAGGCGACCATCGTCGCAGCGATGCAGCGCTTCTCGGACTTCTTCGGGCCACTGACCGAGCAATCGGTGCGCAGCGGCATCCCGCAGGCCTACGCGCCCGCACTTTGGTTCAACGACACGTTGAAAACCATCACCGACCGCGCCGAACTGGAGCGCTACATGGTCGAGACCGCGCACAATGTCGAGCACTGCCGTGCGGTCGTCGATACCTGGTCGCTGAGCCGCGAGGGCGACGTGCTGGTGCGCTGGCACATGCTCATTCGCTTCAAGCGTTTCGCCCGAGGTCGCGATACCGAGTCGATGGGGATCAGCCTCCTGCGTCTTGACGACGAGGGCCGCATCGCATTCCAGCAGGACTTCTGGAACGCCGCCGACGGCCTGTTCCAGCACGTGCCATTGCTGGGCTGGGCGATTCGCGCGATCAAGCGACGCGTCTGAACGCGTCCTTGGATCGCACGCAAAAAAAGAGCCCGCTGGGGTCAGCAGCGGGCTTTGAGTTTCCCTGAAGCAGCACTACCGGCCGAAGAAGCCGGCAGAACAATCGGCCATTAACTCTCGCCGACGACCGACAGCTTGACGTTGCAATGCACATCAGCGTGCAGTGCCACGTGGATGTCGAATTCGCCGGTGCGACGGATCGGGCCTTCCCCGAGGATCACTTCGGCCTTCGAAAGCGGGAAACCCGCGTTCGTGAAAGCTTCTGCGATATCTCGCGGACCGACCGAGCCGTAGAGCTTGCCTTCCGTGCTGGCATTGGCGCGAATCGTGACCGCGGCGGCTTCGAGCTTGTCCTTGCGGGCCGATGCGTCGGACAACAGATTGTTGGCCTTGGCTTCGTATTCCGCACGGCGCTTCTCGAACTCCGCCACGTTGGTCGCAGTGGCCGGAGCGGCCTTGCCCTGCGGGACCAGATAATTACGCCCGTAACCGGGCTTCACATTGACCTTGTCGCCGAGGGCGCCGAGGTTCACAACTTTCTGCAAGAGAATCAGTTCCATGATGATGCGCTCCTCAGTGGCTATCGCAGTACGGCAGCAGCGCGAGGAAACGCGCACGCTTGACGGCAGCCGTCAGCTGACGCTGATAGCGGGCCTTGGTGCCGGTGATGCGGCTGGGAACGATCTTGCCGGTCTCGGTCAGGTACTGGCGCAGGGTGTTGAGATCCTTGTAATCGATCTCCTTCACGCCTTCGGCTGAGAATCGGCAGAACTTCTTGCGGCGGAAAAATTTGGACATGATTGATTCCTCGTGACTCAGGCGGCGTCTTCGAATTCGGCGTCGCTGAAGCCTTCTTCGCTGACGCGACGGCTCGGCTTCTCATCTTTCATCTTGGCGATCGGCGACTGTTCGGTCACCGCGTCGTCGCGGGTGGTGATGAGATGACGCAAGACCGCATCGTTGAAGCGGAACGAGGACTGCAGTTCGTTCAGAACCGGCTGGCTGCACTCGATGTTCATCAGAACATAGTGGGCCTTGCCGAGATCCTGGATCGGATACGCAAGCTGACGACGACCCCAGTCTTCGAGACGGTGGATCGTGCCTTTGTCTCCTTCAATGAGCGACTTGTAACGCTCGATCATCGCGGGTACCTGCTCGCTCTGGTCGGGATGGACCAGGAAAACGATTTCATAGTGACGCATCAAAAACTCCTTGCGGACGTATCGGCCTCCCGAGGTGTTACCGGTGAGGCAAGGTCCTATCGGCCAGCGGCTGACAGGGGTGCGAAGCTTAGCCGAGACGATGCCCATGCCGCAATGCAAAAGTCGTGAAAAATCAGGGGATTAGTTCAGTTTTCCCAAGCCGTATCAGGGACTTAGGTACTCTATCCACAGCTGCAAAATATTTTCCGCCGCAGATTCAGGCAGAAAGCGAGGAACGGCGTACAGCCCACTGTTTTCATGGGATTTTTCTTGCCGCAAGACGGTCGAGTCTCAGACCGTGGTGAAACTTTCCCCGCAGCCGCACTCGGCGGAGACGTTCGGATTCCGGAACACGAACTGGGCGCCGAGCCCCTGCTTGGCGAAGTCGATCTCGGTGCCATCGACCATCGCGAGACTGTCGCTGGCGACGATCACCTTGATGCCTCGCGATTCGAACACCTGATCGTCGGCACCAACCTCGTCGACGAGGTCCACGACATAAGCGAAGCCGGAGCAACCGGTCTTGCGGACGCCAAAACGCAGACCGAGTGCCTCCGGCTTGTCGCGCAGATAGCCGCCGACACGTTCGGCGGCCGATTCGGAAAGTTGGATAGCCATCGCGTTCACTCCATGCCGTCGGGTGCGCGCGCTCGGATATGATCGCGCGCTCTATCGTGACCGATCTGGTCGCGCCCAACGGAGTTTCAAGGCATGAGTGTAGCAAGCGTGCGCGCGGTACTCGCCGGTCGCGTGGCAGTGGGTGACAAAGTCACGGTCCGCGGATGGGTCCGTACCCGTCGCGATTCCAAAGCCGGCATTTCCTTCGTGACCATCAACGACGGTTCGGGCCAGGACTCGATCCAGATCGTCGCGCCGAACACGTTGACGAATTACGACAGCGAAATCGTGCACCTGACCGCCGGCTGCGCCGTCATCGCCACCGGCACGCTGGTCGCATCGCAGGGCAAGGGCCAGAGCTACGAAATCCAGGCCGAGGCGGTCGAAGTCACCGGCATGGTCGACGATCCGGAGACCTATCCGATCCAGCCCAAGCCGCACACGATGGAGTTCCTGCGTGAAGTGGCGCATCTGCGCCCGCGCACCAACACCTTCGGCGCCGTCGCCCGCATTCGCCACAGCATCGCGCAGGCGATCCACCGCTATTTCCACGAGCGCGGCTTCTTCTGGGTGAACACCCCGATCGTGACCGCCAGCGACTGCGAAGGCGCCGGGCAGATGTTCCGCGTCTCGACGCTGGATCTCGCGAACCTGCCGCGCACCGACAAGGGCGCGATCGACTGGAACAAGGACTTCTTCGGCAAGGAGGCCTACCTGACGGTGTCCGGCCAACTCAATGTCGAGGCGTATTGCCTCGCGCTGAGCAAGGTCTACACCTTCGGCCCGACCTTCCGTGCCGAAAACTCGAACACAACGCGGCACCTGGCCGAGTTCTGGATGATCGAGCCGGAAATCGCCTTCGCCGATCTGAACGACGATGCCACGCTGGCCGAAGACTTCCTGAAGTACATCTTCGCGGCAGTGCTGGCCGAGCGCGGCGACGACATGGCCTTCATCAACGATCGCATCGAGAAGACCGCGATTTCGCGTCTCGAAAACTTCATCCGGGCGCCATTCGAACGCATCGACTACACGCAGGCGATCGAGCTGCTGAAGAACTCCGGCGAGAAGTTCGACTATCCGGTCGAATGGGGCCTCGACCTGCAGACCGAACACGAGCGCTGGCTGACCGAGAAGCATGTCGGACGCCCGACGGTGGTGATGAACTACCCGGAGCAGATCAAGTCCTTCTACATGCGCCTGAACGACGATGGTCGCACCGTCGCCGCGATGGACGTGCTCGCGCCCGGCATCGGCGAAATCATCGGCGGCTCGCAGCGCGAGGAACGCCTCGACATGCTCGACCAGCGCATCGCCAAGTTCGGCCTGAATCCCGACAGCTACCAGTGGTATCGCGACCTGCGTCGTTACGGCACGGTCCCGCATGCCGGTTTCGGACTCGGCTTCGAGCGACTGGTCGTCTACGTCGCCGGCCTGACCAATATCCGCGACGCGATTCCGTATCCGCGCGTACCGGGTTCGGCCGAGTTCTGAATCATGGCGACCGATTACTCGCGTCTGCTGCTGTTCGCCGCACTGGGCGATGTCGTGCTCGCGGCCCTGCTCGCGCTGACCGCCGCCTTGCTGCTGCGGCGCTTCATGGGTCAGCTGGTTGAGCGCCATCGCGCCGTGGCACTGCGTCTGATCGAACCGGCCGAAGGCCGCGCCCATCGTCTCTACGCCTACCTGAAAGGCCGCGAATCGCGCCTGCTGAACGACCCACGTGCGCATGCGCTCGCCTTCGGTGCGTATGTCTGCGCCTGGTGCGTGCTGTTCCTGCTGGCCCTCGCACCGCTGACGTTGATCGCCGCCGTGATCCTCTGAATCGCCACAAGGAAATCCGATGTCCGATGAACAATGGTGGATCGTCACGTTTGGCGACATGCTGCACTGGGCCCGCCTGACCATGAACGACGACGGCAATGCCGAAGTCTTCAGCGCCAATGGCGAGACCGAGCGCTTTCCGAATGAGGGCGAAGCCAGGGCTGCATTGCTCGACGCCAACTACCGCGCATTCGACGGCATCGACGACGACGACGCCGAGGAAATGGGCTTCGATCTCGACAGCGTTGCCCCGCCCCGTGCCAACGAGGGCGACGAGGACGACTTGCTCGAACAGATGACGATGAAGTTGCAGCCGCGCTGAGGACGTCACGATGAAACTGGATCTCACCGGCAAGCACGCCCTCGTCTGTGGCGCATCGAAAGGCATTGGTCGTGCGGCGGCAGAAGCCCTGGCAGGACTCGGCGCCGACGTGACGGTACTGGCACGCAACCGCGATGCGCTCGACGCCCTGGCGCGCACGCTGCCGAAGACGCACGGCGCGCAGAAACATGCCTGGCTGAGCGCCGATGTCTCGAACACCGACGGATTGCGCAGCGCGGTCGAGGCCATGGTGTCCGCGCATCCGGTGCAGATTCTCGTGAACAACACGGCCGGGCCGAACCCGGGTTCCGCCATCGCTGCGACCAGCGAACAATTCCTCGACACCTTCCAGCGCCACTTGCTCGCGAATCACACGTTGGTGCAGGCCACGGTCGGTGGCATGAGGTCGGCCGGCTACGGACGCATCATCAACGTGATCTCCACGTCGGTGAAAGAGCCGATCAAGAACCTCGGCGTCTCGAACACCATCCGCGGCGCGGTCGCGAGCTGGGCCAAGACCCTGGCGGGCGAACTCGCCGCACACGGCATCACCGTCAACAACGTATTGCCCGGCTTCACCCGCACGCAGCGCCTCGAACAGATCATCGAGGAACGCGTGGCCGCCACCGGCAAGACGCGCGCCGACATCGAAGCCGGCATGCTCGCCAGCGTTCCCGCCGCCCGCTTTGCCGAAGCCCACGAAGTCGCCGCCGCGATCGCCTTCCTCGCCTCGCCCGCCGCCGGCTACATCAACGGCATCAATATGCCGGTCGATGGCGGGCGCACGCAGTCGCTTTGAATCGCGCGTTTCACCGGCCTTCGGCTAGGCTTCGCGCATGAAACGCATCGCCTACTCCGAATTGAATGCGGTTGAGCATTGGCTGGACGTGGTCGATCCGGCGACGGCCGAGGTGATTGCGCAGGTCAGTGCCGGGACGACGCACGATGTCGAGACCGCGGTGCGGCGCGCGCAAGCGGCGTTTCCGGGGTGGTCGTCGTTGCCGAATTCGGAGCGTGCGCGCTGGCTGGAGAAACTGGCCGATGCGCTTGAAGCGAGGGTGCCGGAGTTTGCCGAAGCGGAAAGCCGCGACACCGGCAAGCCGCTGTGGCTGACGCGCGAGATCGAGATTCCACGGGCAGCCGCGAACTTGCGCTTTTTTGCGCATGCCGCCACCCAGTTCGCTTCCGAATCGCATCATGGCCAGGCCGGATTGAACTACACGCTGCGCCAGCCACATGGCGTCGTCGGGGTGATCTCGCCCTGGAACATGCCGCTGCTGCTGTTCACCTGGAAACTGGCGCCGGCGCTCGCCGCCGGCAATTGCGTGATCGCGAAGCCGTCCGAGGTGACGCCGCTGACCGCACAGTTGCTGGCCGAACTCGCGCGCGACATCGATTTCCCCGAGGGCGTGCTCAACGTCGTGCATGGACTCGGACAGACCGTCGGCCAAGCCATGGTCGACCATCCCGGCATCAAGGCGATCAGCTTCACCGGCAGCACGGCCGTCGGCAAACGCATCGCCGAAAGCTGTGCGCGCGAGTTGAAAAAGTGTTCGCTGGAACTGGGCGGCAAGAATGCCGCGCTGATCTTCGCCGATGCCCCGAAAGACAAGTTGTTCGAACAGATCGTGCGTGCCGCGTTCCAGAACACCGGGCAGATCTGCCTATGCGGATCGCGCCTGCTGATCGAACGCCGTTACTACGACGAATTCCGCGACGCCTTCGTTGCCCGGGCGACGCATCATCTGGTTGGCGATCCGCTGGCGGATGGCACCTTCTCCGGGCCGCTGGTGTCGCGAGCTCACTTCGACAAGGTGATGGCCTATCTCGATCTGGCGCGTGCGGAGGGTGGCCGCGTCATCGCGGGCGGGCATCGCGTCGCGGTGCCCGGTCGATGCACGAACGGCTGGTTCGTCGCACCGACGATCATCGAAGGCCTGGGCCCGCATTGCCGCACGAATCAGGAAGAGATCTTCGGACCGATCGTGACACTGCAAGCTTTCGACGACGAAGACGAAGCGCTCGCGCTCGCGAACGCCACGCCATACGGATTGAGTGCCAGTGTCTGGACCGAGGGCCTGTCGCGCGCACATCGGGTCGCCGCCCGGCTCGACGCCGGTATCATCTGGGTCAACACCTGGATGCAGCGCGACTTGCGCACGCCCTTCGGCGGCGTCAAGCAATCGGGCCTGGGCCGCGAAGGCGGTGCCGAGGCCATGCGCTTCTTCACCGAACCCAAGAACGTCTGCATCGGAGTCTGAGCATGCGCGAAATCGACGAATTGCTGGAACGCAACCGGCAATGGGCCGAATCGATCAAGGCCACCCAGCCCGACTTCTTCCGGCAACTCTCGAAGCAGCAGCATCCGAAATACCTGTGGATCGGCTGTTCCGATTCACGCGTGCCGGCCAACCAGATCCTCGGTCTCGCACCGGGCGAAATCTTCGTGCATCGCAACGTCGCCAACGTCGTCGTGCATGCCGACTTGAACTGCCTGTCGGTACTGCAATTCGCCATCGACGTACTCAAGGTCGAACACATCATGCTGGTCGGCCACTACGGCTGCGGCGGCGTGCGCGCGGTTCTGGATGGCGCCCGTCATGGCCTCGTCGACAACTGGCTGCGCCATGTCGGCGATGTGCTGCAGAAGCATCGCGAAGCCTTCGACGCGATCGACACGACATCGATGAAGCACGCGCGGCTGTGCGAACTCAACGTGATCGAACAGGTCGTCAACATCTGCCAGACCACGATCGTGCAGGACGCCTGGGAACGCGGCCAGAAACTCGAAGTACATGGCCTCGTCTATTCGCTGTTCGACGGTCGCCTGCGCAATCTAGGCATCACCACGCACAGCCACGCCACACTCGCCGAGACCTATGTGCAGTCGCTGGCACGGCTCGGCATCGCCCGCGGGAGCTTCTGATGAGCGACGTGATCCGGGCGGACACGGCACCCCGGGCCGTCGGGTCGTATCCGCATGCACGTCGCGTCGGCCACCTGCTGTTCCTGTCCGGCATCGGCCCGCGGTCCGCGACGGACAACAGCATTCCCGGCAACGCCTACGATGCCGACGGTGGACTTGCCTGTTACGACATCGTCGCGCAATGCCACTCGGTCTTCGCGAACGTGCGCGCGGTACTCGAAGCCAGCGGTGCAGGCTGGAACGACCTGGTCGACGTCACCGTCTATCTCACCGACATGGCCCGCGATTTCAAGGCCTACAACACGGTCTGGGCCGAATATTTTCCCGACCCGGCCCATGCACCCTGCCGCACCACGCTCGGCATTACCGCATTGCCGACGCCGATCGCGATCGAATTGAAGTGCATCGCGGCATTCAAGTCAGCCGTCTGATTCGCGCACCGGGATCTTGCCGCCGTCGCAATTGATGCTCGCATCGACTGCAGCAAACGTCGCCTTGCCCGTGTCGGTCCAATCGCCACTGCGCGGAATGTCGTCGAAGACCAGAAAGCGTGGACCCACACGGGTCGGCGGAAGCTCGAAGGCTTCGTAGATGCGCGGATCGCCGAGAAAATCGAAGCGATACAACCGGCCCGTGATGTCCTGTCCGCACCAGTGCACGCTGCGGCCCTGCAGCGGCCCTTCGACCGGATGGCCCTTGTCGGCAATGATGTCGACCAAGCCGTCGAGGTAATCCTCGGCGTGGATCTCGCTGTCGGGCACGTGCAGTTCCAACTCGAAGTCGCCGCGCTCCAGCGCCCAGGTCGTGTAGTGATCGCGATCGACGCTGAGACGCAGCGGCTTCGGATAGTCGAAGTGGACGCCTGACTGCGAAAATCGGACGCGCTCGGCCAGCGCGGCGGCGCCGGGGGGACCACGCATTTCGTCGAACATCGCGCCGAAAAAGGTGCGGGTCAGCGACGCATCATCGGCGACATTGCTGTCCTGTCCGGAAGAACACGCCGCCAGCCCAAGCAGTAGTGCCATCCACCAACACCGCATCCTGTGCTCCAGGTTCCCGTCGGCGGAAAGGTACACTTGCCGGCATCCCATCGCGAGACCCGCCCATGTCCCTGCCCGGCCCGATCGATTTCCAGCGCTGGATCGATGAGCATCGCCATTTGCTGAAACCGCCCGTGGGCAACAAGTGCATCGTCGACGGCGATTTCATCGTGATGATCGTCGGCGGCCCGAACCAGCGCACCGACTTCCACATCGAGGAAGGGCCAGAGTTCTTCCACCAGATCGAAGGCGACATGGTGCTGCGGATCCAGGAGGGATTTGACGGCGAACGCGGCAGCGTGCGCGATATCCCGATCAAGGCCGGCGAAATCTTCTACCTGCCGCCGCGCGTGCCGCATTCGCCGCAACGCATGCCGAATTCGATCGGCCTCGTCATCGAACGCAAGCGCCTCGCCCACGAGCAGGACGGCCTGATGTGGTTCTGCGAACGCTGCAACCACAAGCTCTACGAGGAATTCTTCGCGCTCGAGAACATCGAAACGCAATTCGGTGCGATTTTCGAGCGCTTCTACCGCTCGCACGCGCACCGCACCTGCACGCAATGCGGTCATCTCAATCCGGCGCCGGCGAAGTACGGCGCGCCAGAGCTGGCCTGATACACCGCTTGTCGATGCCCAGAATGGGCAATATCATGCCCGATATGGGCACCCACTCCCGCCAACATCGCGTCAGCGAAGCCGCCGCGCTCTACGCCAGCGCCAATTTGTCCGATGCGCTGTTCACCACGACCCAGCAGCGGGTGCTTGCCAGCTTGTTCAGTGCGCCGGGGCGCAGCGCGACCGTGAGCGAACTGATCCACAGCACCGGCGCCGGCAGCGGCGCCGTGCAGCGCGAACTGGCACGACTTGCGGGCAGCGGGCTGCTCGTCGTCGAGCAAGTCGGCAACCAGAAGCACTATCGCGCCAATCCCGATTCGCCAATCCATGACGAATTGGCATCCATCGTCCGCAAGACCTTCGGGCTGGCGTCGCCGCTGCGCGCCGCGCTCGCGCCGATGGCGGGTCGCATCCATGCCGCTTTCGTCTACGGTTCGGTCGCCAAGCGCAGCGACAGCGCCGCCAGCGACATCGACCTGATGCTGGTCTCCGACGACCTCACCTATCCCGACGTCATGGCGACATTGCATCCGCTGATGGAACGGCTGGGACGCGAGATCAGTCCCACGATCTTCACCCGCGACGAACTGCGGAAGCGCATCCGCGATGGCGGCAGTTTCGCCGTGCGCATCCTGCAACAGCCCAAGCTCTGGCTCATCGGCAGCGAACATGACCTCGCCGCTTGACGCGCTCTCCGGACCCGGCAAACCGCTGGTGGCAGAGCCGCCGGACGCCACCGAAATCGCAGGTCTGGTTCGCTCCGGCCGCGCCCGCTTGGCCGATGCGGGAATCGCCTCGCTCTCGCTGGAAAGCCGCTTCGACCTGGCCTACAACGCCGCGCACGCGTTCTGCCTTGCGGCCTTGCGCCGCCTCGGCTATCGGCCACGCCATCGCTACATCGTCTTCCAGTCGCTGCCCCACACGCTCGGCCTCGGGCCGGAAGTCTGGCGCGTGCTCGCCAAGGCCCACGACCTGCGCAATCTCGCTGAATACGAAGGCCATATGGACGTCGAAGAACGGCTCGTTCTGGATGTCATTGAAGCGTGTGCGCACGTTTCAACAGTGCTCGCACGGCAGATCTAACGGTACTTTTTCCCCTTCGTCGCCTGTCCCAACCTAGAATCCAGCCATGCTGAAGATCGACACCCATGCGCATCTGCTGCCGAAGCATTGGCCGAATCTCGCCGAGAAGTATGGCGATGCCAGGTTTCCGGTGATCCATCACGCCGAGGGCCGGCACCGGATCTACAAGGATGGCAAGTTCTTCCGCGAGATCTGGCCGAATACCTGGGATGCCGAACTGCGCATCGCCGAGTACGCGAAGTTCGGCGTGTCGGTGCAGGTCGCCTCGACCGTGCCGGTGATGTTCTCGTACTGGGCCAAGGGCCATCAGGCGCTGGAACTGCATCGCGCATTGAACGACCACCTGGCCGAACTCTGTCGCGCGCACCCGGCGCACTTCGCCGGCGTCGGCACGGTGCCGCTGCAGTCGCCACAACTCGCGATCCAGGAAATGGAACGCTGCATCGACCAACTGGGCATTTCCGGCATCCAGATCGGTTCGCACGTGAACGACTGGAACCTCGATGCGCCGGAACTGTTCGAGTTCTTCGAAGCGGCGCAGGAACTGCGTGCCGCCATCCTGATCCATCCCTGGGACATGATGGGCACGGATGCGATGCCGAAATACTGGCTGCCTTGGCTGGTCGGCATGCCCGCCGAACAGACCCGCGCCGCGTGTTCACTGATTTTCGGTGGCGTGCTCGAGCGCCTGCCGAAGCTGCGCGTCTGCTTCGCGCATGGCGGTGGCTCCTTCCCGTACACCATCGGTCGCATCGAACACGGTTACAAGATGCGTCCGGACCTGGTCGCCACCGACAACCACCGCAACCCGCGCGAATATTTCCCGCGCCTGTTCTTCGACTCCTGCGTGCATGATCCGCAAGCCTTGCGCTACCTGCTCGACGTCGTCGGCCACGACCGCG
Organism: Lysobacterales bacterium; assembly: GCA_016721845.1. Taxonomy (NCBI): domain Bacteria; kingdom Pseudomonadati; phylum Pseudomonadota; class Gammaproteobacteria; order Lysobacterales; species Lysobacterales bacterium. The sequence continues at coordinate 1,498,183 of JADKHK010000013.1, forward strand.
TGATGCTCGGTACCGACTACCCGTTCCCGCTGGGCGAACAGGTGCCGGGCAGCGGCATCGATGCGCTCGGACTGGGCGATGACGCGCGCGCACGCCTGTTCCATGGTGCGGCCCTGGAATGGCTGGGACTGCCCCACGCACGCTTCGCACAGGACTGAACGCGATGATCGAGCCGATTGCCCAGCGCGCCACCGCGCTCGACGCGAATGACGAGCTTGCAGCCTTCCGTGCCGAGTTTCATGTCCCGCAACACGATGGCCGCGATCAGGCTTATTTCTGCGGCAACTCGCTCGGCCTGCAGCCGAAGGCGACGCGCCAGGCCGTGATCGACGAGCTTGACGACTGGGCACGGCTCGGCGTCGAAGGCCACTTCCGTGGTCGCCACCCGTGGATGCCGTATCACGAATTCGTACGCGCAGGCCTCGCGCATGTCGCCGGCGCGATGCCGGCAGAAGTGGTCGCGATGAACACGCTGACCGCGAACCTGCACCTGATGATGGTGAGTTTCTATCGCCCGACCCGCGAGCGACCGGCGATCCTGATCGAACAGGGTGCATTCCCGTCTGATCGATATGCGGTCGAATCGCAGATCCGCTTCCACGGCTTCGACCCGGCCACCGACCTGATCGAGCTCGCACCGGACGAGCCGAACGGCACGATTTCGATCGCGGCCATTGCGCACGCCATCGACCGGCATCGCGATCGCCTCGCGCTGGTGCTGTGGCCGGGCGTGCAATACCGCAGCGGCGAGGTCTATCCGCTCGACGAGATCGCGCGACTGACCCATGCAGCTGGCGCCATCGTCGGCTTTGACCTCGCGCATTCGATCGGCAATGTCCCGGTGAATCTGCACGACAGCCAGGCCGACTTCGCGGTGTGGTGCAGCTACAAGTACTTGAACTCGGGACCGGGCGCAGTCGCCGGCTGCTTCGTGCACGAACGACACGCGAGGACGGATCGTCCCCGCTTTGCAGGCTGGTGGGGCCACGATCAATCGACACGCTTCAAGATGGGCCCGGACTTCGTGCCGACGCCCGGCGCAGAGGGCTGGCAGTTGTCGAATCCGCCAATCCTGGCACTGGCGCCACTGCGGGTGTCGCTGGATCTTTTCCAGCGTGCCGATATCGCGCGTCTGCGCGCGAAGTCGATGCGGATGACCGCGTTCTACGCCGAATCGGTCGACGCCGTGCTGGGCGCGCACATCGCCATCGTCACGCCGAACGATCCCGAGCGTCGTGGCTGTCAGCTGTCCTTGCGCGTGCGGGCTGGACGCGAACACGGCCGCGCCCTGTTCGAACATCTGGAGCAGCACGGCGTGCTTTGCGATTGGCGCGAACCGGACGTGATCCGCGTGTCGCCGACGCCGCTCTACAACCGCTACGGCGACATCGTCCCCCTGCTGCGTTCGGCGTCAGCCTTCCTGGCTTGAGTGTCCGCCGCGCTTGCGCACGATCAGCATCGCGATTTCCAGCGATTGCTCGTAGTTCAGTCGTGGGTCGACGGTGGACTTGTAGGCGCGTTCGAGATCGGTTTCGGTCAAGTCACGCGCGCCGCCCATGCATTCGGTCACGTTCTCGCCGGTGAGTTCGAGATGCGCACCGCCGAGGCGCGTACCGGCTGCGGTGTGGATGTCGAAGGCCTGATCGAGCTCGGATCGGATGTTGTCGAAACGCCGCGTCTTGAAGCCGTTGGCGGTGCTCTCGGTATTGCCGTGCATCGGATCGGCGCACCACAGCACCTGCTTGCCTTCGCGCCGCACCGCCTCCAGCAGTGGCGGCAGAGTCGCCCCGATCTTGGCCGCGCCCATGCGATGGATCAAAGTGAGCTTGCCCGGCTCGTTGAGCGGATTCAGAAAGTCGATGACCGGCAACAACTGGTCCGGCGTCACCGTCGGCCCGACCTTCAACCCGACCGGATTCTGGATGCCGCGGCAATACTGCGCATGCGCGCCGTCCAACGCCGCCGTGCGCATGCCGATCCACGGAAAATGCGTGGACAGATTGAACCACCCTGGATTGCGCGGCACCTGGCGCGTGACCGCCTCCTCGTAATGCAGCAACAGGGCTTCGTGCGACGTGAAGAAGTCGACGCGGGTGAAGCTGCCGAGGGTTTCCCCGGCCAGCGTCTCCATGAATCGGACCGACTCGCCAATCGCTTCGACCATGCGCCGGTACTCGCGCTGCAGCGGAGAATGCTCGACCCAACCCAGGTCCCAGTATTCGGGATGATGCAAATCGGCAAAACCGCCATCGATCAAGGCGCGCACGAAATTCATCGTCATCGCCGAATGCGCATGCGCGTGCAGCAGACGCTCCGGATCCGGCTTGCGCGCCGCCGCGGTGAACTCGGGTGCATTGACGATGTCACCGCGATAACTCGGCAAGGTCACGCCATGGCGCTCCTCGGTGTCGGTGGAACGCGGCTTGGCATATTGGCCGGCAAAGCGCCCCACGCGCACCACCGGCAGCTTGAGTCCATGCACGAGCACGACGCTCATCTGCAGCAGGACCTTCAGACGATTGGTGATCGTCGTCGAGTCGCATTCGGAAAAACTCTCGGCACAGTCGCCCCCTTGAAGGAGGAACCGCTTGCCCTCGGCGGCCTCGGCAAGGTGGCGCTTGAGCGTCAGGATCTCGAGCGACGTGACCAGCGGCGGCAGCTGGCGCAACTGCGCAAGACTACGTTCCAGATGTTCGGCATCGGGATAGGTCGGCTGCTGGGCAGCGGGGCGTTCGCGCCATTGCGCGGGCGTCCAGGGGGTCATCGTTCGTCGCCTGTCGAAGAGGCCGCGCTCAACGCACGCGGCGGAAACCGAAATAGATCGCCGCGACGAAGAACGCGATGAAGAAGAACAGGACCCAATTGGGCATCGAGAGCCCGAGGAAGGTCCAGTCGATCACGCCGCAGTCCTGGTCGCGGATGAAGATCGTCTTCAATACCTTCAATGCATCGAAGTATTCAAGCGCATATTGCAGTGAAGGCGCGCAGCCATCGAGTTCTTCCGGCGACAGGCTCTGCAGATAGACGTGGCGACCCGCGATGTAGACGCCGATGCCGGCCCAGAGCGCGGTGACGGTGCCATAGACTCTCCAGCCCCAGGTCTTCGGGCCGTGAATGGCCGCGACCAGCGCGGTCAGGCCGACGGCACATACAAAGACCCGCTGGACCATGCACAACATGCAGGGCTCGTAGTGCTGCACGTATTGTGCGTAGAACGCATAACCCATCAGGCCACCGCTGATCAGAAAGGCGGCAAGGAACGCGGCGCGGTTGCTCCATGCAAGCGGGTTCAGATTCATGTCGACTCCTCGGGTGTGGATACCGGAAAAACGGAAGGCCCCGGTCTTTCGACCGAGGCCTTCGCGCAGAAGTTCACCAACGAAGCTTAGGCTTCGGCAGCGGCTTCAGTCTGCGGACGATCGACCAGTTCGACGTAGGCCATCGGAGCAGCATCACCATTGCGGAAACCGCACTTGAGGATACGCAGATAGCCGCCCTTGCGCTCGCGGTAACGCGGGCCGAGCTCGGTGAAGAGCACGCCGACGGCCGCCTTGTCGCGCAGGCGATCAAAGGCGAGACGACGGTTGGCGACGCCATCGATCTTGGCGAGCGTGATCAGCGGCTCGGCCACACGACGGAGTTCCTTGGCCTTCGGCAGGGTGGTCTTGATCAGGCCATGCACGAACAGCGAGCTGGCCATGTTCTTGAACATGGCTTCGCGGTGCGAGCTGGTGCGGTTGAACTTGCGACCGGATTTGAGGTGGCGCATAAATAATTTCCTTTGTGCCTCAGCCGAGCATGCCGTGTTGCACGCCGGCCGGGGGCCAGTTTTCGAGCTTCATGCCGAGCGAAAGACCGCGGGCAGCGAGCACTTCCTTGATTTCGGTGAGCGACTTCTTGCCGAGATTCGGCGTCTTCAGCAGCTCGACCTCGGTGCGTTGCACCAGGTCTCCGATGTAGTAGATGCTCTCGGCCTTCAGGCAGTTCGCCGAACGGACGGTGAGTTCGAGATCGTCGATCGGACGCATCAAGAGCGGGTCGATGCCGGTCGCGGCCGGCTTCGCGGCGGCGCTTTCGCGACGCGTGAAGTCACCGAACACGGACAGCTGATCGGCGAGGATGTCGGCCGCGCGACGCACGGCTTCTTCCGCTTCGATGGTGCCGTTGGTCTCGATGTCGAGCACGAGCTTGTCGAGATCGGTGCGCTGTTCGACGCGGGCGTTGTCGACTTCGAAAGCGACGCGGCGGATCGGGCTGAAGCTCGCATCGAGCTGCAGGCGGCCGATCGGACGCGACTCTTCATCGGGGCGACGACGCGAAAGAGCCGGCTGATAGCCGACGCCACGCGAAATGCGCAGACGCATATTGAGCTGCGTGTCCTTGGTCAGGTGGCAGATCACATGTTCCGGATTGATGATCTCGACGCTGTGGTCGACCTTGATGTCGCCGGCGGTGACGACGCCCGGGCCCTTCTTGACGAGGGTCAGGAGCGTTTCGTCGTGACCGTGCATGCGCAGCGCGACGTCCTTGAGGTTGAGCAGGACTTCGATCACGTCCTCCTGCAGGCCTTCAAGGGTCGTGTACTCATGCAACACGTTGTCGATTTCGACTTCAGTGATGGCACAGCCCGGGATCGAGGAAAGCAGCACGCGACGAAGCGCGTTGCCGAGCGTGTGGCCGAAACCGCGTTCAAGCGGTTCGACAGCGACGCGCGCCCGGTTGGGCGAGAGTCGCTCGGCGGTGATGCCGCGGGCGCGCATGACGCTGGTGGCGTTTGCAACCATGGTGATTGGGCTCTCCGATTACTTCGAGTACAGTTCGACGATGAGGTTCTCGTTGATGTCCGACGGCAGGTCCGCGCGATCAGGCGCAGCCTTGTAGGTGCCGGCCATCTTCTTCGCGTCCACTTCGAGCCAACCCGGCGTCAGATCCATTTCCTGCGACAGGGTCAGCGCTTCCTGGATGCGCAGCTGCTTGCGTGCAGCTTCAGCCACCGCGATTTCGTCGCCAGCCTTGACCTGGAAGGAGGCCAGATTGACCTTCTTGCCGTTCACCGTGATCGCCTTGTGGGCCACCAATTGGCGGGCACCGGCACGCGTCACCGCGAAACCCATGCGGAACACGACGTTGTCGAGACGGCTTTCCAGCAGGCGCAGCAGATTTTCACCCGTGGCGCCCTTCTGGTTCGACGCTTTCGCGTAGTACAGACGGAACTGACGTTCGAGCAGACCGTAGATGCGCTTCACCTTCTGCTTCTCGCGAAGCTGGACGGCGTAGTCGGACATCTTGCCCTTCTTGGCAGCACCATGCTGGCCGGGCTTCTGTTCGAGCTTGCACTTCGAATCCAGCGCACGCGCCGGGCTCTTGAGACTGAGGTCGGCGCCTTCACGACGCGCGAGCTTGCAGGTAGGACCGATATAACGAGCCATGGCAATTCTTCCTTAGACGCGACGCTTCTTCGGCGGACGGCAGCCGTTGTGCGGGATCGGCGTGATGTCGATGATGTTCGACACCTTGTAGCCGAGGGCATTGAGAGCACGAACCGCAGATTCGCGGCCCGGGCCGGGGCCCTTGATGCGCACTTCAACGGACTTCAGTCCGTAGTCGAGCGCCGCACGACCGGCCTTCTCGGCGGCAACCTGCGCCGCGAACGGCGTGGACTTGCGCGAACCGCGGAAACCGGCGCCACCGGAGGTCGCCCACGACAAGGCATTGCCCTGGCGATCGGTGATCGTGATGATGGTGTTGTTGAACGAAGCCTGGACATGCGCGATGCCGTCGGTGACGACGCGCTTGACCTTCTTCTTGGGCTTTGCAGCCGCTTGAGTCTTGGCATTCATGATGGGGTCCCGGGTCGATTACTTCTTGATCGCCTTGCGCGGACCCTTGCGCGTGCGCGCATTGGTTCGCGTGCGCTGTCCGCGCACCGGCAGACCACGACGATGACGCAGGCCACGGTAGCAACCGAGATCCTGCAGGCGCTTGATGCTGATGCCGACTTCTCGGCGCAGGTCGCCTTCGACCGTGAACTTGGCGACTTCCTGACGGAGTCGTTCCACCTGGGTGTCCGTCAGATCCTTGACCTTCGTCGTCGGATCCAGGCCAGCGGACGCACAGACCTTCTTCGAACGGGATCGGCCGATCCCGAAAATGCTTTGCAAGCCGATCCACGCATGCTTGTGGACCGGAATATTCACACCGGCGATACGCGCCATCGCGTCTTCTCCAAAACTGTTAGCGCAGGGAACTCAACATTATACATAGATCATCGCCCCACCGGCAGCGCCAGTAGCGACCCGCACATCCTGTGCAGTTGCCTCAGCGGGTAATACCGCTGCGACCGTAGTTCTTGAGGTTGGCCTTCTTCAGCAGACTCTCGTACTGCGACGACACCAGGTGCGCCTGGATCTGTGCGGTGAAATCCATCACCACGACGACCACGATCAGCAGCGAGGTACCGCCGAAATAGAAGGGTACGTTCCAGCTGGTCTGCAGGATCGAGGGCAACAGGCAGACCGAGACCAGATACAGGGCACCGATACCAGTCAGCCGGGTCATCACGCCATCGACGTAGTCCGCCGTGGCCTTGCCGGGACGAATGCCCGGAATCAACGCACCCGACTTCTTCAGGTTTTCGGCGGTTTCCGCCGAATTGAACACCATGGCGGTGTAGAAGAACGAGAACACGATGATCAGGACCGCAAACACGATCATGTACAGCGGTTCGCCGGGGCGCAGCATCATCGACATGTGGTTCAGCCAGCTGACCGACGACAGGCCACCCATCGACGCAATGGTCGCGGGGAACATGATGAAGGACGAGGCGAACACCGCCGGAATGACACCCGACATGTTGATCTTCAGCGGCAAGTGCGAGCTTTGGTTGTTGTAAGCGCGGGACCCACCCATGCGCCGCGCGTAGTTCACCGCGATGCGGCGTTGCGCGCGTTCCATGTAGACGATGAAGGCGACGACCGCAACGACCACGGCCAACACGCCCAAACCGACGAAGATGCTCATCTCGCTCGACGCGAGCTGCTTGAGCATCAGGCCGACCGCACTCGGCAGACCGGCGACAATGCCGGCGAAGATGATCAGCGAGATGCCATTGCCGATGCCGCGCTCGGTGATCTGCTCACCCAGCCACATCAGGAACAAAGTGCCCGCCGTCAGTCCGATCACTGCACTGATGACGAAGGCCGGACCGGGCGCAACGACAACGGGAAAGCCGCCGGCTGCCGTGGTCTGGCTCTGCAACGCGATGGCGACACCAAAAGCCTGGAACGCCGCCAGGCCAACGGCGCCGTAGCGCGTCAACTGGGAAATCTTGCGACGACCCGACTCGCCTTCCTTGCGCCACGCCTGCATCGACGGAACCATCGTCGCAAGCAACTGCACGATGATCGAGGCCGAGATGTAGGGGACGACGTTCAACGCGAAGACCGACAGGCGCTCAAGCGCACCGCCGGAGAACATGTTGAACATGTCGAGGATGGTGCCGCCCTGGCTTTCCATGAGCTGCGTCATCGCTTGCGGATTCACGCCCGGCACCGGCACGAACGTGCCGAGGCGGAACACGATCATCGCGAGGACGACAAAGATCAAGCGATCACGAAGCTCGGTCATGCGACCGAGATTCGCGAGTGGGCCCTGCGCTGGTGCCGAGGGATTCGCCACGCCTTACTCCATTTTGCCGCCGGCCGCTTCGATCGCCGACTTGGCGCCGGCGGTGGCGAGCAGACCCTTGAGCGTGTAGGCACGCTTGATTTCGCCCTTGGCGACGACCTTGCACTTCTTGGCGCGGGCATCGATCAGATTGGCGGCAATCAGCGTAGCCAGATCAACCGTCGTGTCCTTCAGCTGTTCCAGCTGATACAGACGGATCTCGGCAGTGTCGGCCTTGAGCTTCGATCGGAAACCGACCTTGGGCAGACGACGCTGGATCGGCATCTGGCCGCCTTCGAAGCCCGGCTTGATCTTGCCTTTGCCGGTACGGGCATACGAACCCTTGTGACCGCGGCCGGCCGTCTTGCCGAGGCCGGAGCCGATACCGCGACCGACGCGGGTGCGCACGGTGCGCGCGCCGGCGGCGGGTTTGATGGTGTTGAGACGCATGAGATATCTCCTGTGCTACGCGGCGATCAGTTTTCGACGCGGACGAGGTAGTTGACCTTGTTGATCAGGCCACGTACCTGCGGTGAGTCCTTGAGGGTACGAACGCTGTTGAGCTTGCCGAGGCCAAGCGCCTTGACGCTCAGGCGATGGATCCAGGGGCAGCTGTTCGTGCTCTTGACGAGACGGACGGTGACAGTCGATTCGGATTTATTAGTCATGGCTCGGCACCAGGTCTGCAAGCTTCTTGCCGCGCTTCGCCGCGATGTCGGCCGGCGACTGGATCGCCTGCAGGCCCTTGATCGTGGCACGCACGAGATTGATCGGATTGCGCGAACCGACCGCCTTGGCCAGCACGTTGCGCACACCGACGACTTCAAACACGGCGCGCATCGCGCCGCCGGCGATCACGCCGGTACCATCGGAGGCAGGCTGCATGAACACGCGCGCCGCACCATGGTTGGCCTTGACCGCATACTGCAGCGTGCCGTTCTTCAACGACACCTTGACCATCGCCTTGCGGGCGCGGTCCATCGCCTTCGCGATCGCAGCCGGCACTTCACGCGCCTTGCCGTAACCGAGACCGACGCGACCTTCACCATCGCCGACGACGGTCAGCGCCGTAAAGCTCATCTGGCGGCCACCCTTCACGGTCTTGGCCACACGATTCACGGCGATCAGCTTCTCTTGGAGGCCGTCACCCTGTTCACGATCGTTGTTGCTCATATCTCACCTGTGGCTCGCCGCGCACGAGGCGCGGCGGCATGATTTGCGGCTGGGCCGCTTGGAGTTGTGGTTGAAACGTAGTGCTTAGAACTTCAGACCGCCCTCGCGAGCGGCATCAGCGAGCGCCGCAATGCGGCCGTGATACAGGAATCCCGAACGGTCGAAAGCGACCGATTCGATGCCGGCGGCTTTCGCGCGTTCCGCGATGGCCTTGCCGACGGCCGCCGCGGCGGCCTTGTTCTTCGTGCCTTTGACTCCGGCGATGACGTCGTCCTGAAGCGTGTTCGCGACCGCCACCACCTTGCCGTCGGCCGTGAAGACCTGGGCGTAAAGATGCTGGCTGGAGCGATGCACCGACAGGCGCGCGACAGCGAGAGTGCGGATGTGTGCGCGCGTCTTCTTGGCGCGGCGCAGACGGGAAATATTCTTGTCCATGGTGGGTATCCTCAGTCGGCCCGCGATTACGCTTTCTTCGCTTCTTTCAGCGTGATCTTCTCGCCGGAGTAACGAACGCCCTTGCCCTTGTAGGGTTCCGGCGGACGGAAGGCGCGGATCTTTGCTGCAGCCTGGCCCACGACCTGCTTGTCCGCACCCTTGATGACGATTTCCGTCTGGGTCGGCGTTTCGATCGTGATGCCCGCAGGCGCGGTGAACAGCACCGGGTGCGAGAATCCGAGCGAAAGGTTCAGGTCCTTGCCCTGCATCGCAGCGCGGTAACCGACGCCAACCAACTCAAGCTTGCGCTCGAAGCCGTTGGCGACACCGGACACCATGTTGCTCAGCAGCGCACGCAGCGTGCCCGCCATCGCCATATGGTCGCCTTCGGCGGCCAGGGTGACGACACCATTGTCGATCTTGACGTTCACGTTGGCCGGGCGCGCGGTGGTCAGCGTGCCTTTCGGACCCTTGACCGTGACGACGTCACCGGCGACGGAGCATTCGACGCCCTTGGCGAGCGCGATCGGTTTCTTGGCTACTCGTGACATGGGGTTCTCTCCTTAGGCCACGAGGCAGATGACTTCGCCGCCCAGGCCCTTCGCGCGAGCCTGCGCGTCGGTCATGATGCCGGACGAGGTGGAAACGATGGACACACCGAGACCGTTGAGCACGGTCGGCAGTTCGTCCTTGCCGCGGTACTGGCGCAGGCCGGGCTTGCTGACGCGCTGGATGCGGTCGATGGCCGGCTTGCCCAGGTAATAGCGCAGCGCGATGTCGAGTTCTTTCTTGCCACCTTCGAGGTCGCGCACGGCGACGTCGTTGATGTAGCCCTCGTCTTTGAGGACTTTGGCGATTGCCAACTTGACCTTTGAAGCCGGCATTTTCACCGACACCTTGCCGATCGCGAGACCGTTGCGGATGCGGGTGAACATGTCGGCGATAGGATCAGTCATGCTCATGGGATGAAACTCCGTGAGATAGCACCGATATCCGGTACCGATTGTGGAAGGGACTTACCAGCTGGCCTTGCGCAGACCCGGAACGTCGCCACGCATGGTGGCTTCGCGGAGCTTGTTGCGGCCAAGGCCGAACTTGCGATACACGCCGCGCGAACGTCCCGATAGTTCGCAACGATTGCGCTGACGGCACGGACTCGCGTCGCGTGGCAACTTCTGAAGCTTCTGGATCGCATCCATCCGCTCGTCATGCGAGAGCTTCGGATCAATCGACTGACGCTTCAGTTCGGTACGCTTGGCAGCGTACTTCTTAACGGTCTTAGCGCGCTTGATGTCGCGGTTGACCATTGAGGTCTTGGCCATGAATGTCTCTCGGCTCTGATTAGTTGCGGAACGGGAACTTGAAGCCTTCGAGCAGCGCCTTGGCTTCTGCATCGGACTTCGCGGTCGTGGTGATCGCGATGTCCATGCCGCGCAGCGCGTCGATGGCGTCGAAGTTGATTTCCGGGAAAATGATCTGTTCCTTGATGCCGAAGTTGTAGTTGCCGCGGCCATCGAAGGCGCGACCACTGACACCGCGGAAGTCACGGACGCGCGGCAGCGCGATGGTGATCAGACGATCCAGGAATTCGAACATGTGGGCACGACGCAGCGTGACCTTGGCGCCGATCGGCCAACCATCACGGATCTTGAACGTCGCGACCGAAACACGAGCCTTGGTCGAGACCGGCTTCTGGCCCGCGATCTTGGTCATGTCGTCGAGGGCGTTGTCCAACACCTTCTTGTTGGCAGCAGCTTCACCCACGCCCATGTTCAGCGTGATCTTGGTGAGGCGCGGGACCTGCATCGGGTTCTTGTAGCCGAACTTCTCGGTCAGCTGCGGAACGACGACTTCCTTGTAATGCTTTTCAAAGCGAGTGATAGCCATGGTGATTCCTTATGCGTCCACCATTTCGCCGGACTTGCGGAAGACGCGGACCTTGCGGCCATCGTCCAGCGTCTTGAAACCGACGCGTTCGCCCTTTCCGGAGACGGTGTTCAGGAGCATCACGTTCGAGACGTGAATCGGTGCTTCGCGCTCGATGATGCCGCCCGGCTGGTTGAGCTGCGGGTTCGGCTTCGTGTGGCGCTTGATCAGGTTGATGTTCTGGACCACGACCTTGTCTTCGACAACGCGCAGCACTTCACCTTTCTGACCCTTGTTCTTGCCGGTGATCACGAGAACCTGATCACCTTTCTTGATGCGATTCATGGCGAGTCCCTCAGAGCACTTCAGGCGCCAGCGAAACGATCTTCATGAACCGTTCGCTGCGAAGTTCGCGAGTCACGGGTCCGAAGATGCGCGTGCCGATCGGCTCGAGCTTGTTGTTGAGCAGGACGGCGGCATTGCCATCGAAGCGGATCAGCGAACCATCCGGACGGCGCACACCCTTGCGGGTACGCACGACCACGGCGTCATAGACCTCGCCCTTCTTGACCTTGCCACGCGGAATGGCGTCCTTGATCGACACCTTGATGATGTCGCCAATGCCGGCATAACGACGCTTCGAGCCGCCGAGCACCTTGATACACATCAGTTCGCGTGCGCCACTGTTGTCGGCTGCCGCGAGATGGGATTGCATCTGGATCATGGTGTTCTAGCTCCTCAGCCTGCGCGCTCGACGACTTCCACGACACGCCAGTTCTTGGTCTTCGACAGTGGCGCGCATTCTGCAATGCGGACCTTGTCGCCTTCCTGGCACTGGCTGTTCTCGTCGTGGGCATGGACCTTGGTCGTGCGACGCAGGGCCTTGCCGTACAGCGAGTGCGACATCTGGCGTTCGATCACCACCGTCACGGTCTTCTGCATCTTGTTGCTGACCACACGACCTTCGATCGTGCGCAGCGCTTTCTTGGTATCAGTCATGACGTTCGTCTCACTTCTTCTCGCCGAGCACGGTCTTCGTGCGGGCGATCTCTCGACGCACACGCTTGATCTCGTGCGGGTGCGCGAGCTGACCGGTACCGCGCTGCATGCGCAGATTGAACTGTTCCTTGCGCAGATCGCCGACGTGCTTTTCCAGGTCGGCGGCTGATTTATCGCGAAGCTTCTTGATATCCATTAGCGCACCGTACGCGTCACGAAGGTGGTCTGAACGGAAAGCTTGGCCGCGGCCAGACGGAACGCTTCGCGCGCCGTGGCTTCGGGTACACCTTCCATCTCGTAAAGGACGCGACCGGGCGCGATCACCGCGACCCAGAATTCCACGCCGCCCTTGCCGCTGCCCATGCGGACTTCAATCGGTTTGCGCGAGATCGGCTTGTCCGGGAAGATTCGGATCCAGAGCTTTCCGCCACGCTTGACGAAGCGGGAGATTGTACGACGACCGGCCTCGATTTGGCGAGCGGTCAGGTGACCATGAGTCGTCGCCTTCAGACCGTATTCACCGAAACTGACGTTCGCACCATTGTGCGAGAGTCCGCGGTTGCGGCCCTTGAATACCTTGCGGTACTTGGTTCGGGATGGTTGCAGCATGATTAAGCTCCCCGGCCCGAGCGGTCGCCACGGTCACCACGGTCGCCGCGATCCTGACGATCGCCGCGCTCGCGGCTCGGACGCTCCGAACGCTCGTTGCGCTCATTCTTGTCGGCATTGGCTGCTTCAGCCGTCGCCGCGGCGAGGTCAAAGACGTCGCCCTTGTAGATCCAGGTCTTGATGCCGATGATGCCGTAGGTCGTCTTGGCCTGGGCAAAACCGTAATCGATGTCGGCACGCAGCGTGTGCAGCGGCACCCGGCCCTCGCGGTACCACTCGGTCCGGGCGATTTCGGCACCGTTCAAGCGACCCGCGACATTGACCTTGATGCCGAGTGCGCCGAGGCGCATCGCGTTGCCGACCGAACGCTTCATCGCGCGGCGGAACATGATGCGGCGCTCGAGCTGCTGGGCGATCGATTCCGCCACGAGCTGGGCATCGAGTTCCGGCTTACGGACTTCCGACACATTGATGTGCGTCGGAACGCCCATCATGTCGGATACGTCCTTGCGCAGCTTCTCGATGTCCTCGCCCTTCTTGCCGATCACCACACCCGGACGGGCCGTGTGGATGGTGACGCGCGCCGTCTTGGCCGGACGCTCGATCTGGATGCGCGAGATTCCGGCAGCAGCCAGGCGCGTACGCAGCATTTCACGAACTTTCAGGTCGGCAGCAAGGTAGGCGGCGAAGTCTTTCTTGCCCGAATACCAGGTCGAATTCCAGTCCTTGGAGATACCAAGGCGGATGCCGGTGGGATGAACTTTGTGACCCATCGTCGTCCTCGCTTACTTGCCGGAACCCACGACCACAGTGATGTGGCTCGTGCGTTTGATAATGCGCGTACCGCGGCCCTTTGCTCGGGCATGCATGCGCTTCATGGTCGGGCCTTCGTCGACGAAGATCTGGGTGACCTTCAGTTCGTCGATATCGGCGCCCTGGTTGTTTTCTGCGTTCGCAATGGCGGACTGCAGCACCTTCCTGACGATCTGCGCAGCCTTCTTGGTGCTGAACGTCAGGATGTTGGTGGCGCGACCAACCGGCAGGCCACGCACCTGGTCTGCGACCAGGCGCGCCTTCTGCGGCGAAATGCGGGCGGTACGGTGAATGGCTTTGGCTTCCATGATCATCGCTCCTTATTTACCCGACTTCTTGTCGCCGCCGTGGCCCTTGAAGGTGCGGGTCACTGCGAACTCGCCGAGCTTGTGCCCGACCATGTTCTCGTTGACCAACACCGGCACGTGCGCCTTGCCGTTATGAATGGCAATCGTCAGGCCGACCATGTCCGGCAGGATCATCGAGCGACGCGACCAGGTCTTGATCGGACGCTTGCTGCTGGTGGCGACAGCGGTATCAACCTTCTTCGCCAGATGCAGGTCCACGAAGGGACCTTTCTTGAGTGAACGTGGCATGGTCGATTAACCCCTGCGATCGCGGACAATGAAGCGCTGCGTGCGCTTGTTCTTGCGGGTCTTGTAACCCTTGGTCGGCATGCCCCACGGGCTGACCGGATGCGGGTTACCCTGACCGGCGCGGGCCTCACCACCGCCGTGCGGATGGTCGACCGGGTTCATCGCCGCACCGCGAACGGTCGGGCGGATGCCGCGCCAGCGCTGTGCACCGGCCTTGCCGATCTTGCGCAGGTTGTGTTCGTCGTTGCCGACTTCGCCGATCGTTGCGCGGCAGTCCGAAGGAACCTTGCGCATTTCACCGGAACGAAGACGCAGCGTCGCATAACCCTGGTCGCGCGCGATCAGCTGGGCGCCGGCACCGGCCGAACGCGCCAACTGCGCGCCCTTGCCAGGACGCATTTCGATGCAGTGCACCGTGGTACCGACCGGAATGTTGATCAGCGGCAACGAGTTGCCGACCTTGATCGGCGCATCCTTGCCCGCCACCAGTTGGTCGTTCACCTTCAGGCCCTTCGGCGAGATGATGTAGCGACGCTCACCGTCGGCGTAGCAAACCAGCGCGATGTGCGCCGTGCGGTTCGGATCATATTCGATGCGCTCGACGCGGCAGGCGATGCCTTCCTTGTCACGCTTGAAATCGATGACGCGATAATTCTGCTTGTGACCACCACCCTTGTGACGGGTGGTGATGCGGCCGTGGTTGTTGCGGCCGCCAGTCTTGCCCTGCGACTCGGTCAGTGCGGCCAGCGGGCCGCCCTTGTGCAATCCCGGCGTGGACACGCGCACCATTTGGCGGCGGCCTGCCGAAGTCGGCTTGAATGTAATCAGTGCCATGTTCGCTTACCTCAGGCCTTGGCCACGATGTCGATCGTTTGGCCTTCGGCAAGGCTTACGTACGCCTTGCGGAAACCACCGCGACCACCGAGTCGACCCTTGAACGCCTTGGTCTTGCCCTTGACGTTCAAGACGTTGACCGCCTTGACATTGACCTTGAACAATTCTTCAACTGCCATCTTGACGTCGGCCTTGGTTGCGGTGGATGCAACCTCGAAGACGTACTGGTTGGCGCTTTCCTGGATGCGGGCGCTCTTCTCGGAAACGAGCGGCGCGCGCAGCACCTGCAACAGACGTTCGTTGCTCATGCCAGCCACTCCTCGACCTTCTTGACCGTGTCGACGGTCATCACGACGTTGTCGGCGTAAACCAGGTCCACCGGATTCAGGCCAGCGACATCGACCACGCCGACATACGGCAGGTTCTGTGCGGCGAGGAACAGGTTCTGGCTACCGGCCTCGGTAACGATCAGCGTCTTGCCACCACCGAGCGACTCGATCTTGGCGTACAGCTGCTTGGTCTTCGGCGCATCGAGATCGAAATTCTCGACGACCTTGAGACGACCCGTGCGCGCCAGCTCCGACAGAATCGAGGCGATCGCACCGCGGTACATCTTGCGGTTGATCTTCTGCTCGAAGCTGCGCGGACGCGCGGCAAAGGCACGGCCACCGCCCACGAAGATCGGAGCGCGGTAGTCGCCGTGACGCGCACCGCCGCCCTTCTGCTTCTTGAACTTCTTGGTCGTACCCGACAGATCCGAACGCGACTTCTGCGCCTTGGTGCCGGAACGGCCGGCGGCGCGGAACGCGTTCACGACCTGATGGATCAGGTCCTGCTTGTACTCGCGACCGAACACGTCGTCGGAGACGCTCAGCGGCTGCTTGCTGTCAATGATATTCAGTTCCATGTCTGGGCTCCTTACTTCGCGGCCTTGGCCGCGGGACGCACGATCACGTCGCCGCCCGGAGCACCCGGCACCGCACCGCGGATCGCGATCAGACCGCGCTCTGCGTCGATGCGGACCACTTCGAGATTCATCGAAGTCTGGTTGATCGCACCCATGTGGCCGGACATCTTCTTGCCAGGAAACACTCGACCCGGCGTCTGGCGCTGGCCGATGGAGCCCGGCGAACGATGCGACAACGAGTTACCGTGCGTCGCGTCGCCCATCGTGAAGTGGTGGCGCTTGATCGTGCCCTGGAAACCCTTGCCCTTGGTCACGCCGGCGACATCCACCGCCTGGCCGACCTTGAACAACTCGTCCGCCTTGAGCTCTGCGCCGACGGCAAAACTGCCGATCTGCGCATCGTCCACGCGGAATTCCCAGAGACCGCGACCGGCCTCGACCTTGGCCTTGGCGTAATGGCCAGCCAACGGCTTGGTCACAAGCGCAGCGCGCTTCTTGCCAGCCGTCACCTGGATCGCCGAATAGCCATCCGTTTCTTTGGTCTTCACCTGGGTGATGCGGTTCGGTGATGCTTCAATCAGCGTCACCGGTACCGACACACCGTCTTCCGTGAAGACTCGCGTCATGCCGCATTTGCGGCCTACCAAACCGATACTCATGTTCCTGTCCTAATTGCGGCGCTTTAATACAGCTTGATCTGGACGTCCACGCCAGCGGCGAGGTCAAGCTTCATCAGCGCATCTACGGTCTTGTCGTTGGGATCGACAATATCCAGAACGCGTTTGTGGGTACGGGTCTCGTACTGATCACGCGCGTCCTTGTCCACGTGCGGCGAGACCAGCACGGTGTAACGCTCGATCTTCGTCGGAAGCGGAATCGGACCGTGCACTTGCGCGCCGGTACGCTTCGCGGTTTCGACGATTTCGCTCGCGGACTTGTCGATCAAGCGGTGATCGAAAGCCTTGAGACGAATTCGGATTTTCTGGTCTGCCATTGCCGTGTCCTTCTTGTTGACGGACCGCGGGGCGCGCACACCCCGCGATGCTCGTGAATTTCAATCGATGTTTAAACGAGGACCTTGGCGACGACGCCGGCGCCGACGGTACGGCCGCCTTCGCGGATCGCGAAACGCAGGCCTTCTTCCATCGCGATCGGGTGAATCAGCGTCACCACCATCTTGGTGTTGTCGCCCGGCATCACCATCTCCACGCCTTCCGGCAGCTCGCACGCACCCGTCACGTCCGTCGTACGGAAGTAGAACTGCGGACGGTAGCCGCGGAAGAACGGCGTATGACGACCGCCCTCTTCCTTCGACAACACGTACACCTCAGCCTCGAACTTCGTGTGCGGCGTGATCGTGCCCGGCTTGCAGATGACCTGACCGCGCTCGATGTCCTCGCGCTTCGTGCCGCGCAGCAGCAGACCGGCATTGTCGCCCGCCTGACCCTGATCCAGCAGCTTGCGGAACATCTCGACGCCCGTCACCGTCGTCTTCGTCGTCGGACGAATACCGACAATTTCGATTTCCTCGCCCACCTTGATGATGCCGCGCTCGATACGACCCGTCACCACCGTGCCACGACCCGAAATCGAGAACACGTCTTCGACCGGCATCAGGAACGGCTTGTCCACGTCGCGCTTCGGCTCCGGAATGTAGCTGTCCAGCGCTTCCACCAGCTTGATGATCGCCGGCACGCCGATTTCGCTCTGATCACCTTCCAGCGCCTTCAGCGCCGAACCCTTGATGATCGGCGTGTCGTCGCCCGGGAAGTTGTACTTGCTCAGCAGGTCCCGGACTTCCATCTCGACCAGCTCCAGCAACTCGGCGTCGTCCACCATGTCCGCCTTGTTCAGGAAGACCACGATGTACGGCACGCCGACCTGACGCGCCAGCAGAATGTGTTCGCGCGTCTGCGGCATCGGACCATCCGCCGCCGAGCACACCAGGATCGCGCCGTCCATCTGCGCCGCACCCGTGATCATGTTCTTCACGTAGTCCGCATGGCCCGGGCAATCCACGTGCGCGTAATGACGGTTCGGCGATTCATATTCCACGTGCGCCGTCGAGATCGTGATCCCGCGCGCCTTCTCTTCCGGCGCCGCGTCGATCTGGTCGTATGCCTTGAACTCGCCACCAAACGCTCCGCGCCGACCTTCGTCAGCGCCGCCGTCAGCGTCGTCTTGCCGTGATCCACGTGACCAATCGTGCCCACGTTCACGTGCGGCTTGGTGCGTTCGAATTTACCCTTTGCCATGACTGCAAACCCTTAAGAATTGAAAGTCGAAATGAAAGTGGATCAGGCGTTTTTCTTGATCACGGATTCAGCGATGTTGTTCGGCGCTTCGGCGTAGTGATCGAATTCCATCGTGAAAGTGGCGCGACCCTGCGACATCGAACGCATAGAAGTGGCGTAGCCGAACATCTCGCCGAGCGGAACCATCGCGTTGATGACCTTGCCCGACGGCGTGTCATCCGAACCCTGCAGGATGCCGCGTCGACGACTCAGGTCGCCCATCACGTCGCCCATGTAGTCTTCCGGCGTCACCACCTCGACCTTCATGATCGGTTCCAGCAAAGCCGGATTCGCTTTGTGGAACGCTTCCTTGAAGGCCATCGAGCCGGCCACCTTGAATGCCATTTCGTTCGAGTCGACATCGTGGTACGAGCCGTCGACCGCGCGGATCTTGACGTCAACCACCGGGAACCCGGCGAGCACGCCGTTCTTGATGGCTTCCTGGATGCCCTTGTCGGCCGCAGTCACGTACTCCTTCGGAACCACGCCACCGACGATGGCATTTTCGAAGAGGTAACCGCCACCGCGTTCCATCGGCTCCATCTCGATGACAATGTGACCGTATTGGCCACGACCGCCCGACTGGCGCACGAACTTGCCTTCCTGACGCACCGCTTTGCGGATTGCTTCACGATAGGCGACCTGCGGCTTGCCAACATTGGCCTCGACGTTGAATTCGCGCTTCATGCGATCGACGAGGATTTCGAGATGGAGTTCACCCATGCCCGAAATGATCGTCTGAGCCGATTCTTCATCGGTTCGCACGCGGAACGACGGATCTTCCTGAGCGAGACGGCCCAGCGCAATGCCCATCTTTTCCTGATCCGACTTGGTCTTCGGCTCCACCGCCATCGAAATGACGGGTTCCGGGAAGATCATGCGCTCCAGGGTGATGACGTGATCTTGCGCACACAGCGTGTCGCCAGTGGTGACGTCTTTCAGACCCACCGCCGCAGCGATGTCGCCCGCCAGCACTTCCTTGATCTCGTCGCGCTGATTGGCATGCATCTGCAGGATGCGGCCGATGCGCTCCTTCTTCGACTTGACCGGGTTGTACACCTGGTCACCCGCATTCAGCGTGCCCGAATAGACACGGAAGAACGTCAGCGATCCGACGAACGGGTCGGTCATGATCTTGAACGCAAGCGCCGAGAACGGCTCCTTGTCGCCCGGCGTACGGGTCGCTTCCTTGTCGTTCTCGTCGAGACCGCGAACCGGCGGACGGTCGGCGGGTGACGGCAGGAAATGGATGACCGCATCGAGCATGGCCTGCACGCCCTTGTTCTTGAAGGCGGTGCCGCAAAACATCGGGATGATGTCGCAGGTCAAGGTGCGAGCACGAATGCCGCCCATGATCTCTTCCTCGGAGAGGTCACCCTCTTCGAGATACTTGTTCATCAGGACTTCCGACGATTCGGCGGCCGCTTCCATCATGAACTCGCGAGCCTTCTTGGCGTCATCGAGCATGCCGGCGGGCACTTCGCCATAAGTGAAGGTCGTGCCCTGATTCGACATGTCCCAGATGATCGCTTTCATCTTGAGCAGATCGATCACGCCCTCGAAGCTGTCTTCCGCACCGATCGGCAACTGCATCGGAACCGGATACGCGTTCAGGCGCGACTTCAGCTGATCGACGACCTTGGAGAAGTTCGCACCGGTACGGTCCATCTTGTTGACGAACGCAAGACGCGGCACCGAATACTTGTTGGCCTGGCGCCACACCGTTTCCGACTGCGGCTGGACACCACCGACGGCGCACAGCACGAACACCGCACCATCAAGCACGCGCAAGGAACGCTCGACTTCAATGGTGAAGTCGACGTGACCGGGCGTATCGATGATGTTGAACCGGTGCTGCTGCATGGACTTGTCCATGCCCGCCCAGAAGCAGGTCGTCGCAGCGGACGTGATCGTGATGCCGCGTTCCTGCTCTTGCTCCATCCAGTCCATCGTCGCGGCGCCGTCATGGACTTCGCCGATTTTGTGGTTCACCCCGGTGTAGAACAGGATGCGTTCGGTCGTGGTCGTCTTGCCAGCATCGATGTGAGCCATGATGCCGAAGTTGCGATAACGATCGATGGGCGTAATGCGCGCCATTGTCTGAGTCCTGTCCGATTACCAGCGGTAGTGCGCGAAAGCTTTGTTAGCTTCGGCCATACGATGAGTTTCTTCACGCTTCTTGACGGCGCCGCCGCGGCTTTCCGCCGCATCGATCAGCTCGCCTGCAAGCTTGCGCGGCATCGACGTTTCACCACGCTTGCGCGCAGCGTCGATGGTCCAGCGCATGGCCAACGCCATGCGGCGGGCCGGACGGACTTCAACCGGAACCTGATAGGTCGCACCACCGACGCGGCGCGACTTCACTTCGACCGCCGGTGAGACATTGCTCAGCGCCTTGTCGACGAGCGCGAGCGCGTCCGCATTCTTTTCACCGATCACGTCAAGCGCACCATAGACGATGCCTTCGGCGGTCGACTTCTTGCCGCTTTTCATGATCATGTTGATGAAGCGCGCGATCGTCTCGCTCCCGTGCTTGGGATCGGGAAGCAGGGTGCGCTGCGGAGTAGAGCCTTTACGCGACATAAGAATTCAACCCAGACTGGAGTTTAGGATTTCGGGCGCTTGGCGCCGTACTTCGAACGACCCTGGCGACGCTTGGCGACGCCGGAGGCATCGAGCGAGCCGCGCACGGTGTGGTAACGCACACCCGGCAGGTCCTTGACACGACCACCGCGGATCAGAACGACCGAGTGCTCCTGCAGATTGTGGCCTTCGCCACCGATGTAGCTGATCACTTCAAAGCCGTTCGTGAGGCGGACCTTGGCGACCTTGCGAAGTGCCGAATTCGGCTTCTTCGGGGTCGTCGTGTAGACGCGGGTGCAGACGCCACGACGCTGCGGGCAGCTCGCCAGGGCCGGCGATGCGCTCTTGTAGGTTTTCGGACGGCGCGCAGTGCGCACCAACTGGTTGATCGTCGCCATGTGAAAGAGTCCTGAGAAACGAGAGACAGGCCGGCACCAGCCGACCTGTCAGCTTTGAGACTTTAACAGCCAGTTAACCTAGCTGTCAACGACACCACTACCATCCTTGGCCGCGAACACGAGGTGCTTCCTGCACCTCATTTCGTATGTTTAACGGGCCTTAAGCCTCGTCTGAACCGCCGTCTTCCGCGAGGGGTTCCGCAAACGTCACGCTGGACGAACCACGGAACGAATCCAACTCGGCTTCAGTGAGGCCGGCATTCGCCGCGCGACGTTTCGCGTGGTAAGCCAAGCCGGTACCGGCAGGAATCAAGCGCCCAACGATAACGTTTTCCTTCAGCCCGCGCAAGGTGTCTCGCGTACCGCGAACCGCCGCTTCGGTCAGGACACGCGTGGTTTCCTGGAAGGAGGCCGCCGAAATGAAGGATTCCGTCGCCAGAGAGGCCTTGGTGATACCCAGCAACACCGGTTCGTACGTCGCCGTCCGCTCGTTGCGGGTGCGCGCACGGGCGTTCTCGTCGAGCACACGGACACGGTCGGTCTGCTCGTTGCGCAGATAACGGGTATCACCGCCATCCGAGATTTCAACCTTGCGCAACATCTGGCGAATGATCGTCTCGATGTGCTTGTCGTTGATCTTGACGCCCTGCAAACGATAAACGTCCTGGATTTCGCGGGTCAGGTACTCGGCCAGCGGCTCCACGCCCTTGAGGCGCAGGATGTCTTGCGGATTCGGCTCGCCGTCCACGATCGTCTCGCCCTTCTCCACGTGTTCGCCTTCGAACACGATGATCTGGCGGTACTTCGGGATCAGCTCTTCGTGCTCCTCGCCATCGGTCGGTGATGATCAGGCGCTGCTTGCCCTTGGTGTCCTTGCCGAAGCTGATGATGCCGGTGCGCTCCGCGAGGATCGCCGGCTCCTTCGGCTTGCGCGCCTCGAACAAGTCGGCCACACGCGGCAGACCGCCGGTAATGTCGCGCGTCTTCGAGGTTTCCTGCGGGATACGCGCGACGACGTCGCCGACGCCGACCTGGGCGCCATTCTGCAGCGACACGATCGCACCCGGCGGCAGGAAATACTGCGCCGGAATATCGGTGCCGGGCAGCTTGAGCTCCTTGCCCTTCTTGTCTTCGAGGCGAACCAGCGGACGCAAATCCTTCGCCGCGGAACCGCGACGCTTCGGATCGGTCACCACGGCCGACTGCAAGCCGGTGAGCTCGTCGATCTGCTCCTGCACCGTCACACCGTCGACGAAGTCGGAGAAGCGCAACGTACCGGCCACTTCCGACACGATCGGATGGGTATGCGGATCCCAGTTCGCGACGATCTGGCCGGCCTTCACCGCCGCCCCGTCCTTGAGCGCAATGGTCGCGCCGTAGGGAACGCGATAACGCTCGCGCTCGCGACCATGGCCATCCATCACCGACAGTTCGCCCGAACGCGAGACCGCGACCAGGTGGCCTGCGGCGTGCTGCACCGTCTTGACGTTGTTGAACTTGAGCGAGCCATTCGTCTTGACCTGGACGCTGTCGACCGCAGCTGCTCGCGATGCCGCACCACCGATATGGAAGGTACGCATCGTGAGCTGGGTACCCGGCTCGCCGATCGACTGCGCCGCAATCACGCCCACCGCTTCGCCGATATTGACCAGATGGCCGCGCGCAAGATCGCGTCCGTAGCAATGGCCGCAGACGCCGTGGCGCGATTCGCAGGTAATCGTGGAGCGCACCTTGATCGACTGCACGCCAGCCGTTTCCAGCTGCTCGACGCTCTTTTCGTCGAGCAACGAATTGCGCTCGACGATCGGCTTCTCGTCATTGCCCGGCGCGTACACGTCCTCGGCCACGACACGACCGAGCACGCGATCGCGCAACGGTTCGACCACATCGCCACCTTCGACGATCGCCGACATGGTGAAGCCACCGTAGGTACCGCAGTCGATTTCGGTGATGACCACGTCCTGCGCGACGTCGACAAGTCGACGCGTCAGGTAGCCGGAGTTCGCCGTCTTCAGTGCAGTATCCGCGAGGCCCTTGCGGGCGCCGTGGGTCGAGATGAAGTACTGCAGCACGTCGAGGCCTTCGCGGAAGTTCGCCTTGATCGGCGTCTCGATGATCGAGCCGTCCGGACGTGCCATGAGGCCGCGCATGCCGGCCAGCTGGCGGATCTGCGCCGCGCTACCACGCGCGCCGGAGTCGGCCATGATGTAGATCGAGTTCATCGACTTCTGGCTGACCGTCTCGCCCTTGGCGTTGACGACCTTTTCCGTGCCGATGGTGTCCATCATCGCCTTGGCGATGCGCTCGTTCGCACGTGACCAGATGTCGACGACCTTGTTGTAGCGCTCGCCGGCAGTGACGAGACCCGAAGCGAACTGCTCCTGGATGTCCTTCACTTCCTTGTCCGCTTCGCCGACGATGTGCGCCTTTTCCGGCGGGATCGTCATGTCGTCGATGCCGACCGAGACGCCGGCGCGGGTCGCATAAGCGAAGCCGGTGTACATCAGCTGGTCGGCGAACACGACGGTCTGTTTCAGGCCGAGCGTACGATACGACGCATTGATCAGGCGCGAGATGTTCTTCTTCGTCAGATCCTGGTTGATGACCGCGAACGGCATGCCTTCCGGCAGGATTTCCGCCAGCAGCGCACGACCGACCGTGGTTTCCACGATCGACAGCTTGCCGCTGCGGGTGCCTTCCGGGTCCATCAGGCGCACCTTGATCTTGGCGTGCAGCGCGACGGCGCGATTGTCGTAGGCGCGCTTCACTTCGCTGATGTTCGCGAACACCATGCCCTCGCCCTTCGCATTCACGAGTTCGCGGGTCATGTAGTACAGGCCGAGCACGACGTCCTGGGTCGGCACGATGATCGGCTCGCCGTTCGCCGGGCTCAGGATGTTGTTCGACGACATCATCAGTGCGCGCGCTTCGAGCTGGGCTTCGATCGACAGCGGCACATGCACGGCCATCTGGTCACCGTCGAAGTCCGCGTTGAACGCGGTGCAGACCAGCGGATGCAGCTGGATCGCCTTGCCTTCGATCAGCACCGGCTCGAACGCCTGGATACCGAGGCGATGCAGGGTCGGCGCACGATTCAGCATGACCGGATGTTCGCGGATCACCTCTTCGAGGATGTCCCAGACCTCGGCCGATTCGCGCTCGACCAGCTTCTTGGCCGCCTTGATGGTGGTCGCAAGGCCACGCAGCTGCAGCTTCGAGAAGATGAAGGGCTTGAACAGCTCCAGCGCCATCTTCTTCGGCAGGCCGCACTCGTGCAGCTTCAGCTTCGGACCGACCACGATGACCGAGCGGCCGGAGTAGTCGACGCGCTTGCCGAGCAGGTTCTGGCGGAAGCGGCCTTGCTTGCCCTTGATCATGTCGGCCAGCGACTTCAGCGGACGCTTGTTCGTGCCGGTGATCGCACGACCGCGACGACCGTTGTCCATCAGCGCATCGACCGACTCCTGCAGCATGCGTTTTTCGTTGCGCACGATGATGTCCGGCGCATTGAGTTCGAGCAGGCGCTTGAGGCGGTTGTTGCGGTTGATCACGCGGCGGTAGAGATCGTTCAGATCCGAAGTCGCGAAGCGGCCACCGTCCAGCGGCACCAGCGGGCGCAGATCAGGCGGCAGCACCGGCAGCACGGTCATGACCATCCATTCCGGTCGATTGCCGGAATCGATGAAGCTTTCCATCAGCTTGATGCGCTTCGACAGACGCTTGAGCTTGGTCTCCGACGACGTGCTGCCCATCTCCTCGCGCAGGCGCACGAGCTCGGCATTCAGGTCAATCGTCTTCAGCAGCTCGTGCACGGCCTCGGCGCCCATGCGGGCGTCGAACTCGTCACCGTGCTCCTCGACGGACTGGAGGTACTGTTCTTCGGACAGGATCTGGCCGCGATCGAGCGAGGTCAGGCCCGGCTCGGTGACGACGTAGGCTTCGAAGTACAGCACGCGCTCGATGTCGCGCAGGGTCATGTCCAGCATCAGGCCGATGCGCGACGGCAGCGACTTGAGGAACCAGATATGCGCAGTCGGCGAAGCCAGCTCAATGTGGCCCATGCGTTCGCGACGCACCTTGGCCAGCGTCACTTCCGTGCCGCACTTTTCGCAGACCACACCGCGATGCTTCATGCGCTTGTACTTGCCGCAGAGGCACTCGTAGTCCTTGATCGGTCCGAAGATCGCGGCGCAGAAGAGGCCGTCGCGTTCCGGCTTGAAGGTACGGTAGTTGATGGTTTCCGGCTTCTTCACTTCGCCGAACGACCACGAGCGGATCAGGTCCGGCGATGACAAGCCGATGCGGATCGAGTCGAAGTCGAGCGACTGGCGCTGCTGGTTGAACAAGTTGAGCAAATCTTTCATGGCATCAATCTCCTAAAGCTCACTGGCCTTCCAACTCGATATTGATCGCGAGCGAGCGGATTTCCTTCACCAACACGTTGAAGGATTCCGGCATGCCTGCGGTCATCTCGTGATTGCCGTCGACGATGTTTTTGTACATCTGGTTTCGACCGCCGACGTCGTCGGACTTGACCGTGAGCATTTCCTGCAGGGTGTACGCAGCGCCGTAGGCTTCCAGTGCCCAGACTTCCATTTCGCCGAAGCGCTGGCCGCCGAACTGCGCCTTGCCGCCCAGCGGCTGCTGGGTGACGAGCGAGTACGGACCGGTCGAACGGGCATGCATCTTGTCGTCGACGAGATGGTTCAGCTTCAGCATGTACATGTAGCCGACGGTGACCTGGCGATCGAAGGCTTCGCCGGTACGACCGTCGTACAGCGTGGTCTGTCCGGACTCCGGCAGATCCGCGAGCTTCAGCATCGCCTTGATTTCCGACTCGGCCGCACCGTCGAACACCGGCGTCGCCATCGGCACGCCTTCGGTCAACTTGCGCGACAACGCCAGAATCTCGGCGTCGTTCAACTGCGACAGTTTCTCGCGTTCGCCATGTGCTTTCTTGTCGTGGTTGTAGATGGTGTCGAGGAACTTGCGAAGTTCCGCGGCTTTCTCGTTCGCCTCGATCATCCTGCGGATCTTCTCGCCGAGACCTTTCGCGGCCCAGCCGAGATGGGTTTCGAGGATCTGCCCGATGTTCATACGCGACGGCACGCCGAGTGGATTCAGCACGATGTCGACCGGACGACCATCCGCCATGAACGGCATGTCTTCCACCGGCACGATGGTCGAGACCACACCCTTGTTGCCGTGACGGCCGGCCATCTTGTCGCCCGGCTGGATGCGGCGCTTCACGGCCAGATAGACCTTGACCATCTTGAGCACGCCCGGGGCAAGGTCGTCGCCCGCAGTGATCTTGCCCTTCTTCTCGGTGAAGCGCTTGTCGAACTCCGCACGATGCCGCGCAATCTGTTCCTGGGCCTTTTCGATGAACTCGGCGGCGTCCTCGTCCTTCATCCGGATCTGGAACCACTCGTCCTTCTTGAGGCTATCCAGGAAATCGTTCGAGATTTCGGCGCCCTTCTTCAGTCCCTGCGGACCGCCGTTGGCGACGCGACCGAGGATCTGCATGCGCAGACGCGAGAAGATCGCGCCTTCGAGAATGCGGAACTGGTCATCGAAGTCCTTCTTGACGCGCTTGATCTCCATTTCCTCGATCTGGCGCGCACGCTTGTCTTTCTCGATGCCGTCGCGCGTGAAAACCTGCACGTCGATGACGGTGCCGTCCATGCCCGGCGGCACGCGCAGCGAGCTGTCCTTCACGTCGGACGCCTTCTCGCCGAAGATCGCGCGCAGCAGCTTTTCTTCCGGCGTCAGCTGGCTCTCGCCCTTCGGCGTGACCTTGCCGACGAGGATGTCGCCCGCCTTCACTTCCGCACCGATGTAGACGATGCCGCTCTGGTCCAGACGGGTCAGCGCCTGTTCCGAGACGTTCGGAATATCAGCGGTGATTTCTTCCGGACCGAGCTTGGTGTCGCGCGCGACGCAGGCCAGTTCCTCGATGTGGATGGTCGTGTAGCGGTCTTCCTGGACGACGCGTTCCGAGAGCAGGATCGAGTCTTCGAAGTTGTAACCGTTCCACGGCATGAACGCGACCAGCATGTTCTGGCCGAGCGCGAGCTCGCCGATGTCCGTCGACGGACCATCCGCAAGCACGTCGCCCTTCGCGACCATATCGCCAACCTTCACCAAAGGCGTCTGGTTCAAGCAGGTGTTCTGGTTCGAGCGCGTGTACTTGACCAGCGAGTAGATGTCGACGCCGGCATCGTTGTCGCCGATCTCGGCCTCATTGACGCGCACCACGATGCGCGCCGCATCGACCTGTTCGATCTGACCACCGCGGGTGGCGTTGACGACCACGCCGGAGTCTCGCGCAACGACACGCTCGATACCGGTACCGACCAACGGCGTCTGCGCCTTCAGGGTCGGCACGGCCTGGCGCTGCATGTTTGCGCCCATCAGTGCACGGTTCGCGTCGTCGTGCTCGAGGAAGGGCACGAGCGCCGCCGCGACCGAAACCGGCTGCATCGGCGAGACGTCCATGTACTGGATGTCCTTGCGCTGACGCAGTTCCGATTCGCCGCGGTAGCGGGCGGACACGAGGTCTTCGGTCAGGTTGCCCTTTTCGTCGATGTCGGAGTTCGCCTGCGCGATCACCAGCTCGGCTTCCTCGATCGCCGAGAAATATTCGCAGTCGTTGGTGACCTTGCTGTTGATTACCTTGCGGAACGGCGTTTCCAGGAAGCCGTAGCTGTTCGTGCGCGCATAAACCGCGAGCGAATTGATCAGGCCGATGTTCGGACCTTCCGGCGTTTCGATGGTGCAGACGCGACCGTAATGCGTGTTATGCACGTCGCGCACTTCGAAACCGGCGCGTTCGCGGGTCAAACCGCCCGGCCCGAGCGCCGAGACGCGACGCTTGTGCGTCACTTCCGACAGCGGGTTGTTCTGGTCCATGAACTGGCTGAGCTGCGACGAGCCGAAGAATTCCTTGATCGCAGCCGCGACGGGCTTGGCGTTGATCAGGTCCTGCGGCGACAGGTCTTCCGACTCGGCGAGCGAGAGGCGTTCCTTCACGGCGCGCTCGACGCGCACCAGGCCGACGCGGAAGGTGTTTTCCGCCATTTCGCCAACCGAGCGCACACGACGGTTGCCGAGATGGTCGATGTCGTCGACGACACCCTGGCCGTTGCGGATCGAGATCAGCACTTTCAGCGCATCGATGATGTCGGAGAAGTCGGCGCCGTACTCCTTGAACATGCGCTTGCCTTCCTCGTCATTGCGCGTCGAGAAGTACTTCCCGTCGAACAGGACGCCGGTGCCGGTCACTTCCTTGCGGCCGACGCGACGATTGAACTTCATGCGGCCGACGCCCGACAGGTCGTAGCGCTCGAACGTGAAGAACAGGTTCTGGAACAGGTTCTGCGCCGCTTCCTTCGTCGGCGGTTCGCCCGGACGCATCATGCGATAGATTTCGACCAGTGCTTCCAGCGGCGTGCGCGTCGGGTCGATGCGCAGCGTCTGCGAAATGTACGGGCCGCGATCGAGGTCGTTCACGAACAGCGTGCCGATGGTTTCGATGCCGGCCTTGCGGAACTTGGCCAGGTGGTCGTCGTTCAGTTCCTCGTTC
This sequence comes from Lysobacterales bacterium, assembly GCA_016721845.1. Taxonomy (NCBI): domain Bacteria; kingdom Pseudomonadati; phylum Pseudomonadota; class Gammaproteobacteria; order Lysobacterales; species Lysobacterales bacterium. The sequence goes on from JADKHK010000013.1 coordinate 1,526,940, forward strand.
GCGGCCGCGAGCAATTCGCCGGTCTTCCTGTCGACGACGTCGTGCGCGAGGATGCGACCAAGCAGGTACTCGTCCGGCACTTCCAGCGCGCCGATCTGGGCCTGCTGCAGGTCGCGCACGTGGCGTGCGGTGATGCGCTTGCCAGCCTCGACGATGAGCTTGTCGCCAATGCGGATGTCGAACGCGGCGGTTTCACCGCGCAGACGCTCCGGGATCAGCAGCAATTCGGCGCCACCCTGCTTGTTCAGGGTGAACTCGTTGCGCTCGAAGAACATGTTGAGCATTTCTTCGTTGTTGTAGCCGAGCGCACGCAGCAGGATCGTCACCGGCAGCTTGCGGCGACGATCGATGCGCGTGAACATGCAATCCTTCGGGTCGAACTCGAAGTCGAGCCACGAGCCGCGATAAGGAATGACGCGCGCCGAATACAACAATTTGCCCGAGCTGTGGGTCTTGCCGCGGTCGTGGTCGAAGAACACGCCCGGGGAACGATGCAACTGCGAGACGATGACGCGCTCGGTGCCATTGATGATGAAGGTGCCGTTGTTGGTCATGAGCGGCAGTTCGCCCATGTAGACCTCCTGCTCCTTCACCTTCTTGATGACCTTCTGGCTGGCCGGGCTCTCGCGGTCGTAGATCACGAGACGCACGTTCACGCGCAGCGGCGCACCGAAAGTCATGCCGCGCGAACGGCATTCCTTTTCGTCGAAGGCCGGTTCTCCGAGGCGATAGTTGACGTACTCCACCGCGGCATTGCCGGAGTAGCTGCTGATCGGGAACACCGACTTCAGGGCAGCGTGCAGACCTTTGTCTTCACGCTTGTTGATGGGGGCGTTTTCCTGCAGGAATTCCTTGTAGGAGTCGGTCTGGATGGACAACAAGTACGGTACTTCGAGTACCGCCTTGCGCTTGCCGAAGTCCTTGCGGATCCGCTTTTTCGCAGTGAACGAGTAGGTCATGGTCGCGCTACCACCCTGGTTGTGCGGGCCGATGTCGGCCCGGAGTAAAGAAACGGGAATTGGAAAAAACGGCGTTGGACTGCCGCGCTTTCCGATGACCGCTCATGACAAGCGGAAAAGGCCGGGGGCTTTCGCCCCCAGCCTTGCGTGCTCGGAAACAGCTCCGAGCGCCAAGTCGGTCTTACTTGAGTTCGACCGCGGCGCCTGCAGCTTCGAGTTCCTTCTTGAACTTCTCGGCGTCGGCCTTGCTGACCGCGTCCTTGACGGTCTGCGGGGCGCCTTCGACGAGGTCCTTCGCTTCCTTGAGGCCCAGGCCAGTGATGGCACGAACGGCCTTGATGACTTCGACCTTCTTCTCGCCGGCGGCCTTGAGGACGACGGTGAATTCGGTCTTCTCTTCGACCGGGGCGGCGGCGGCGGCCGGGCCGGCAGCAGCAACCGGAGCAGCGGCGGAGACGCCGAACTTCTCTTCGATGGCGCGGACCAGTTCCATCACTTCCATCAGGGACTTGCTGGCGATCGCGTCAACGATCTGATCGTTGGAAAGGGACATTGTGATTACCTCTGAATGTTTTCTGGATGATGTGGTTCGAGATGCGAAATCGTTCGATCAGGCTGCGGCGGCTTCTTCGCCACCACCCTGCTTGTCGGCCACTGCCTTGACCGCACGGGCGAACATCGCCGCCGGTTCGGACAGCACGCGCGCCAGCATGGCGAGGGCCTGGTCGCGGGTCGGCAGTGCTGCGAGCACTTCGACATGCGAGGCCGGATACAGCTTGTCGCCGACGACGACGATCTTGGCCTTGAGCTTGTCGTTGGCCTTCGAGAACTCCTTGATCAGACGACCGGCGGCGCCGGGCTCTTCCATGGAGAACGCGTAGAGCAACGGGCCGGTCAGCTCGTCCTTGGCGATCTCGTAGCTCGTGCCGGCCACCGCGCGCGAGGCGAGGGTGTTCTTCACGACCTTGAGAAAGACGCCGGACTCGCGCGCCTTCTTGCGCATCGCCGTCATGCTGCTGACATTGACGCCGGCATACTCGGCGGCAATCAGGGAATGGGCTTTTGCAGCCACGCCCGCGAGTTCAGCAACGACTTCTTGCTTCTGAGACAGATTGAGAGCCATTTCACTCCTCCTGTTGATTTCCGTTCGCGGCTCCTGCCGCCAACGGTCCGAAGCGGCACTGATCCCTCAGCGCCGGGGACGCGGGCGTCCCGGTGGTGGCCGTTCCAGAAAAGCTTGGTTCGGGCGACACCATCTACGCAGGTCGGCTTCCTTCCGATTAAGGCGGCTTCGCGTGGCCATCTTGCGATGGGCGACTCTTGTCGCGCGCGGGCACACCACCTGCGGTCTTTGACGGCCACCCTGCGACGTGAATCGCAGGGAGCCCTCAAAAATCGGCGACCGGTCCCGCCGGTCGCCGTTGAATCGATTACTTCGTGTTGAGCGAGCCCTGATCGACCACGACGCCAACGCCGTGCGTGCTGGTCAGCGAGACCTTGACGAGGTACTGGCCCTTGGCGGTCGACGGCTTGGCCTTGATGACGTCGCCGAGCAGCGCATTGAGGTTGCCCTTCAGCGCTTCGGATTCGAAACTGGCCTTGCCGATCGTGCAGTGGATGATGCCGGCCTTGTCGTTGCGGTAGCGGACCTGGCCCGCCTTCGCGTTGCGCACGGCGCCCGCGACGTCCGGCGTGACCGTGCCGACCTTCGGGTTCGGCATCAGGCCGCGCGGGCCCAGCACCTGACCGAGCTTGCCGACCACGCGCATCGCGTCCGGCGAGGCGATCACGACGCCGTAGTTCAGGTCACCGGCCTGCATCTTCTCGGCCAGATCGTCCATGCCGACGATGTCTGCGCCCGCAGCTTTCGCCGCTTCGGCCTTTTCGCCAGGAGGGCAGAACACGGCGACCTTGACGGTCTTGCCGGTGCCGTTCGGGAGCACGGTCGAACCGCGCACGCCCTGGTCCGACTTCTTCGCGTCGATGCCGAGACGGATCGCGACGTCGACCGATTCATTGAACTTCGACGTCGCGTTGTTCTTGACGATGGCCAAGGCCTCGTCGATGCCATAGGTCTTGCCGGCCACGACGGTGGGGGTCATCTTCTGGATGCGTTTGCTGATCTTTGCCATGTCTTAACCCTCCACCACGAGACCCATGCTGCGCGCGCTACCGGCAATGGTGCGCACCGCGGCGTCCATATCGGCTGCCGTCAGGTCCGGCATCTTCTGGGTCGCGATCGCTTCCAGCTGCGCACGCGTGACCTTGCCGACCTTTTCGGTATTCGGACGCTTCGAGCCCGACTGGATGCCGACCGCCTTCTTCAGGAGAATCGTTGCCGGCGGAGTCTTGGTGATGAACGTGAAGCTGCGATCCGAATAGGCGGTGATGATCACCGGAATCGGAATGCCCGGCTCCATCTTCTGCGTGGCGGCATTGAACGCCTTGCAGAATTCCATGATGTTCAGGCCACGCTGACCGAGCGCGGGACCGACCGGCGGCGAGGGGTTGGCCTGACCGGCCTTCACCTGCAGCTTGATATAACCTACGACCTTCTTTGCCATTGTCTTCTCTCCGGGTAGTAGCGCCTGAACGAATTCGGGCTCCCCATCGGACCAGGGATTGAGCGTGCCCTGGCTTCACGCATTGAATGCTGCTGGTCAGCCCGACTTGGTCAAGCCTTCTCGACCTGACCGAACTCGAGCTCCACCGGCGTCGAACGACCGAAGATCAGCACCGCGACGCGCAGGCGACTCTTCTCGTAGTTCACTTCCTCGACGGTGCCGTTGAAGTCGTTGAACGGACCCTCGGTGACGCGCACCAGTTCGCCCGGCTCGAACAGGACCTTCGGACGCGGCTTCTCGACGCCGTCCTGGACGCGCTGCAGGATCACATCCGCTTCGCTGTCCTTAATAGGCAACGGGCGATCGGCAGTTCCGCCGATGAAGCCCATGACCTTCGCGGTTTCCTTGATCAGATGCCAGGATTCGTCGTCGATGCGGGTTGTCTTCGCATCCTGATGGGTCAGGATCTGGACCAGCACGTAGCCCGGGAAGAACTTGCGTTCCGACTTGCGCTTCTGGCCACCGCGCATTTCCACGACCTCTTCGGTCGGGACCAGCACGTCGCCGAACTTGTCTTCCATGCCGGCGCGCACGATGCGATCGCGCAGCGACTTCGCCACCTGATGCTCGAAGCCGGAATAGGCGTGGACCACGTACCAACGCTTGTTCATGTGGGTCTCTCGCTCAGCCGCCAGCCGTGAACAACCATTCGAAGATCCGCACAAGGATGCTGTCGAACAGGAAGAGAAGCAGGCTCACGATCGCGACGACCACGAAAATGACCAAGGTGGTCTGGCGCGTTTCCGGGCCAGTCGGCCAAACGATCTTGCGCAATTCGAAGTGCGATTCGGTGACGAATTCGCGTACAAATCGGCCAAAGCTGCTGGTGTAGCTGACGCCGAACGCAGCCACGATCGCCGCCAGCAGCCCGACAATGCGGAGCGCCACCGACGTGCGGGAGAAGTAGTAGTACGCGACCAGCCCGCCAACGATCAGCGCAATCGATACGGCCAGACGAACCTTGTCGGTCGCGCCATGTCCGCTGCTTTCGGTATTCGTGCTCATTCAGGATCCAGGCCGCGACAGCGATACATCGCCGCACATACATGAGTGGCACGCCAGGAGGGACTCGAACCCCCAACCTGCGGTTTTGGAGACCGCTGCTCTGCCAATTGAGCTACTGGCGTGTAGTTAACGCACGGAAGCGACGGGCCTCGCGGACCGCCGCTTCGATACAGCACCGCCGGGTTCAACCGGCGGAAAAAAGCTTAAACGAGGACCTTGGCGACGACGCCGGCGCCGACGGTACGGCCGCCTTCGCGGATCGCGAAACGCAGGCCTTCGTCCATCGCCACCGGGTTGATCAGCGTCACCACCATCTTGATGTTGTCGCCCGGCATCACCATCTCCACGCCTTCCGGCAGCTGCATCGCACCGGTGATGTCGGTGGTACGGAAGTAGAACTGCGGACGGTAACCCTTGAAGAACGGCGTGTGACGGCCGCCCTCATCCTTCGACAGCACGTACACCTCGGCCTCGAACTTCGTGTGCGGCGTGATCGTGCCCGGCTTGCAAAGAACCTGGCCGCGCTCAACGTCCTCGCGCTTCGTGCCGCGCAGCAGACAGACCGGCATTGTCGCCCGCCTGACCCTGATCCAGCAGCTTGCGGAACATCTCGACGCCCGTCACCGTCGTCTTCGTCGTCGGACGAATACCGACAATTTCGATTTCCTCGCCCACCTTGATGATGCCGCGCTCGATACGACCCGTCACCACCGTGCCACGACCCGAAATCGAGAACACGTCTTCGACCGGCATCAGGAACGGCTTGTCCACGTCGCGCTTCGGCTCCGGAATCTAGCTGTCCAGCGCTTCCACCAGCTTGATGATCGCCGGCACGCCGATTTCGCTCTGATCACCTTCCAGCGCCTTCAGCGCCGAACCCTTGATGATCGGCGTGTCGTCGCCCGGGAAGTTGTACTTGCTCAGCAGGTCCCGGACTTCCATCTCGACCAGCTCCAGCAACTCGGCGTCGTCCACCATGTCCGCCTTGTTCAGGAAGACCACGATGTACGGCACGCCGACCTGACGCGCCAGCAGAATGTGCTCGCGCGTCTGCGGCATCGGGCCGTCCGCGGCCGAGCACACCAGAATCGCACCGTCCATCTGCGCCGCACCCGTGATCATGTTCTTCACGTAGTCGGCATGGCCCGGGCAATCCACGTGCGCGTAATGGCGGTTCGGCGATTCGTATTCCACGTGCGCCGTCGAGATCGTGATCCCGCGCGCCTTCTCTTCCGGCGCCGCGTCGATCTGGTCGTATGCCTTGAACTCGCCACCAAAACGCTCCGCGCCGATCTTCGTCAGCGCCGCCGTCAGCGTCGTCTTGCCGTGATCCACGTGACCAATCGTCCCCACGTTCACGTGCGGCTTGGTGCGTTCGAATTTACCCTTTGCCATTGCGGACTCCGGTCAATCAGTTTGGTGGTTGGAAGAATGTGGTGCTCACGACGGGAATCGAACCCATGACCTCTTCCTTACCAAGGAAGTGCTCTACCGACTGAGCTACGTGAGCGAAGCAAATTGTGTTCGTGCGAGCAGCCGCCAATGGAGCGGGAGACGGGAATCGAACCCGCGCTAGTAGCTTGGAAGGCTACAGTTCTACCATTGAACTACTCCCGCTTCGGCGCAGTGTTGCCACTGCCCCAGTCGATCCGCCGGTAACGGTCCGACTGGTGGAGGAAGGTGGATTCGAACCACCGAAGGCATGAGCCAACTGATTTACAGTCAGTCCCCTTTGGCCGCTTGGGTATTCCTCCAGCGAACGAGCCCGGCATTCTGACGGCGGGAAGCACCCGCGTCAACGGGGCGCAACGACAAATTATCCGGGCGTCGCGGCTGTCCGTTCAGACATTGAAGCGGAAATGCAGGACATCGCCTTCCTTGACGATGTAATCCTTGCCTTCGAGGCGCAGCTTCCCGACCTGCTTCGCACCCGCCTCGCCCTTGAACTCGATGTAGTCCGAATAGGCAATGGTTTCAGCGCGGATGAAGCCCTTCTCGAAATCGGTGTGGATCACGCCCGCAGCCTGCGGCGCGGTGAATCCCGCCTTGATGGTCCAGGCCCGGACTTCCTTTTCGCCGGCGGTGAAATAGGTTTGCAGACCCAGCAGCTTGTAGCCGGCGCGAATGACGCGGTTCAGGCCCGGCTCGTCCAGACCCATGTCGGCCAGGAAGGCGTGTTTGTCGGCGTCATCGAGTTGCGACAGTTCTTCCTCGATCGCGGCACAGACCGGAACGACCTCCGCACCCTCGGTCGCGGCACGGGCGCGCACGGCGTCGAGGAACGGGTTGTTGCTGAAGCCGTCTTCCTTGACGTTGGCGACATACATCACCGGCTTCAGGGTGAGCAGGAACAGGTCGCGGATGGCGGCTTTGTCTTCGTTCGACAGTCCCGCGCTGCGCGCCGACTTGCCGGTGTTCAGGTGATCACGCACGCGCGTGAGCACCTCCTTTTTCACGATCGCGTCCTTATCGTTGGCTTTTGCCATCTTTTCAGCGCGGTTCAAGGCTTTTTCGACGGAATCGAGATCGGCCAGCGCAAGCTCGGTGTCGATCGTGTCGATGTCGTCCAGCGGATCGATGCGACCGGCAACGTGGACGATGTCGGTGTGCTCGAAACAGCGCACGACATGGGCGATCGCATCGACTTCGCGAATGTGCGCCAGGAATTTGTTGCCCAGACCTTCGCCCGAGGCCGCACCCTTGACCAGTCCGGCGATGTCGACGAATTCGATCAGGGTCGGGATGATCTTGAGTGGCTTGGCGATCGACGACAGCGCCTGCAGACGCTCGTCCGGCACCGGCACGACGCCGATGTTCGGGTCGATGGTGCAGAACGGAAAATTCGCCGCCGGAATGCCGGCCTTGGTCAAGGCATTGAACAGCGTCGATTTTCCGACGTTCGGCAAGCCCACGATGCCGCACTTGATACCCATGGTGATTCCTTGTTGATTCGATTTGATTACTGCGGCGGGCGTGTGCCGGTCGATGGCCGCGCAGCGCCCACGGGCGTATGCAGCAACTTCATCGCACCATTCAGGTCGCCGGCAACCGCCTGCGGCAAAACTTGCAGACCGCGCGCGACGGCGTCGCGGATCGCCAATTCATCATCACGACCAGGACGCCCGAGCACCCAGTTCGTGACTTCGTGCTTGTCGCCGGGATGGCCGATGCCCAATCGCAGTCGGTGGAACTTGCCGTGGCCAAGCGCGGCGATCAAGTCGCGCAGGCCGTTCTGGCCGCCGTGGCCGCCATCGAACTTGAGGCGCGCGGCGCCGGGTGGCAAATCCAGTTCGTCATGCGCGACCAGGCATTCTTCCGGTTCAATTTTGTAGTATCGCAGCGCCGCCGATACCGACTGACCGCTGCGATTCATGAAGGTGGTCGGCTTCAGCAGCCAGACCGACTGCCCCGCCAACTCCGCCTTGGCGGTTTCGGCCAGCAGTTTGCCGTCCACGCCGAAGCGCGCGCCGAGCGACTCCGCCAGCGCGTCCAAAAACCAGAACCCGGCGTTGTGCCGGGTTCGGGAATAGTCGGCCCCGGGGTTGCCGAGACCGACGATCAGGCGCAATGCCGTCATTGGAAGCTCCTTGTGCATCGACGAACGGGCACGACACCCGTTCGCGACGCATCCGGATTACTTCTTCTTCGCCGGAGCCGCCTTGGCCGGGGCTGCGCCCTTGGCCGCAGCGCCACCCTTGGCCGGTGCCGCACCCTTCGCTGCAGCCGCACCCTTGGCCGGGGCTGCGCCCTTGGCCGGAGCCGCGACCTTGCTTGCCGGCACGTCGGCCGCGGCGCCGTCCGCCGTCGCCTCGACTTCGGCCTTCTGCATGCGCGCGATGACCAGCGCCAGATCATGCTCCTTGCCCAGCTTCAACGCCGGAATCTCGATGTCGGCACCGAGCTTCAGGCTCGACATGTGCACGATGTCGCCGACTTCGAGCGTCGACAAGTCGACTTCGATGAACTCCGGGATGTGCTTCGGCAGGCAGTAGATCTCGACTTCGTTCAGTTCGTGGGTAATGACGACACCCACGGTCTTGCCGGCGGGCGACTTTTCCTGGTTCAGGAAGTGCAGCGGCACCGACAGACGCAGCTTCTCGGTTTCCGAGACGCGCTGGAAATCGAGATGCATGAGGATGGTCTTGAACGGATGGCGCTGGATGTCGCGCAGCAGGACCTTCTGGACCTTGCCGTCGAGATTCAGCTGCAGCACCGACGAATAGAACCACTCGTTCTGCGCCAGCAACTGGGTGCTGATCTGTTCGAGCTGGATGTTCTGCGGCGCCTGCTTGGCGCCGTACAGCACCGCGGGGATCTTGCCGGCGTGACGCAGGCGGCGGCTCGCACCCTTGCCCTCGACACCACGCGATTCGGCCTTGATTTCTTGTTTGTTTGCCATGTGATTGACTCTATTGGGAAAAACCCACCTCGCGGTGGAAGGTGCTCCGCCGCGACCAGCGGAGCGGAAACGTCAGTGCGCCTGCATCAATCGATGTAGAGCGAGCTGACCGACTCGCCGAAACTGATGCGTCGCATCGTTTCGGCCAGCAATTCGGCGACGGACAACTGGCGAATGCGCGCGCAGCCCCGGGCCGCCTCGGCGAGCGGGATCGTGTCGGTCACGACCAGCTCGTCCATGGCGGAATTCTGGATGTTCGCGATCGCCGGACCCGACAGCACCGGGTGCGTGCAATACGCGACCACTTTCGATGCGCCGCGCTGCTTCAACGCAGCGGCCGCGGCGCAGAGCGTGCCGGCGGTATCGACGATGTCGTCCACCAGCACGCAGGTCTTGCCTTCGACGTCGCCGATGATGTTCATCACCGTCGCCTCGTTCGGACGCGGGCGGCGCTTGTCGATGATCGCGAGGTCGGCGTCATCGAGGCGCTTCGCGATCGCACGGGCGCGCACCACGCCGCCGACGTCCGGCGAGACCACGACGATGTTCTTCGTGCCGTGGTTGCGCCACACGTCGCCGAGCAGCACCGGCGAGGCGTAGACGTTATCGAGCGGGATGTCGAAGAAACCCTGGATCTGGTCGGCGTGCACGTCCACCGTCAGCACGCGATCGCAACCCACGGCCTGGATCATCTTCGCGGCCACCTTGGCCGTGATCGGCACGCGCGCCGAGCGCGGGCGGCGATCCTGGCGGGCATAGCCGAAATACGGCACGACTGCCGTCACCGACGCCACCGAAGCGCGCTTGAGCGCATCGACCAGCACCAGCAACTCCATGAAATTCTCGGCCGTCGGGGCGCACGTCGGCTGAATGACGAACACCTCCTGGCGACGCACGTTTTCCTCGATCTCGACCTGGACTTCGCCATCCGAGAACTTGCCGACCAGCGCCTTGCCGAGCGGGACGCCGAGCTGCTTGCACACCGACAGCGCCAGCGTACGGTGGGCATTGCCGGCAAATACGAGGATTCCATCGGTCTTCATCGTTCACCCGTCGCGGCGGACCGCGCGTCATGATCAGGAAGCATCCTCGGCCAGCACCACGACGCCCACGCTACGGGGCGAAATGGCTGGGACGGAAGGACTCGAACCTTCGAATGCGGGAATCAAAATCCCGTGCCTTACCGACTTGGCGACGTCCCAACGCGAAACCGAACTCTCAGCCGGCGCGGCCCGCGCGGTAGGCCGAAACGGCATCCGCAAGCGGCGACTGCACCAACCCGCGCACCTTGTAGGCACGCCATTGCACCGGACAACCCGCCACGACCGCGTCGGCCTGCGCCTCGTCGGCCATCGCCGCGAACACGCAGGAACCGCTGCCGCTCATCCGTGCCGGCGCATGACCCGAAAGCCAGCGCAGCGCCGAATCCACCTCACGGTGGCGCGCACGCACGACCGGTTCCAGGTCATTGCGTGTCGGATCATCCGAAACGAAGCGCGCGATTGTGGTTGCCGGCGTGTCCCGTGTCAATTCAGGCGCGGCAAATATCTGCGGCGTTGCAACATGCACCAACGGATGCACGACGACAAAACATTGTTCCGGCAGATCAATCGCTTGCAGCTGTTCGCCAATGCCTTCGGCCCAGGCATTGCGCTGGCGCACAAAGACCGGCACATCAGCACCCAGTTGCAGGCCGATCGCCGCCAATTCGCCGACATTCAATCCTGTTTCCCAGATTTCATTGAGCGCGACCAAGACCGTCGCAGCATCAGAACTGCCGCCGCCCAGTCCGCCACCGATCGGGATGCGCTTGTCGAGCCCGATGTCGGCGCCGAAGCGACTACCCGTCACCCGCTGCAATGTGCGCGCGGCACGCACACCGAGATCGTCTTCGGCAGCAACGCCGGGCAAGGGCGAGACACGGCAAATCTCGCCATCGGCACGCGCCGACAGCGTGATCGTGTCGATCAGGTCGATGAACTGGAACACCGTCTGCAGCAGGTGATAGCCGTCGGTACGGCGACCGACGACGTGCAGGAACAGGTTCAGCTTGGCCGGCGCCGGCCAGAGGCTGGCACCGGTCAGGGTCACGGCAGAACCACCCAGGACTTGATCGCCAGCCGCACTTGGTAAGGCGGCTTGCGGGCACTGATGCGGGTCGGCCGGCCATCGCGAAAGTCGCGATAGCTGATGGCCCAGCCATCTTCACTGAATCCGCTGATCTGGCCGTCTTCGTCGCGTATCACGCTGATATCAGCGCTCATCGGACGACCTTGCAGCCAATCGCGCAGTGCCGCTACTGGCAAGTGCCAGCCGAGCTCGCGTTCAAGCAGCACTTCCGGCGAATCTGCCGTCAACGGATAAGTGCGCAGGCCCTCCAGCGTGCACAAGGCGTCATCGCCGGACAGGCGCCAGCTCTGGCCGCTGATCGGTGCTCGCAGCTGGATCATGTAATACGCGCCATCCTGCTCCCAGGTCACCGTGCCACTGCCGCTGTCGCGCCCGTCCGATACCGCAAGCCGGCCTTCGAGCCGCCAATGGGCGGCGTCGCCCACGCTGTCGATGGTGCCGCGCCGTACGCCGCAGCCGCTCAGCAACAACGCCACCAGGACCAGCACGCCGATTCGCCAGGCCGTCCTCATGGCAGCAACCGGCGCATCGTTTCGCGCAGGGTGCGGTGTTCCGGGTCGCGTGCCGCCGCCTCGGTCCAGATCTTCCGGGCGGCGTCGTGCTCGCCCTTTTTCCACAGCACTTCGCCGAGGTGCGCAGCGACCTCGGGATCGTCGAGCCGGGCATGCGCAGCACGCAGTTTCTCCAGCGCAGCATCGAGATCGCCCCGCCGATACGCGAGCCAGCCGAGACTGTCGAGCAAGGCCGCGCTGTCCGGGCTGATGCGTTCGGCACGCGCCAGCAGCGCGGCAGCTTCGTCGAGCTGACGGTTTGCGTCGACCAGCGAATAACCGAGCGCATTCAGGGCGTCGGCATCGTTCGGATCGAGTTCGATCATGCGCCGCAGGTCGCGCTCCATGTCGTCGTCGCGACCGGCCTCGGCCAGCATCAGCGCACGGGCGTACATCAGTTCGCCATCGTCCGGCAGCATGCGCAGACCGGCATCGAAGACCGCCACCGCCGCCGCGGCATCGTTCGCTTTCTGGCGCACCTCGCCTTCGAGCAGATAGCTGCGCACCAGATCATCGCGACCCAGGGTTCCGCTGGCGCGCAGTTCGGCGATGGTCGCGAGGGCCACGGAGGCGTCACCGGCCGCAAAGCGCAGCGTCGCGATGCGCAACTGCGCCGCAGCATGACTCACGCCTTCGGGCACGTCGCGATACCAGCGCTCGGCCTCGGCATCGAGCTCGACCAGTTCGGCAACGTTGCCCAGCAGCATCAGCCGCTGCGGCGGATGTGGTTCCGGCAAGGCGGCCAGATGCCGATAGGCGGCGCGCATCACGGCCGGATCGTCGGCCCGCGATGCATAGGCGATCTCGGCGGTGACCGACTCATCCGTCGCCGGATCGATCCCGGCCACGACGCCCGCCGCTTTTGCCGCGTCACCGGCAGCGTTGTAGGCATGCGCCAGCGAGAGTCGGATCAGCGCCGACTTCCCGTCCAGCGCCAGCGCCTGCTCGAGATCGGGCACGGCCGCCGCCGGGTCGCGTTCGCGCAACAGTGCGGCGCGCAGGGTGAACACACGGGCATCGCGCGGGAATCGCTGCGTCGCCAGATCCGCCAGTCGCATCGCGACCTCCGGCGCACGGCGGTCGCGGGCGAACGCGGCCCAATGCATCCAGTCTTCGGCATCGGTGCTGCGCGTCACACGCAGCTCGACAAACGGCAGGACGCGCTCGGTCGGCGTGACCCAGCGCAAGGCCTCGGCAAGTCGGCGACGAGCATCCGCAGCATCACCGAGCGCATCGGCGGCCGTGTGCGCCGCCGCGCTGTCGCCGCTGGCGAGCGCCACCGCGGCGACGTAGGCCTGGCCCGCGGGTTCGTTCGGAGCCAATGTCCGCCAACGCGCGAGCAAGGCCTGTGCCGCCACGCGCCGTCCCGCGAACAGGGCCGAGCGCAAGGCGCTCAGGCTCTGCTTCGGGTCGTCGCTGAGCATCGCGGCCTTGGCCAGACGCTCGGCCGCGGCATCGCGGTCGCCGCCCTGCAGCGCATATTCAGCCTGGAACCGCTCGAACAGCGCGAGATCATCGGCCATCAGGTTCGGCGCGGGCGGATGTCCGGGCCGCGCCACGGGCGCGGCAGCACACGCCGCGAGCACCACGCAGATGATTCCCGTCAAGCCGGCGTGCATTGCTGCACGATAGGCTTGTCGCAATCCGTTCTTGCCCATCATGGGCCTGACACCGACAATTCGCATCCGCCAATCTTCGCATGACATGACGCTTCTCGCCCTCGGACTCAACCACCAGACCGCACCGCTCGCACTGCGCGAGCAAGTGGCGTTGGCGCCCGAGCAGACGGGCGCGGCGCTGCGCGAACTGCGGTCCCTCGCGGGCGTGCATGAAGCAGCCCTGGTCTCGACCTGCAACCGCACCGAGTTGTACTGCCGCGTCGCCCCCGGCGCCGAGTCCGTGCCGCAGGACTGGCTGCACCGGCATTTCCAGCTGAGCCCGGGACGCCTCGACAGTTTCCTGTACCAGCACGAGAACGAAGCCGCGGTAAGGCATTTGTTCCGGGTCGCGACCGGGCTGGATTCGATGGTGCTCGGCGAGCCGCAGATCCTCGGCCAGGTCAAGACCGCCTACCACCTTGCGCGCGACGCCGGCGCGCTCGACTCGGCCATGGAGCGGCTGTTCCAGCAGAGCTTCAGCGTCGCCAAGCGCGCCCGCACCGAAACCCGGATCGGTGCCAGCCCGGTGTCGGTGGCCTTCGCGGCAGTACGACTGGCACAGCAGATCTTTGCCGATTTCGCGACCGCCGGCGTCTTGCTGATTGGCGCCGGCGACACCATCGAGCTCTGTGCGCGTCATCTCGCCGAAGCTGGCACCAAGCGGCTGGTGGTTGCGAACCGCACGTTGGCGAACGCACGCGGACTGGCCGACCGCTTCCACGGCCAGGCGATCGCGTTGACCGACTTGCCGGATGCACTGGTGCAAGCCGACATCGTGATCGCCTCGACCGCCGCGCGCGACCCGGTGATCACCAAGGCGATGGCCGCGAAAGCACTGAAGGCGCGCCGCCATCGCCCGCAATTCATGCTCGATCTGGCCGTGCCGCGCGACATCGCCGCCGACGTCGCCGATCTGGAAGATATTTACCTCTACACCGTCGACGACATCGGCCGCTCGATCGACGAAGCGATGCGCTCGCGCCGCGAAGCCGCGAACGAGGCCGAAGAGATCGTGGCGCTCGCCGCCGAACACTTCATGGGCTGGCTGCGCGCCATCGATGGCCCGGGGCCGATCCAGAAGATCCGCAGCGAGGCCGAGCGCCATCGCGACGACGTGCTCGACAAGGCGCGCGCCATGCTGCAGAGCGGCCGCGATCCGGCCGAGGCGCTGAACTTCCTCGCGAATACGCTGACCAACAAGCTGCTGCATGCGCCGTCGAGCAATCTGCGGGCGGCGGCACTGCGCGGCGACGCCGAGCTTCTGCGCAGCGCCGAGCAGCTGTTCATCGCGGACGATCGCAAGCGATGACGCCGTCGATCCGGCGCAAGCTCGAAGCCCTGGCCGAACGCAAGGTCGAAGTCGAACGATTGCTCTCCGAACCCGACGTGCTCGCGAACCAGAAGCGCTTCCGCGATCTGTCGCGCGAGTACGCCCAGCTGGAACCGATCGCCGACCGCCTCGCCGCGATGGACGCGAACGCGAAAGCCATCGATGCCGCGAAACAGATGCAGTTCGACGCCGATGCCGAACTGCGCACGATGGCGGCCGAGGAACTGCAGTCGCTGGAGGCCGAGCGCCAGCACCTGGATGAATCACTCGGCCTGCTGCTGGTGCCACGCGATCCCCGCGACGATGCCCCGGTATTTCTGGAAATCCGCGCCGGCACCGGTGGTGACGAGGCCGCGATCTTCGCCGGCGACCTCTATCGCATGTACTCGCGCTACGCCGAAGCGAAGCGCTGGCGCGTCGAATTGATCTCGGCCAACTCCGGCGAACACGGCGGCTTCAAGGAAGTGGTGGCGCGCGTCGAAGGCGATGGCGTCTACGCCCGGCTGAAGTTCGAATCCGGCACGCATCGCGTGCAGCGCGTGCCGGAGACCGAAGCGCAGGGTCGCATCCACACGTCTGCGGCGACCGTCGCGGTATTGCCGGAAGTGGACGAGATCGAGGACATCGAACTCAATCCGGCGGATTTGAGGATCGACACCTTCCGAGCTTCCGGTGCCGGCGGCCAACACGTGAACAAGACGGATTCGGCGATTCGCGTCACCCATCTGCCGAGCGGCATCGTCGTCGAGTGCCAGGACGAACGCTCGCAACACAAGAATCGGGCGCGCGCGCTCAGCCTGCTCAAGGCGCGGCTGCTCGACGAGCAGCAGCAGAAGCAGCACGCCGCACAGGCCGAACTGCGCCGCGTGCAGGTCGGTTCGGGCGATCGCTCGCAGCGCATCCGCACCTACAATTTTCCGCAGGGCCGCCTCACCGACCACCGCATCGGCCTGACCCTGTATTCGCTCGATGGCATCGTCGAAGGCGACCTCGACCCGGTCATCGATGCGCTGTCTCGCGAGCACCAGGCCGACGAACTCAAACTGATCACCGAGGCCGCATGACCGCACTCGCCCACTTCGTTCCCCTGCGCATCGCCGTACTGACGGTATCGGACACCCGCACCCGCGACAACGACAGTTCGGGCGATTACCTCGAACAGGCGTTGACGGCCGCCGGCCACCGGATCGCGGCACGCGAGATCGTGCGCGACGACATCTACCGGATGCGCGCGACCGTCTCGCACTGGATCGCCGACGCGGCGATCGATGGCGTGCTGATCACCGGCGGCACCGGTTTCACCGGACGCGATTCGACGCCGGAAGCGATCCGACCCCTGCTCGACAAGGAGATGCCGGGCTTCGGCGAACTGTTCCGTGCCATCTCGGTCGACGAGATCGGTACCGCAAGCCTGCAGTCGCGCGCCTTCGCCGGGCTCGCGAACGGCACCTTCCTGTTTGCACTGCCGGGCTCGACCTCGGCTTGCCGCACCGCTTGGGAAAAGATCCTGCAGGCGCAACTGGATGCGCGCACCCGGCCCTGCAATCTGGTCGGCCTGAAACCCCGTTTGCACGAGCACTGAGGAGCACGTCATGGCGATGCTGAAAAAGAAGGACTACGCCGACAAGCTGCAGCCGTTGCATGAGCAACTGTGCGAGATGCAGCGTTGGGTGCAGGCCACCGGCCAGCGCATCGTGGTCGTGTTCGAGGGGCGCGATACCGCCGGCAAGGGCGGCGCGATCACCGCGATCTCGCAGGTGCTCAATCCGCGCGGCTGCCGGATCGTCGCATTGCCGAAACCCAACGAGCGCGAACGCACGCAATGGTATTTCCAGCGCTACGCCGAGCACCTGCCTGCAGCCGGCGAGATCGTGCTGTTCGACCGCAGTTGGTACAACCGCGGCGGCGTCGAGCACGTCATGGGCTTCTGCAACGACGCCGAATACAAGCGCTGGCTCGCGCAGGCGCCGCAATTCGAACAGATGCTGGTCGACGACGGCATCCTGCTGTTCAAGTACTGGTTCTCGGTCGATCAGGTGCAGCAGGAAGAACGCTTCGCCGAACGCCTCGAAGACCCGCTGAAGCGCTGGAAGATCTCGCCGATCGATATCGCGGCACGCACCAAATACGACGACTACACCGTCGCCCGCGATGCCTTCTTCAAGGCCACGCACCGCAAGCATGCGCCGTGGTTCGTGGTCGATGCCAACGACCAGAAGCGCGCGCGCCTCAACATGATCGCGCATCTGCTGGAACAGTTGCCGGACAAGAAAATCGCTGCCGAGCCGTTGAAGCTGCCGCCGTTGCAGCGCAAGCGGCTCGGCAAGGACAAGCTGGGCGCCAAGGCGATCCTGGTGCGCGAACGCTATTGATCAGTTGCAGCGCGACTGGGTCACGCGCTGCAGCGGCGATTCACTGCGCTGGAACGACACGTCGGCATTGCCCGCAGCCAGTGCGAAGGCGGCGCGCAGTTCTGGCTGGGCGCACCAGCCATCGGTGCGCAGCCGCAATTCGCCCAACGCCCGCGCCTGCAGTTTCGCGTCCACGCACCCGATGCACGCCTGCGAATAATCCTGCATCGCCAGCACGGATCCGGCGGCATTGGCACGCGCGGCCCCCATCGCCCAGCGCGGCCAACCTTCGGCATCATGGAAATACAGCACGGCCGACAGCAGCTGTGCATCCCCGTGGCCGGAGGCGACGACCGTCAAGCCCCACCCGGAATCATTGGGGCCGCCGTACCAGGTGCCATTCACATCGGCCTCGGGCACGCCGGCAGACAGCGCCACCGGCTCGATGCACAGGACGCGCGAGCGCCCTCCTTCGTTCACCGTCAGCAAGGCCAGCTGCGTCGCCGCGGCCTTGCGCAGCACGCAGACCGGATGTCCTGCCCCGATGCTGAAATCGATGGAGATGCTGCCGCTTCGCCGCGAGTCGCGTTTCGGTGCCGACAAGGCGGGATCACGGCGCATCAATTGCAGCCCATCCTGGCTCGCGCTGAAGCGGTCGTTCGCGATACGGCCACTGGCGAGATACCAGCGCGACTTTCCGGCATCGTCGAAGGTTGCGAAGACCGCGCTATGCCCGCCTTGAACCGGTTGCAGGTCGAGGGCAAGGCCGGGATGGCTCGGGTCCCACCACAAACCGCGCTGCGGATCGCCTGCTTGCAGCGCAACGCGCAGCACGCGACTGCCGTGCGCGTCGGCACGTTCGGTCAGGACCCACCAGACGCGACCCCGATCACGGGCATCGTCCGAAGCGAGGATCGCGCGAATGCCGCGGTCGTCGTTCAGATCGAGATAGGCGTAGCTGCCGTCGGCGTGGCGCAACATCAGCATGCTGCGGGTCTCGTCCCGCGACGTCAGCATCGTCGGCAACGCCCAGACCGTCGCACCGGTTTCGGGATGCACCAGACTCAGGGCCGCTGCCGGTCCGACGCCAACTTCCGCATCGTCACCGCCATACACCGAACGCAACGCACTGCGCGCATCGAATTCGGCCACGACACCCGCCGCCGACACCCGCACGATCCGGCCTTCGGCGTCGAGCACGAGATCGGCGCCGCCGCCTGAATCCGCATCGGCCAGGCGCGCGATGACCGAGTCGGCACGCGGCCTGGACGCGGCAGCTTCCAGGGCCGCAAGCACAGCATCCAGGCGCGCACCCGCGTAGGGCGCGACCAAGGCATCCTCAAACCGGCGCACCCGCTGCACTTCCAGGGCGGACAGCCACGACCCGAGGCCGGCATCGACGAAAGCCGAATCGGCATCAACGACCGCTTGCAGCCATACCCGAGCACCCGCCGCCCGCGCTTGCCGCGCCAACTCGAAAGCGGCATCGCGCGCCGCACGTCGATCCTGGGGATAGGTCAGCAACATCGCCGGCCAGCGCGGCACGGCCTTCAGTTCCGGCCAGACCGTCGCCGCATCGACATGCAAGGCGATGCCGCGCAGGTCAGGCAGGGTTGCATTCTTCGACGCGAGCAAGGAGATGACCGATTGCACCTGCTCGCCCGTCGCCACCAGCGCGACGCGGGAGCGATCGATCGACGGGCCAGCCGCCAGCAGATCGCGCAGGCCCGCTTCGGTCGGATCCGGGTCGAGCCAGTTCGAATACGCGAATCCCTGGGCGCGCAACAGGCCCGACAGACGCATCGCGGCCTCGTCGTCGGCATCGAATTGCACGACGGCTGGTGCTGCACCGGGCTGCTCGGGAAGGAACCAGGCCGCGGGCGCTGCCCGTGTCGCACAGGCGAGAACGAGCAACAGCGATGCCAGGACGCGGCGCATGCTTCAGCCCGTCACGAAATCACTGAAGGTCGCAGGCACGGGCAGCTCCTCACGGCGCACCTCGGCGACCCGCGCCGTCGGCGGACCTTGCCAGAGCCAGCGCTCGAGTTCGGCCAGCGCATTGCCGGTGCCCACCGCGGTCACTTCGACCGAGCCATCGTCCAGATTCTTCGCCGCGCCCACCAATCCCAGCGCGATCGCGTGATCGCGGGTCGAGGCGCGGTAGTAAACGCCCTGAACCTTGCCACTGACGATGAAGCGGGCCGCGGCCATCATGGCCGCTTCTGGTCGATGCGACGCGCGAGATCGGCACTGGTGATCGGTCCCAGGTATTTCTCGGCGACGGTGCCGTCCGGCGCGATCAGCCAACTGGTCGGCAGGCCGCGCGGCACATCGAAATCCTTGGGCGGATCGAACACGTCGACGCGTGCGATCGGATAGCTGGCCGGATGCTCCTTCAGGAACGCGCGCAGGTCGGCCTCTTCGATTTCCTCGAACGCCAGGCCGACCACGACCACATCATCGCGCGCCTGGTCGAAGGCCGAAAAATCCGGAATTTCCTTCAGGCAGGGCGAGCACCAGGTCGCCCAGAAATTCACCAGCACCCAGTGACCGCGCTGCTTGGCGAGATCGAACTCGCCATGATCCAGGGTCGTCACGATCAGGCTCGGCGACTTCGGCGCGGGAACGACATCGGCCGCTTCCGCGGCTACGGCGAACACGGACGCCAGCAACAGCAACCAGGACTTCATGGGCACTCCCTGCACAAACCGCTACGATGCGGCGCAATTTACCGACAGCGGCATGAACGGAATGTTCCGCTCCCGCAAGTCGCGTTGTTTTCGCGCAACAGGCCATGACCGAAATCCTGATCCTCTATTACTCGCGCCACGGTGCGACCGCCGAACTCGCCCGCCAGATCGCGCGAGGGGTCGGCGAAATCGACGGCGCTTCGGCGCGTCTCCGCACGGTGCCCGCGGTACGCCCGATCCACGATGGCGCGACCGAACCTGCGATTCCGGACGATGGCCCGCCGTTCTGCACGCGCGACGATCTGGCGACCTGCTCGGCGCTGATTCTCGGCAGCCCGACCCGCTTCGGCCAGATGGCCGCGCCGCTCAAGTATTTTCTCGACGGCACCTCGAACGAGTGGTTGTCCGGCACCCTGGCCGGCAAGCCGGGCGCAGCGTTCACGTCGACGTCCACGCTGCATGGCGGTCAGGAATCCACCTTGCTGTCGATGCTGCTGCCGTTGCTGCATCACGGCATGCTGATCGTCGGCTTGCCCTTTACCGAGCCTGCGGTGTCTTCGACTCGCAGTGGCGGCACGCCCTACGGCGCGTCGCACCTCGCCGGCACCCGCGGCGAACGCGAGATCGATGCCGATGAACGCGCACTGGCCCGCGCCTTGGGCAGGCGCGTCGCCGACATCACGTTGCGGCTCGCCCGATGAACCTGCGCGATCGCATTCCGGCACTTGCGCTGTTTGCCCAAGGCTTGCTGCAACTCGTCTGGCATGGCCTGCTGCTGCCCAGCCGGTCGCTGCCCCCCGGGCTGGTGGTGACGGTCGCGCTGCTGCCACTGGTGGCCTTGGCGCCGGCGGCGCGACACAGCCCTCGCCGCGTGTTGTTGGTCGGTGGCATCGTGTCCCTGCTGTATTTCAGCCACGGCGTGATGGAGTTGTGGTCGAATCCCGCCGCTCGCGGCTATGCGGCACTCGAGGTCCTGTTCGCGGTTGCGGCGATTTTCGGTCTGCGCAAGACGCCGAAACCGGCCTGATCCGCGATCCGCGTCGCTTGTCGCGCTGGCGCGCTCCGGCTAAGTTGCTGTCGCTGCACGGGACGCAGCGACGCCCGAGCGTCGGGGAGAATCATGGGTTTCATTCAGACTGCGCCGGTGCTGGCCAACACTTACCTCGACGACCGCGTGCTGCGCTCGTGGTTGCGACGCGTGTTGCCGCCCGCCGTGCTCGCCGATCACGATGGCAAGCTCAGCGAGTTCGGTGAACTGGCCGCGAACGACTGGTATTCGCAGCAATTGGCGCAGCGCCATCTCGAACCGCGGCACGTGCCCTTCGACGCCTTCGGCCAGCGCATCGACCATGTCGAGGTCAGCCCGTTCTGGCGCGATGCACCGGCGATCGCGGCGAAGTGGGGCCTGATCGCGCTCGGCCAGGACGACTGGCTGGCCCAGCACGGCCGGCCGCTGCAATTCGCGTTCAACTACCTGTTCCATCCCTCCAGCGAACTGTTCTCGTGTCCGTTGGCGATGACCGATGGCGCGTTGAAAGTGTTGATGGACAGCGACAACAAGGCGCTGATCGACCGCGCCGTGCCGCATCTCACCAGCCGCGACCCGAAGCAATTCTGGATCAGTGGCCAATGGATGACCGAGACCAGTGGCGGCTCGGATGTCGGCGGCAGCGAGACCATCGCGCGCCAGGACGAACGTGGCCGCTGGCGCCTGTCCGGACGCAAGTGGTTCGCCTCGGCGATCACCAGCGACATCGCCCTGCTGCTGGCGCGACCGGAAAAGAACCCGGCCGGCGCCGATGGTCTCGCGCTGTTCTACATCGAACCGCGCAAGTCTGACGGCCGCCTGCGCAACATCACCATCGACCGACTCAAGGACAAGCTCGGCACACGCAAGCTGCCGACCGCCGAGATCCAACTCGACAACACGCCTGCGGAACTGATCGGCGACAGCAAGCACGGCGTGCGCGCGATCGCGCCGATGCTCAACGTGACACGGCTGTGGAACGCGGTCTGCGCGGTGTCGGCGATGCGGCGCGGGCTGACGCTGGCGCGCGACTACGCGACGCGCCGTGTGGTGTTCGCGCAACCGCTGATCGACCAGCCGCTGCATCAGGAAACCCTGGCCGACCTTCAGGCTGAATTCGAGGGCATGTTCCATCTGACGTTTTACGTGGTCGAACTGATGGGGCGGGTCGAGAACGGCCAGCACGATGATGCCAGCGTGCACCTGCTGCGCCTGATCACGCCGATCGTGAAGCTGGTGACGGCCAAGGTCGCGACGCACAGCCTGAGTGAAGTGATCGAATCGTTCGGCGGGGTCGGCTACTGCGAAGACACCGGCCTGCCCGCTCTGTTGCGGGATACCCAGGTGCTGCCGATCTGGGAAGGCACGACCAATGTGCTGGCGCTCGATGTGGTGAAGGCGCTGAAGCAGATCGGTGGCCTGCAGCACTGGCTGACGGCGATCCGTGCCCTGACCTCGCAGGTCACCCTGCCGGAACTCGAAGGCGTGGTGAAGCAGGTGCGTGAATCCGCGACCGCGGTGGCGGAATGGATCCAGAAGCGTTCGCGCAGCAAGGATGAATTGCCCGCCGGCGCACGCGGCCTCGCGATGACCATGGGTCGCACGCTCGCCCTCGCCCTGCTCGCTCAGCACGCCGAATGGAGCTTCCGCAACGAGCATGACCCGCGCACCTTGCATGCGGCGCGACGCTTTGCGCGCATTGGTTGCGTGCGCCTTGCGGAGACCGTCGCGATCGAAGCGCGCACGCTGTCCAGCGACATCTACGCCTGAGGGGCTGCACCATGGATTACCTGACCATCGTCACGACCGGCGGGACGATCGACAAGATCTACTTCGACGACAAGTCCGATTTCCAGATCGGCGCGCCGCAGATCGGCGACATCCTGACCGCGCTCGGTGTCGGCTTCCGCTTTCTGGTCATTCCGCTGCTGCGCAAGGACAGCCTGCACATCACCGACGACGACCGTGACCTGGTCGCGCGCACGATCGAGGCACAGCCCGGCCGGCACGTGCTGGTCACGCACGGCACCGACACCATGGTCGAGACGGCCCGCGTGCTCACCCGCATCAAGGACAAGGTGATCGTGCTGACCGGCGCGTTGAATCCGGCGCGCTTCCAGGGTTCGGACGCGGTCTTCAACATCGGCTGCGCCGTCGGCGCCGTGCAGACCCTCGACAACGGCGTCTACATCACCATGAACGGCCGCATCTGGGACCCGCTGAAAGTGCGCAAGAACCGCGACGCGAACCGCTTCGAATCGGCTTGATCCCCGCCGCCGTCGGCAATGGCGACATCGAGCCATCTTGCGTCGGGGCCATGATTGTCGCTGCGGGTTCACAGTCGCGAGGACCCTGCGCCGACGCCACGGTGAACGACTTGGGCGTGTTGACGCCCATCGAGGGCGGCAACGGCATCATGACCTTGTTGCCCGCAGCCACGAGCCCGATGATCGACGCGGCAAGCAATTGCCTGGACGCCGATTCCAATGCCGTCACCATCGATGCACGAGGCGCGACGCGCCCGTTCAATGGCGCCTGTGATTTGGGTGCCCACGAATTCGACGGCATCCTCTTCAAGCACGGCTTCGAGTGAGTTCGATGCTGAACGACGTCCCAAAGGGTCTTCGAATAGAACACTGAATATTCGAGTAACGATTCAAGTTGCATTGCAACATCTTCGGAGCGCCCCCCACGGAGACACCCCGATGACCCGAATGAAGTCGGTTCCATCGCTTTGTGCCTTGCTTGGCCTGCCCGCGATCGCGGCGGCCGCGCCACCTGCTCTCGACACCGGCGATACCGCCTGGATGATCGTCGCGACGGCCCTGGTGCTGCTGATGACCATTCCTGGCCTGGCCCTGTTCTACGCCGGGATGGTGCGGTCGAAGAACGTGCTCAGCGTGATGATGCAGTGCTTCGCGATCACCGGCCTCATTACGGTGCTCTGGGTGATCTATGGCTACAGCCTGGTATTCGATACCACCGGCATGGAGAAGGGGGTCGTCAATTTCCACAGCTTCATCGGCGGCTTCGGCAAGGCCATGCTCGCTGGCGTCAAGGCCGACAGCCTGAGTTACGCGATTCCCGAGTCGGTCTTCATTACGTTCCAGATGACCTTCGCGATCATCACTCCGGCGCTGATTGTCGGCGCATTCGCCGAACGCATGAAGTTTTCGGCCCTGCTGGTGTTCATGGCGCTTTGGTTCACCTTCGCTTATGCGCCGGTCGCGCACATGGTCTGGAGCGGCGACGGCGGCCTGATGTGGGATTGGGGCGTGCTCGATTTCGCCGGCGGTACGGTCGTGCACATCAATGCCGGTGTCGCCGGATTGATCGCCGCGCTGGTGCTCGGCAAGCGCAACGGTTACCCGACCACGCCGATGGCGCCTCACAACCTCGGCTACACCCTGATCGGCGCGAGCCTGCTCTGGGTCGGCTGGTTCGGCTTCAATGCCGGCAGCGCTGTCGCGGCCAACGGCACGGCCGGCATGGCGATGCTGGTCACCCAGATCGCAACCGCTGCCGCCGCGCTTGGCTGGATGTCGGTGGAATGGCTGCTGCACAAGAAGCCGAGCGTGCTCGGCATCGCGTCCGGTGCCGTCGCCGGACTGGTCGCGATTACCCCGGCCTCCGGCACCGCAGGACCGGTCGGCGCACTCGCCATCGGCCTGATCGCCGGCGTGTTCTGCTTCTTCACCGCGACCACGGTGAAGCGCAAGTTCGGCTATGACGATTCGCTCGACGTGTTCGGCGTGCATGCGGTCGGCGGCATCATCGGTGCGATTCTCACCGGTGCCTTCGCTGCCCCCGCACTCGGCGGTTTCGGCACCGTCACCGACATCGGCGCGCAACTCTGGATCCAGTGCAAGGGCGTCGGTGCCACCCTCGTCTACACCAGCATCGTGACCTGGCTGATCCTCAAGCTCGTCGACCTCGTGATCGGCTTGCGCGCAGACGCCGAGGACGAAGCCCAGGGCCTCGATCTCGCCCTGCACAACGAACGCGGCTACAACCTCTAAGCGGAGCGCCCAGTCATGAAAATGGTCACAGCCATCATCAAGCCCTTCAAGCTCGACGACGTGCGCGAAGCGCTCAGCGAAGTCAACGTCACCGGCATCACGGTGTCCGAAGTGAAAGGCTTCGGCCGCCAGAAAGGCCACACCGAGCTCTATCGCGGGGCCGAGTACGTGGTCGATTTCCTGCCCAAGATCAAGCTCGAGGTCGCGGTCACGTCCGACCAGGCCGACCGCGTCGTGGAAGCGATCCAGAATGCCGCCAATACCGGCAAGATCGGCGACGGCAAGATCTTCGTCTACGATCTCGATCGCGTCATCCGCATCCGCACCGGCGAAATGGACGGCGACGCGTTGTAGCGCGCAGAGCCGTAGGGGCGTAGCGCGCTACGCCCCTGCCACGCATTCGATCCATTCAGTCGCGGAAATTGTCGTACTGCAATGGCACGTCGAATTCGGACTGGCGCAACAGGGCGATCGCGACCTGCAGGTCATCACGCTTCTTGCCGCTGACGCGCAGCTTGTCGCCGTTGATCTGCGCCTCGACCTTGATCTTGGCCTCTTTCAGCGCCGCGATGATCTTCTTCGACACCGCCTGCTCGATGCCCTGCTTCACGGTGATCTGCTGGCGCGCGCCGGCCAGATTGACCTCCGGATCAGCGATGTCGAGACAGCGCGCGTCGATCTTTCGCGCGACCAGGCGCGCGCGCAGGATGTCCTGCATCTGCTGCAACTGGAACTCGCTCGGCGCCTGCACCTTGACGACGAGCTTGTCGAGCTCGAACGAGGCATCGGTGCCCTTGAAATCGAAGCGATTGGCCAATTCACGGTTGGCCTGGTCGATGGCATTGGTCAACTCGTGCTTGTCGACTTCGGAAATGACATCGAACGACGGCATGACGCACTCCACGGGCTCGGGAAAGCATTCAGCTTAACCGACCGCGGCGAATGCCGGAACTTGCTTCAGCGCAGCTTGCGCGTCGAAATGATCGCTTTCTGGCGCCGCACGTAAGCGATCGCGGCCAGCAGCCACAGCAGTGGCGCGCCCCAATGCGACCACAGCAACAGGCGGTGCTGGAACCCGTAGTGGGCGTGGTGCAGCACGTCCATCGCCAGCGCCGGATTGGCCCGCAAGGTATCCCGCGCCGGGGCGAACATCGACTCGGCATGGGCAGCGGCCGTCGCCTGCCCACCGGTGCGCTCGATCAGCCAACGCCCACCCTGCATGTAGGTCCAGGTCAGTGCGCCTTCGCGCTGGGCGGACGCTTCCGCGATCGGCCCGAGATCGTGCAGCTGAGTGAGCGCGCCCCATCCATACAGGGCGTTGGCGGTCGTCAGCAGGGCCGGCACGGCAATCCACTGGAACATGCGCAATTTCACGGCAATCCTCGTCGATCCCTCGGTCCAGCATAAACGGGAATTCGGCACGATTCCTGCGACATCGGCTGCAGAATCGTTGTTCCAAACCGAACTCGTCGCACTGATAGCATCGCCGCATGACGTCGCCCGCCTTTGCCACCGCCGACGATCCACCCGCCCACGTGCATGCGGAAGCCGTGGTCACGCTGTGGAAGCAGCTGTCGGAACAGTGGTCGCAGGACCAGTCCGAGCAGCTCGCGGAGCATGTCGACGCGTGGCTGGAAGCGGCCGACGGCGCGATGGTGACGCGCCTCGGCGATCTCGCCGCCTATCTCGCCAGCTTCATCGAAACCGGGCGCGCGCCGAACACGGCACAATGCATCCGCATCAACGAGCTGATCGAGCAGCTGGACCAAGCGGTGCCGGCGGTTGCGCAAACGCAACCAGACCGCGGGGAGCCGACCGCCGTCGAGTCGCCCACCGCACGCGACAACATCACGTCGATCCAGGGTGCGCTTGCGGCGGCGAGCCGGCAACGCACCTCTCGCAACACCCTGTGTCTGCTCGGCGTCGGCGACCGACTGGCACCCGGCCTGCAATCCGCGCTTGGCGAACGCGGCTACGAACTGCAGCATTTCGGCGATGCCATCGGCCTGCGCGATTTCCTGAATGTCACCGTGCCCGGTGCCGTGATCATGACGGCGATGCAGTTGCGTGCCCTTCCGGCCCTGATCGCGCGTTGGCGCGATGCACCCTCGCCACCCGCAGTCGTTGTCCTGTCGCCGGACCGCGATCTCACGCATCGCCTGTTGGCGTTGCGGGCGGGCGCGGCTGCGTTCTTCGCCTCGCCGCTCGACAGTTACCGCATTGCCGCGCGCATCGACGAGCTGCTCGGTCGTCAGGATGCACCGCCCTATCGCGTGCTGATCGTCGAAGACGACCGCGAGCTCGCGGTGCAGTGCGGCCAATGGATCGCGGCCGAGGGCATGACGGCGCGCATCGCCCCGCATGGGTCCGCCGCGATGTCGGCACTCGCCGACTTCCAGCCGGATGCGGTGCTGATCGACGACAGTCTGCCCGATGCACGCGGCATCGACCTGGTGCAGGTCATGCGCCAGCAGGCCGAACATGCCACCTTGCCGATCGTGTTGGCAGCGACGGCCGGCGATGCAGCAGAACGTTTCGATGCCATCGCGGCCGGTGCCGACGAGGTGCTGGTGAAGCCGCTCAAGGCGCGCCATGTCGTCGGCGTCATCCGCTCGCGCGTGCAGCGCGCGCAGTGGCTGCGGGCACAGGCAGAAGCCGGGGCGGCGCGAGACCCGAAGTCCGGTCTGTATCCGCGCTCGCTGGTGATCGACCGCATTGCCGGTCGCATCGGCACCCAGGGTTCGGCGCTGATGATGATCCAGTTCGACGACGTCGATGCCCTGCGCGGCCAGATCGGCCTGAGCGCGATGGGAACCATCGACGTCGAGATCGGCACGCGCTTGCGTGATCTGCTGGCGAACCACGACCTGGTCTGCGGCCTGCGTGATTTCGCCTGGCTGGTGCTGCTCACCCGCGACCGTCGCGAACTGCTGACGCAACTCGCCGAACGCCTGCGCTTCGCGATTGTCGAACGTCCCCTGGAGATCCAGAGCAACACGCTGCCGATCAGCGCGAGCATCGGCCTGGTCGCGCTCGACGACGTACCCACCGATGCCGATACCGCCGTGCAGGCAGCCGAGCGCGCCTGTGCCGATGCGCAGGCGCGCGGCGGCAACATCGCGCTGTGGTCGGAACTGGACGACGCCACCCGGACCGACCCGGTACTGGCAGTGCGGGCAGTGCTCAGCCGCCCGCTGGACCAGCGCAACCTGCGCGTGGAATATCGCCCGCTGGTGCCGTTGAAGGGTAGTCTGCACGACCAATTCGACTTCCAGTTCTTCCTCGGCAGTGCGGCAAACAGCGGCACTCGCGGCAGCTATGCCTTGTGCGCCAGCGTCGCCAACGAACTCGGCCAGCGCACGACGCTGGAGCGCTCACGCCTTGAAATCGCGTTCGCAGCGCGCGAGGAGGCGCGGGGCGGTCGCCATGCCCTGCGCTTCCTGATGCCGGTCACCAGCGATTGGCTGCTCGATGGCACCGAAATGGACTGGCTGCTCGCGACCATGGGCAGGCGTCAACTTGCAGGCGGCGGCTTCACGTTCGAACTGACCGGTGCAGAACTGCTCGACCATCGCGAGGCACTGAACGCGCCGATCGCGCGCCTGCGCGATGCCGGCGTGCGTTTCGGCCTCAGCGACTACGGTCGCGACTTCGCCGCAGTCCACGTGCTGACGCAACTGCCGGTCGACGTATTGCGCCTCGATGCCGAATTGCTCGATGCGACCGCTTCGGCCAACAGCACCAGCCCGACCTTGATCGCGCTGGTGCGCAAGGCGCACCAGTTGGGCGCCATGGTCGTCGCGCCCGGCATGAACACGCTGGAACATGCGCACATCTTCATGCGCCTCGGCATCGACTATGGTGTTGGCAACGCCTTCGGGCCGGCATTGGCGCAACCGGAATTCGACTTCAACCGGCCCCTGTGGTGACCGTCAGGCGCGCAGTCGCAGACGTTGGCGCCATTCGTCCGCCCAACCGGCTGCGGCTGTTGTCCACCAGTGGGTCCAGGCCGCTGCGCCGTGGGCAAGCTGCGCAAAACAGCGCCTCGATCCGGCCAGCAAGTCCGCGGGCGCGGGCGTCGACATCGCCGCACGATTGACCGCATCCGCCCGCGCGACGGCGTGAAGCCATTCGGCCGGAGCCTCGCCCGCCGCCAGCTTGACCGATTGCGCCAACGCATCCAGCGCCCCGGCAATCACGCGATTGCGCCACACCGCGACATCGGCCTGCCACTCGGCATCGCTGCACGCGCCCGCGTTTGCAGCCATTGCCGCGATCGCCTGCAGGCGCGCAGCACGGTCGCGTCCGCGCAACTGCGGCGAAGCGTGATGTGCGAAGCCGGATAGATACGTGTTGCCGTCGACCAGCAGTTCGCGAAACATCGCGTCGAGACGATCGCGATGCTCCACCGGCGCATGCCCCATCAGCATCGGCAGCATCGCAAAGCTGCTGTCGGGCGCGATCGCGCTGAGCAGGCCGAGGAAGGCGGTGTCGTCGGCATGCCCTGCGGTGGGCGTGAGTGGCACCAGTTCGCGATTGTCGATCAGGAACGGCGTGTACACGGCCGAGCTCGTCAGGCGCGGCACCGACACCCCTTGCCACAGGTGATCGCCCTGCAATCGATCCAGCACGAACGGCTCACGCAGCAAGTCGCGCAGGCTATGGCTGTCGGTGATGTTCAGATAGAGCGCACTGTTGAACACGTGGCCGCCATGGATGCCGGCGATCACTGCGGCAACACGACGCCCGGCTCTCCAGGACGACAGCTGTTCATGACTCTGCCCGGCGATCTGGCGAATCAGCAGCCCGTCGCGCTGTGCCAGCGCACCCGGCGATTGGCCAAGCACCGTCAGCGCTTCGCGCCAAGGATCTTCGTCCATCTCGGGCAGGTCCGGCATCGCACCGTCGAAAAAGCGGCCCTCGGTGGCCGACGCGTTCTGCATCGACCAATGGCGTTGCCATGCCGGCGGTCTTCGCACCGGCAGAAAACAGTCGTCGTCGATCATCGAGACCGTAGCGCCGGCGGTCAGCAACATCGCCCAATTCCAGGAACGCGCACCACTCGCGGTCGCCAGCACCGCCGGATCCAGCAGGCAGGCAATGCGCGGATCCGCGGTCTCCGGGAGCGTGGCCAGCATTTCGCGACGCTGCACCGGGCCCAGGTACATCACGTCCAGCCCCGCGCGCGCTGCGCGGGCCACCACGTCGACATTGTCGGCGGCATCGACGTCCGTGCGCGCGTCGTCGACCACCAGCCAGGGGCGCGAGACATCGCCGCGTTGCCGACGATCAAGCGCCGAATCGAGAAGTCGCGCCAATGCCTGCGGGCGTCGATAGGTGCGCACCGCAATGACCGGCGCAGGTGCCGGAGGCCGCAATTCGGCATCCCCGATCATCACCGCCGGCGTCACCACCAGGTCCATCGCTTCGAGTCGGACCAGCGCGGCAGTCGCCACGGCGGACGGCATCGACTGTCGCTCCTGTGCTGCGGCGATCAAGGCCGCGCGTGGCTGGAACGGCAACGCCATCTGCCACAGCACCGCTTCGGCGCGACTGAGCAGGGCACTGCGCTGACGATCCGTGGCCACCCACAGGAACTGGTCGCCACCGCTGGGCCAGCAGGCGCCACCGCGGCTCGCAATCCATTGCTGATACTCGGTCATCACGGCGTGCCGCATCGGAAACAGCGGGCATTATAGTGTTGCTCCCAGCCTCGACCGGCGACTGTCACCGTCATGCCCTATACCCCGATCCTCGCCACGCTCGGCTACGTGCTCTCGCCGGACCGCGACCAGGTACTGCTGGTGCATCGCAATGCGCGCGCGCACGACGCCCATCTCGGCAAGTACAACGGCCTCGGCGGCAAGCTCGAAGCCGACGAGGACATCGTCGCCGGCATGCGCCGGGAGATCCGCGAGGAAGCGCAGATCGATTGCAATGAACTGCAGTTGCGCGGCACGATTTCCTGGCCAGGCTTCGGCAAGCACGGCGAGGACTGGTTCGGTTTCGTGTTCCTGATCACGCGTTTCCAGGGCGTGCCGCCGGCCAGCAACCCCGAGGGCGACCTCGAATGGGTGCCGATCGAGCGGATCATGGACTTGCCGCTCTGGGACGGCGACCGCCACTTCCTGCCGCTGGTCTTCGACGCCGACCCGCGCCCTTTCCATGGCGTGATGCCTTATCGCGACGGACGCATGCAGTCGTGGTCGGTGTCGCGCATCTGAGGTAGGCCATGACCGAAGCCCGTCTGCACATCGTCTGTCCGCATTGCGATGCGGTGAATCGGGTGCCCGAGGCACGGCTCGTGGCGCAGCCGCAATGCGGGCGCTGTCATCACGCCCTGTTCGTCGGCCAGCCGCGCGCGGTCGATGGCGCGCAGTTGACGAAGCATCTGGGCCGTGACGAACTGCCGGTCGTGGTCGACTTCTGGGCGCCCTGGTGCGGTCCCTGCAGGCAATTCGCGCCGACGTATGTCGAAGCCGCGCGGCGTCTCGAACCGAAGTTCCGGCTGCTCAAGCTCGATACCGAGGCGCATCCGCAAGCTGCCGCCCCGTTCGGCATTCGCAGCATTCCGACGCTCGTCGCGTTCGGCGGCGGCCGCGAACTCGGCCGCATCTCCGGCGCCTTGCCCTTGTCGCAACTGATGCAGTGGCTGGCGCAACTCACGGCGGACTGAACGATGCAGGGCGCATGACACGTTTTGTTCCCCGGCCGCGTCAGCATCGGCAGGACGACGATCCGCGCCGTCCCAAGCGAGGAACCCACCATGCCCGACGTCCCGAATATCGCCAAGAATCCGCTGCATGACGTGTATGCGCGCTTGTTGTCTGCCGCATCCGCGGGACGCGATGCATCCTGCTCGCGATCGTTGTCCGAACTGCGCGACCGCCTCGGCCTCGCGCAATTTCGCGACGCGACATCGGCTTATTTTGCGGCCCTGTCGCCCTTGGACCAGCGCCGTCTCGCGGTCAGCCTCAGCGTGCACGCCGACAGCACCACGCTTGCGGCCTGAATCCCGGCGATTGCCGCAGGATGCGAGGGCCGGCTAGGCTTCGGGCCCCGCTGCCGGAGGTTCCATGTCACGACTCGCCCTGCCCCTGCTTGCCCTCGCTGCCGTCGTGGCGCATGCCGAAGAAGCGCCGGCCTATCGCACGGTCAACGAGATCGTCGCTGCCTCCGCGCCGGCGGACTGGCGCCAGCCCGACCCGGAGAACACGTTGTATCTGGAACTCGCCAGCGGCCGTGTCGTGATCGAACTCGCGCCCTGGCTGGCACCGAAGCATGCCGTGAACATCCGTGCACTCGCACGCGAAGGCTATTTCGACGGCCTCGCCATCCTCCGTTCGCAAGACAACTATGTCGTGCAGTGGGGCGACCCGGAGGCCGATGACGAAGCGAAGGCGCGTCCGTTCAAGACCGCAAAAGCCAAACTCGAGGGCGAGTTCACGGTGCCCTGGACCGACACGATGTCGTTCACGCGCATCCCCGACGACGACGGCTACGCACCGGTGGTCGGCGTGTCCGATGGATTCTGGGTCGGACGCGATCCGAAGACCCGCGAGATCTGGCTGACGCATTGTTATGGCACGGTCGGCGTGGCCCGCGGCAACGAAACCGATTCCGGCAACGGTGCCCAGCTCTACGTCGTCAGCGGCCACGCACCGCGCCATCTCGATCGCAACATCACCCTGGTCGGACGCGTGCTGAGCGGCATCGAATTGCTGAGCACGATGGCGCGCGGTGCGCCGCCGATGGGCTTCTACGAGAAACCCGAACAACGCGCGCCGATCAAGGCCATGCGCGTTGCCGCCGACGTGCCGGAAGGCGAGCGCAGCGCGCTTGACGTGCTGCGCACCGACACCCCGACCTTCGCCGAGATCGTCGAAGCCAAGCGCAACCGTCGCGATCCCTGGACCAAACTGCCGGCCGGGCATATCGAACTGTGCAACGTGCCACTGCCGGTGCGCGCCACGCCGACGAGCGCGCCGAAATCGTGAGCAAGCATTACGACCAGGCCTATTTCGATCGCTGGTATCGCGACCCGAAGCACCGGGTGAAATCGCCACTGGTGCTCGAACGCAAGGTGGCGATGGCGGTGGCGATGGCCGAGCACTATCTCGGTCGCCCGATCCGTTCGGTCATCGACATCGGTTGCGGTGAAGCGCCGTGGCGCGGCTTCCTGAAACTGTTGCGACCGAAGATCGACTATCTCGGCCTCGACAGCAGCGACTACGTGGTCGAACGCCACGGCCTCGCGCGTGACATTCGACTGTGCCGCTTCGGGGATCTCGAACAACTGCGCTTCGACCGCAGTTTCGACCTGCTGATCTGTTCGGATGTGATGCATTACCTGCCGACGAAGGAGTTGCTGCGCGGCCTCGAAGGCTTCGCCGACCTCTGTCCGGAGGGTTTCGCCTTCATCGAACTGATGTGCCGCGGCGATGAATTCGTCGGCGATCGCGAAGGATTCATCGCGCGCCCGGCCAAGTTCTATCGCAAGGCCTTCGTGCAGGCCGGGTTCACCGCTTGCGGCTCGCATGGCTACCTGAGTCGCGGCTTGCGCGAAGAAGCCAGCGCGCTCGAACTCGGCGCCCGCGATTGAACGTGGTCGACGCGCGATGATTCCGAAGACGATCCACTACTGCTGGTTCGGACGAGGTCCGATGAGCGACTTGAACCGTCGCTGCATCGACAGCTGGCGCCGGATGCTGCCGGACTACGAGATCGTCGAATGGAACGAGGACAATGCCGATCTCGACCACGACTATTGCCGCGCGACCCTCGCTCGAGGTCTTTGGTCCAAAGTCGCGAACTATGTCCGTCTCGACGTGCTGCATCGGCATGGCGGCCTCTATCTGGATACCGATGTGGAAGTCGTGCGCCGCTTCGATGACCTCTTGCCGCTCGAGTGCTTTCTCGGTTTCCAACTGGTGCCGGCGCACGTCGATTGGGTCAACAATGCCGTCATCGGCGCGCGCGCGGGACATCCGTTCCTTGCGCATTGCCTGACGACGCTCCGGCAGACCTATACGCAAAGTCAGTACATCCCGCGCGGCCCTGAATTGTTGACGGCCGTGCTGATGCGTGCCGGGCTGGTGCAGCATGGCCGCCAGGACGTGCGCGGCGTCACCTTGCTGCCCCGTGAATGCTTTTATCCCTATGCCTGGACGGAGACGTACAGCCCGGACTGCATCAGCGCGGAGACCTATGCCGTGCACCATTGGGAGGGCACGTGGTGCGAGCCGAAGCCGGCTTCGCTACCATCGCCGACCGATTCAGGACTGACTGCATGAAAACCCACCCGCACCGCCCTCTTTCTCTGCACCTTGCTGTCGACGTTCGCCCTCGCCGCCGAGAACGCGCCCGCGACCAAATCGAGTTTGCTGAAAAACGGCCAGTTCGAAGAACTGAATGGTCGCGGCGGTGCCGCGAACTGGATCAACAAGCAGCACGCCGGCGTTCGGGCCTACCGCTTCGAAGTGGTCGAGGATCAGGCGCACGGCGGCAAGCGCAGCCTCATGCTGCGCCGAATGACGAAGCAAGTCTGGGGCAAGACCGAACAGTTGCTGCCGGTCACGCCCGATCTGATCGGCAAGACCGTCGAGTTCGAAGTCTGGGTGCGCAGCGACAAGGTCGGCAAGAAAGGCTTTCTGATCTGGCTGGGTGCCTCCGCACGGTCGTTGCTGCTGCAGCATGTGAAGTCGGACCGCATCGGCGGTGACAGCGACTGGACCCGACACGCGTTACGCCTGGACATCCCCGAATACACCACGCAACTCGTCGTCGCTGTGACGCTGGAAGACGAAGGCACGATCTGGATCGACGACGCCAAATTGAGCGTGATCGATCCAGCCGAGTGACTTACGGCGCCGGCACGCGACGGCGCCTGCGGAACCATCCGCTCATGTCGTCGACCACGGTATAGACCGCCGGCACGACGATCAGGCTGAGCAGGGTTGACGTAATCAGGCCACCGATCACGGCGATCGCCATCGGCGCGCGGAAGCTCGAATCGGCGCTGAGTCCGAACACGATCGGCGCCATGCCGGCCGCCATCGCGATGGTCGTCATCACCACCGGCTGCGCACGCTTGCGGCAGGCATCGATCAAGGCATCGTGCTGACTCAGGCCGTGTTCGTCTTCGGCCATCACCGCGTAGTCGACCAGCAAGATCGAATTCTTGCTGGCCACACCGATCAGCATGAGCAATCCGATCAACGCCGGCAACGACAGATAGTTCTGCGTGAGCAGCAACAGACCGAACGCGCCGCCCGCGCACAGAGGTACCGCGGTCAGGATGGTCAGCGGCTGCAGCGCGCTGTTGAACAGCAGCACCAGCACCATGTAGATGCAGATCAGCCCGGCCGCCATCGCCAGCAGGAAGCCGAAGAACAGCTCGACGAACACTTCGGCATCGCCGGTATTGAGGAAGCCGATGCCCGGCGGCAGTTGGGCCACGCTCGGCAAGCGCTCGACTTCGGCCATCACTTCGCCAAGCGGGCGCCCGTTCAATTCTGCAGTGAGGCGTGACGTTGCGGCTGCGCTGGTAACGATCGATCTGCGCCGGGCCGCTGTCGAGACGGATATCGGCGACCGCCGAGAGCGGCACCGGACCCGATTTGCCGGGCACGCGCAGGTCGGCGATCAGCGATTCACTGGCCAGCGCCGACTTCGTCACGCCGACCCGGATCGGCACCTGGCGGTCGGGCAGGTTCAATTTCGCGAGGCGTTGCGAGAAGTCACCGGCCGTGGCGATGCGCGCAGCCTCGGCGATGTCGGCGGTCGCGACGCCCAGATCGGCGGCGCGCGCAGGGTCCGGCACGATCACGATTTCCGGTCGCAGCAAGGCTGCGGTCGAAGTGACGCTGCCCAGTCCCGGCAACGTCCTCAGATCGCGTTCCAGTGCAGCCGCGGCTTCGCCGAGGGCCTTGCCCTCATCGCCCGACAGCACCAGTTGCATCAGCTCGCCCGGCTCGGTGCTGAGGAAACTGATGCGTGCACCGGCGATCCCGGCGAGGCGTGTTCGTACCTCTGCTTCCAACTGCTTCTGGCTACGCCCGCGATGGCGCGCTTCGCCCCAGTCGAGGATCAGGGTTGCCTTGCGAGTTTCGCCGATGCCGGTCTTCGTCGGATCGCCGATGTCGAGCACCGCGCCGATCGACGAGTACACCTGCTTCAGCTCCTTGATCGGCGCGAGCTTCGCACGCGCTGCCTCGGCGACGGCGAACGTTTCCTCGATGCGCGTGCCCGGGGGCAGCTCGATGCTCAGGTTGCTGCGACCCAAATCCGAGGTCGGGATGAAGGTGGCGGGAATGAACGGCACGATCAGCAACGATGCGAAGAACAGGCCGGTCGCGACCACGATGGTCCGCCAGCGATGGCGCAAGGCGGCATCGACCCAGCCGAGATACCAGGTCATGACCTTGCCATCGTTTTCCTGCACCGGCTTCGCACGCATCTGGTAGGCCGCCATCATCGGCGTCAGCAGGCGCGCGACCAGCAGCGAAAACAGCACTGCGGTGGCGGCGGTCCAGCCGAATTCGCGGAAGAACTTGCCCGGGATGCCCGGCATGAACGCGACCGGCACGAACACTGCCGCCAGGGTCAGCGAGGTCGCGATCACGGCGATGCCGATCTCGTCGGCCGCTTCGCGCGCCGCGTCGATCGGTGCCTTGCCCATGCGCAGGTGCCGCACGATGTTCTCGACTTCGACGATGGCATCGTCGACCAGGATGCCGACCACGACCGAGAGCGCCAGCAGCGTGATCAGGTTCAGGCTGAAGCCGAACAGGTACATCACCGCGAAGGTCGGAATGATCGACAACGGCAACGCCACCGCGCTGACCCAGGTCGCACGCCAGTCGCGCAGGAACAGGAACACCACGGCCAGCGCCAGCAATGCGCCTTCCCACAGCATCGTCATCGACGAGGAATACGAGCGCTCGGCTTCCTCGACCGTCGAATTCACCAGCACGAAGTTCACGCCGGGATGCGTCTTCACCAATTGGTCCAGAGCCGCACGCACCTGCTTCGCGACATCGACTTCGCTGCTGCCGCGCGACCGAGAGAGGTCGAAGCCGATCACCGGCTTGCCATTCAGCAACGCGATTTGGCTGGTCTCGGCCGCGCCATCGCGGATGGTCGCGATGCTGTCGAGGCGTACCGAACGACCATCGGGCAGGCTGATCGAATAGGCGCGCAAGGCATCGGCATCGGCGACGGTGCCGACCGTACGCACGACCTGGCGTTCGCCGGCCCATTCCATCTGCCCGCCCGGGCGTTCGACCTGGATGCGCGCAAGTTGCTGCGAGACCTGACCGGCGGTCATGCCGAACGCATTCAATGCCTGCGGATCGAGATCGATGCGGATCTCGCGCTCGATGCCGCCGATGCGCTTCACCGTCGCGATGCCCTTGATGCCGTACATCGCCTTGCTGACCGTGCGATCGACGAACCACGACAGTTCATCCGGCTGCATGCGCTGCGACTCCACCGCGTAGGTCAGCAGGGTGCCGCCGACCACTTCGATCTTGGCGATGATCGGCTCCTGGATGTCGACCGGCAGATCCATGCGGATGCGGCTGACCGCATCGCGCACGTCGTCGAGCGCCACTTGCACGTCGACTTCAAGCTGGAACTCGATGGTCGTGGTCGAGACGCCTTCGTTGACGCTCGACATCACGCGCTTGACGCCACTGATGGTCGCGACGGCGTCCTCGACCTTGCGCGTGACCTCGGCTTCGAGCTGGCTCGGCGCCGCGCCGGGCAG
The DNA here is from genome assembly GCA_016721845.1 of Lysobacterales bacterium. Taxonomy (NCBI): domain Bacteria; kingdom Pseudomonadati; phylum Pseudomonadota; class Gammaproteobacteria; order Lysobacterales; species Lysobacterales bacterium. Next base: position 1,564,452 of record JADKHK010000013.1, read on the forward strand.
GCTGATCGTGGTCGCCACCATCGGGAAGGCGATGTCCGGGAAACGCGAGATCGGCAGCTTGATGAAACCGTAGATGCCGGCGACGCAGAGCACGAAGAAGATCATCAACGCCGGCAGCGGCCGCCGAATCGCCCAAGCGGAGACGTTGAACATGTCAGCCTCCGCTGCCCACGCGCACCTGGTCGCCGTCGGCGAGAAAAGCGCCGCCGCGACTGACCACGCGCTCGCCGGCCTGCACGCCGGCACGCACCTCGATGCGATCGCCATCGATGCGACCGAGTTCGACGCGACGGCGCTCGACGCGGTCCCTGCCCTTGATCGTGAAGACGTAGGCGTAGCCGTCACGGCGCACGACCGCAGCGACCGGCACGCTCAGCGCATCACCTTCGCCGACGTGAATGCGGCCTTCGGCGAACATGCCCGAACGCAACTGCCCGGGGCCGGGCAGATCGACATGCACGGTACCGGTGCGCGTCGCGGCATCGAGCGCGGGCGACACCGCGCGCACGCGTCCCGGCACGATGCGGCCATCACGCTGGCGCACCTCGACCGCGGCCCCCACCTGCACATCGAGCAGGTCAGCCTCGCTCAATTCGGCACGCCACTCCAGGCGGCCGTCACGGATCATGCTCAGCAATCGCGTCCCCGCCATCACCACCATGCCCGGCTCGGCCGTGCGCGTCGCGATGACGCCATCATCCGGCGCGCGCAAGGTCGCGAAGTCGCGCCGCAGCCGAGCCGCATCGAGTTGCGCCGAGGTCGTCGCTGCCCGCGCCTCGGCTTGCACCATCGCGGCACGCAACAAATCGTGGTCCGACATGCTGATCAGCTTCCGCGATTTCAACGCGTCACCGCGATCAAGCTGACTCGTCGCCAGCAGAATGCCGGCCTGCGCCTCTTGCGCAGCTGCTTCGGCCATTTTCAGCTCGCTGTCGAGCGTGCGCGCATCGAGCGTGACCAGCACATCGCCGCGCTTCACCTCGTCGCCCACTTCGACCTTGACGTCGGCGATGCGCAGTCCGCTCAGTTCGACGCCAAGTTGCATGTCCTGCCAAGCCGCGACCGCGCCCGACACCGTGACTGAACGCACCAGCGGTGCCTGCGTCACTTGCGACAATTCCACCGCCAGCGCAGCGCTTCCGACGGGCATGGCCGTCTTGGCCGAATCCGGTTTGCCGCCACAGCCCGCAAGCGACAACACGACTGCCCAGCCGATGCCGGCAGCGATCGTTCGACGATTCATGATGTGTCCAATGCCAGAGAGAAACCGCTGCGGACCCGACGGCGCCAGCATGCCGCGTCGCCGGTCGAGCCTGCCTATTGACTGCGCATGATAACGTGAGCGGCTGACCCCACCTGTCGTGACTTCCGTCACGGACGGGTTGCCACCGAACCGGAAGACCCATGCCCCTGCTGCAACTGCTCAAGGTCGACCTCGCGGTCGGCGGCCCGAAACTGCTCGACGGCGTCGATTTCACCATCGACAGTCGCGAACGCGTCTGCATCGTCGGCCGCAATGGCATGGGCAAGACCACGCTGATGCGCCTGATCGCCGGCGAGATCCGCGCCGACGACGGCGAAGTCCGCGTCAGCGACGGGGTACGCGTCGCCAAGCTCGACCAGGAAGTGCCACGCGGACTCGACGGCGACGTGTTCGACGTGGTCGCTGCGGCGCTTGGAGATGTCGGCGCACTCGTGGCCGAGTTCCACCATCTGATCGAACACGGCGACACCGCCGGCGCCCGCTTCGGCGAAGTGCAGGCACAGATCGATGCGCGTGGCGGCTGGTCGCTGGACCAGCGCGTGTCGAATCTGCTGGCGCGACTCGAGCTGCCCTCGGACATCGCGTTTTCGTCGCTGTCCGGCGGTATGAAGCGGCGCGTACTGATGGCGCGCGCGCTGGTGGTCGAACCCGATGTGCTGCTGCTCGACGAACCGACCAACCACCTCGATCTCGAAGCCATCGATGCGCTGGAAGCCTCGTTGCTGGCATTCAGCGGCAGCCTGATCTTCGTGACCCATGATCGCCGTTTCCTGCGCAAACTGGCGACGCGCATCGTCGAGATCGATCGCGGCCAGCTCACAAGCTGGCCCGGCGACTACGACAACTACCTGCGTCGCCGCGAGGAACGCCTGCACGCCGAAGCGCAGGCCAATGCGCATTTCGATCGAAAACTGGCCGAAGAGGAAGTCTGGATCCGCCAAGGCATCAAGGCGCGCCGCACCCGCAACGAAGGCCGCGTGCGCGAACTCGAAGCGATGCGCCGCGAGCGCGCGCAGCGACGCGAGCAGCAGGGCAAAGTCAGTCTCTCGGTCAGCCAGGCCGCGCCTTCGGGCAAGCGCGTGGTCGAAGCCCGCGACCTGCGCTTTGCCTACGGCGAACGTGTTCTCGTCGACGGCCTGACGACGATGATCCAGCGCGGCGATCGCGTCGGCATCGTCGGTCCGAACGGCGCCGGCAAGAGCACCTTGATCCGTCTGCTGCTCGGTGATCTGCAGCCGACGTCCGGCGAAGTGATCCGCGGCACCAATCTCGAAGTCGCCTATTTCGACCAGCACCGCATGGCGCTGAACGAATCGCTGAACGCGCTCGACAATGTCGCCGGCGGTTCCGACAGCGTCGAGATCAACGGCCAGCGCAAGCATGTGATTGGCTACCTGCAGGATTTCCTGTTCACCCCTGAGCGCGCACGCGCGCCGATCACCAAGTTGTCCGGCGGCGAACGCAATCGTTTGTTGCTCGCCAAGCTCTTCGCGCGGCCGGCCAACGTGATCGTGATGGACGAGCCCACCAACGACCTCGATATCGAAACGCTGGAACTGCTCGAAGAGCTGCTCGCGAGCTGGCCCGGCACCTTGCTGCTGGTGTCGCATGACCGCGACTTCCTGGATTCGGTCGTGACCAGCACCCTGGTCTTCGAAGGCGATGGCCGCGTCCAGGAATACGTCGGCGGCTACAGCGACTGGTTGCGCCAGCGTGCGGCGGCCGTGCAACGCAAGCTTGAAGCGCCCGCACCGGCAGCGGTGGCCACACCGGCGCCCGCGGCGGCGGCAAAGCGCAAGCTATCGTTCAAGGACCAACGCGAACTTGCCGAGCTGCCCGCGCGTATCGAGCAACTCGAGGCCGAACTCGCCGACTTCGACGCGCGCATGCTCGAACCCGCCTTCTACCAGCAACCCGCAGCGACAATCACCGCAGCGAACAACGAACGCGCGGTCAAACAAGCTGCGCTCGATCTCGCTTATGCGCGATGGCAGGAATTGGACGCCTAGGTCGGGCCACGAGTGGCCCTCCTACAGAGAGCGGGCACCGATGCAATTTGCAGGAGGGCCACTTGTGGCCCGATGGTCGCAAGTAGGCATCATTCCCGTGCGCGGACGTGACCAACCGCCGCTGCATCCAGCCGCAGCACCGGGTACAGCCCCAGGTCCCATTCGCCCCAGGCGGAGCGCAGGTAGAACCAGTTCAAGCGTGCATACGGATTCTTGGCGAAGTCGGGTTCGGCGGCGAGTTTGGCTTCGAACTCGGCCTTGAGCTTCGGGTCCTTCGCCATCAGGTCGCGCGCCAGTTGCTCGGCGACGCGGGCGTCGGCGTATTCGCGCTGTTCGAAAATGATGTTGAAGTCACCCGAGCGCAACGCCGAATCGGGCGCATCCGGTTCGAGGATGTGCAACGCGACATTCGCGAGCGGCTGATCCATCGGCACCAGCCAGTTGCCGGCCCGCACCGGCATCTCGCGCGCCTCGCGACGATGCGTGAATGCGGTGATCGCAACACGGCCTTCGAACGAGGCGGTCGCGTACTGCGGACTTGCCAGCAGTGACACGTCGGCCTTGATGCGCGCGTCACGCTCGACCCGTTCCAAACGCACGCCATGCAGGCGCAAACGATCGATGACATCGGTCCATTGCACCGGGATCACGTAGGCAGCCGGCGGCGTCACCGACTGCGCGACCTTGACCTCGCGATAGAACGGCACCGTGAACGTCTTCGGCTTGCGTGGGTCGTAGCGGATCCAGCGATCGCCGCTGACGTCGCTCTGCGTGAGCGTCCACTCGTAGCCCTTGAACGCATAGTCCTCGGCGATACCGGCATTGACGAGCTGGATCGGATACGTCGCCGTCGTATCGGCTGCGCGCGCGATCGTGTCGGCATCGACCTGTCGGGTCGCGGCCCGCAGCTGGCCCGGATGCGCGGCGATCTCGTCGAGAATGGCGGTGATCACGTCGTAGGTCGCGCGCACCCGAACCGGATACGGTTTCAGCATGTGGGTTTCCAGCAGCAGCCCGACACGGCCGCGTGCCACTGCATAACCGGTCGAATAACGCGGCCCGGCGCCGAAGTTCGTGAAGCCCTTGCTCGGGTCGACCGGATCGTTCAACTCGATGTAGGGCGCGATCAGATGCCCCTCGCGTTCCAGTTGTTTCTGCACCCGCCCGACCAGCACCTGGTTCTGCCATTCGCGCAGGCGCGGGTGCTGAGTCGCATCGTTGTCCATCGACCAGGTCAGGTCGTACTGGTAGTCGGCGCCGTTGGTCGTGTGGCTGTCGATCAGGATGTCCGGGTTCCAAACATTGATCAATCGCAGCAGCGCGCGCATCTCCGGCGCATCGGCCTTGATGTAGTCGCGATTGAGATTCAGTCGCTGACTGGTGGCGCGCCAGCCCATTTCCACCGGTCCGTTCTGGTTGATTCGGTTGAACCTCGAACTGCGTTCGTGGCCGTCGAGATTGAGGATCGGCACGAACACCAGCGTCGCATGGTCCAGCCAGCGCAGCGCCCGCTTTTCGCCCGCCGCGATCTCGGCGAGCAGGATCAGGCCGGCGTCCTTGCCCTCGATTTCGCCGGCGTGGATACCTGCCTGCACGAATACCACTTCGCGATCGGTTCGCGCTTCGCCGGCGATCACGACTTTGAGGGCGCGGCCTTCGGGCGTGGTCCCGAAGTCCTGCACTGCGATGCGATCACTGGCCGCATCGAGCGTGTCGATGAAAGCGAAGGTTGCAGCGGCATCCGGCGTGCGCAGCAGTTTCGCCGCTTCGGCCGGCGTTTCCAGTCGTTTGGCTTGGGCGATGCTGGTCACACAGGCCAGCAAGAGAACGAATTTTCGCATCGTGATCAGCTCCGACGACTTGTTGCGGTTGCAATTCTCAATCGAATCACGGCTCGGCGGCACGGCGTTTCATCGCTTCGGCGACGTCGTGGCCGAGCCAGCCGTCGATCAGCTTGTGGATGCCGTACAGCACCGGCGTCGCGGCCAGCGCGAAGCTCGACTTGTACAGGTAGTTCACCGTGCCGACCGCGAGGAACAGCGACACCGGCCAATGCTGCGGACCAAGCACGAAGGCGATGTAGAGCACGATGAAACTGTCGAAGAATTGCGAGACCAGGGTCGACCCGGTCGCGCGCAGACCGAGCCAGCGTTCGCCAGTCCAGTCGCGGATGCGATGGAACACGGCAACGTCGATCAGCTGCGCGAACAGGAAGGCGGTGACCGATCCGGCAATCGTCCACAGGCCCTGGCCAAACGTCGCGACAAAGGCCGCCTGCATGTCCGGCACGCCCTGGGACTGGCCGGCGCCGATCCAGAAGCCGGCCGGTTCGAGGTGGATGGCGAAATACGCGAACACGAAGCCGTACAGGATCAAGCCCACGGCCAGCCAAGAGATGAAGCGCACGCCGCGGCGTCCGTAGTACTCGTTGATGATGTCGGTCATCACGAACACCACCGGCCACAGCAGCACGCCGGCGGTGAAATTCAGCGTGCCGCTCTGGCCGAACAGCGACCAGTGCACGTCCTCGATGCCGAGGCTCGGTTCCAGCGCGAAGATCTTGACGCCGATGAACTCGGCGAGGATCGCGTTCGCGACGAACACCGCCGACAGGATCAGGAACAGCTTCTGTGCACGCGACAGGTCGGTCATCGCATCGGCTCCTCGTCCTCGCGATAGAAATTCAGGGTCTCCGGCGCCTTGGCACCACCGGAAATGATGAAAGCCATGGCCTGGTCGACGGTCCAGTCGGTCGGCGTCAGCTTCGATACCGGCACCACCTCCAGATAGCCCGATGTCGGGTTCGGCGTCGTCGGCACGTACACCGCGGCGACTTCGATACCGGTACGCGCGTCCTTCAGCACCCGAGTCACCAGACCGATCGTCTTCATTTCCGGCGACGGGAAATCGATCAACACGACGCGCTGCGTTCCATCCGGCTTGGTCTGCAGGGCCTCCAGCAGTTGCTTGGTCCCGCCGTAGATGGTCTTGGCCAGGGGCACCCGTTCCAGGGTCTGTTCGAACAGCAGCAACAAGCGCTTGCCGATCACGCGCCGGCTCAGCCAACCGGTGAACAGGATCAGGGACACGGTGAGCACGACGCCGAGCAGGAATTGCGTGGTCGGCGACGCCAGCCACCCGAACAGTGCCGGATGCGCCCGTGCCAGCGGATTGAACAGTGCCCTGATCCACGGCGCGGAGACCATCGACAGGCCCTGGAACACGAACTTGAAGACGATCCAGGTGAGCCAGATCGGAATCAGCGTCAGCAGACCGGTGACGAAATAGCGTTGCAGCAGACGTCGGATCATGGGCTTCCTCGCAGCCTGCGAGTGTGCCGGTGAAGGCGTGCGCTGACCAGCGCCGCCGCTCGCCGCTATGCTCGCGCCATGACCGCGACCTACCTGCCGCCCGCGCCGAGCGCCCGCCATCCCCACTGGTCGCGCCCGATCGTGGTGGCCTTGATGGGTTTGCCCGGTGCCGGCAAGTCCACGCTTGCGAACACATTGTCCGAACGTCTCGACCTGCGCATTGCCAATCGCGACGTCATTGCGCGCGCCCTGTTCCCGCATTGCAGCTATTCGTTGCCGGAAAAGCGCGCGGCCTTCCATGCCGTGCTGCTCTCGGTCGAGGTGAACGGCGCACTGGGCGAGTCGACGGTGATCGATGGCATGACCTTCTCGAGCCGCGCCGACCTCGACCGCGTCGCTCGCATCGCCGCGAAGTACGACTTGATCCTGATTCCGATCTGGCTGGACCTGCCGCCCGAAGTCGCAAAGGCGAGGATCGGTGCGGATCGCCGTTCCGGTCGTTACCACCCGGCCGACGACCGTACGCCGGCCCTGGTCGATGCAGTGCTGGAACGCTTCGAACGACCGCAACCGACGGTGCCGGTGATCGACGCGATGTTGCCGGCCAATACCGTGCTCGACGTGGCCGAGCAGATCATTGCGCAGCGGGCGCTTCGCGCTCGGTGATGGCTTCGCTGTCACCGCGCTTGCGGCGCACGTAGACCTGCTTGCGCACCTGCGCGACGACAACGCCGGACGCGGTCGTCACATCGATCGTGAACCAGTGCAGGGTCTTGCCCTCGCGATCCGCGCTGGCGCGAATGCTTCCGATCGTCGCGGCATCGAGCGTGAAGTCCGCGTAGACCGGCTCGCGCACCGCCTTCACAAAATCGATCGCCGCTGCCTTGTCCCAGACGATGTAGTCGCCGCCGAGGTTGCGCAGCAGCATGATCATCCACCATGGATCGGTCATCGCGAACAGCGACCCGCCGAAGTGGGTCCCGACATAATTTCGATTGAAGAAGTAGCGCTTGAGCCGTACGACCACACGGCGATAATCCGGATCGATGCGCAGGATGCGGATGCCGGACGCCAGATTCGGCGGCCAAAGATTGATGATCCAGCGCAGTTTCGTCGCGTGTTGCATTCAACGGATCTCGATGTGGGTGTTCAGCCGAGCCAGCGCCACTTCAGCAGCAGCATGCAGACGAAGGAACCGGCGACCGGCACCGCCGCGCACAGCGTCAACACGAGGCGACGCAGCGGACCATGGCCCATGACGGTACTCAAGCGCCAGGTACCGAATGCGGCGATCGCAGCGAATACCAATGCCGTGTACTTGAGCGGCGCACCAGTGACGCTGCCGGCCATCAGCAGCAAGACAAACACCGCCGATGCACCGATCGCGGTCGCCAGCACCGCCAATGCATCTCCGCCAGCAGCGTCTGGCGCGTTGCCCGGCTGAACCACGGGTACGCGTCGCGGTGACGGGGTGGTGGCGCGTGCACCCGATCCATGCAACGACGATGCCGTTCCAGCACCACCGGCGCTCGCGCCGCGTCGTGCAGCCAAGGTGCTCAACAATTTTCCCGGCTGGCTGATTTGCTCCAGCAGATCGACGTACCCGCCGCTGCCGGCCATGATGCCGGCGCGTGCCGCATTGGCGCTGCCCTTGGCGCGACCGAGCAGCAGCAGCGCGTTCGATGCACCGAGGTCCTGCGGCACGCCCGCGCCGTTGCGATACGCCATGCCGAGCATGTACAGACCCTCGGGATGGCCACCGTCGGCGGCCTGGCTGAACCAGTGCAAGGCCTGCGACGCACTTTTCGGCACGCCATCGCCGTTCTGGCAGCAGACACCCAGATTGAACTGCGCATCGATCTGACCGAGCTTCGCGGCTTCGGTGAAGGCCTTCGCGGCCATCGCGAAATCCTGCGCCACGCGCTCGCCGGTGATGTATTCGGCGCCGAGTTCATACCAGGCGTCGCGGTCACCCGACTTCGCGCGTTGCTGCAAATCGTCGAGCGATGGGCGCACATCGGCGTCTGCCGGCGCGGCCATCGGTTCGAGTTCGAGCGTCGGCTTCGTTGCCGCGGGCGCCGCCGGGGCTGCAGGCACGGGCGCTGCGGGTTGCGGGCGCGACTTCTGCCATTGCGCGAATCGCTGATCGAGCACATGAGCCATGCGCTCGAAGTTGGCCCAGGTGTCTGGAATGCTGCAGAGATCATCGGTCGCGTGCCCGGTATCGACGAAGTCGCGCTGGAACACGCGCTCGTAGTCGCGGGTGTAGAACTTTTCGTAATAGGCCGCAGTGAAGGCATTGCCGACGGCGTTGAAATCGTCGTCGGTGAGCTTGCCGTCGCAGCGATCCCACAGCACCTCGGCGCCGGTGATCTCGCGTGCCGTCAGCCGTTGCAGGTGGCCGGCGCCTTCCGGTTCCGAAAAATGTTCACCCCCCAGACCGCGCAGGATCGCCCAGGCGAGGTACATGCCCATGTGCGTACCGGCATCGTCGTTGTCGCGCTCGGTCTCGAAATTCAGGAACAGGTATTCGGCATCGTCGTATTTCATCGTGGTCCTTCACGCACATCGCTTCCGGCCGACCTGCGACTCGGCCACGGCGATCATTCGGGTGATCAATTTCGATTCGCGAGCGCCAGGAAATCCTGACTCACGATCAGGCGCACGGCATCCAGACGGACCCGCGATTCGGGGAGCAGGTCATGCAATTGCTGCTTCTCGTCGGTTGCTGCGGCAACTTCCTCGGCACGCACGCCGGGGTTGACCTGGGCCAGCGCGATCAGGCGCTCGATCTCGGCTTCGAGGCGCTGGTCAGCGGCCAGCATCGCGGCCTCGACCTCTCGTCGCGACAGCCGCTCGACCTTGGCCTGTGCGGTCTTCAGCATCGGTGGCACCAATTGGTTCAGCACCTTGCGCAGCTTGCTCAGGTCGACGCTGATCTCGCCGGACTTGCGCCGTGCTTCTTCGGACGGCTGGAAGTCCGGGCGCTCGGTCAGACGCGAATCGACTACCGCGCGCAACGGCAAGGGCGGCAGAAAGCGGTCGACATGCAGCTTGGCCGGCGCCACGCATTCCAGCAGGAACACCGCTTCGAGCAGGGCGGTGCGCGGCGGCAGCGCCGGATCGACCAGGAAGGCGGCATTGCCGGTTTCGGCGCTGAGCAGCAGATCGAGCGCACCCTGCACCATCGGATGATCGACGCGCAGGAACAGCACGTCTTCGCGGGTCAGTGCAGTGGCGCGATCGAAGGTCGCCTGGCGCGGGCCGTTGTCGAATCCCGGGAAACCTTCCGTGCTGAGGTATTCGGGATCGAGCAGGTGGATGGTGTCGCTGAGATCTTCGGCACTGATGCCGAACTGTTCGAACAGCTTGAGCAGGAACTCGTCGCGCGTGGCATCGCCATCGTCCTCGTGCAAGGCGCGTTGCAGCGTGGCATCGGGCGCCGCGCGCAAGGTGGCGAGTTCGAGCAGCCGATCGCGCCCCTGCTGAATGGCCTTGGCGAGTTCCCGATGTGCGGATTGCGTCCGCTTGATCAGGACATCGAGCGCCTCTTCCGCAGCGGAATGCCCCGCTGCGTATTCACGTGCGACATGCACCAGTTCGGCGCCGAAGCGGCGCAGCAATTCCCGCCCGTCCTGCGGACTGGTGCGGAAGGCGTCGAGACCTTCGTCGAACCAGCGCGCCAGCGCCTCCTGCGCGCTATGCCGGAACTTCGCGACATGCAGGTTCACCTCGCGGCGCTGACCGATTCGGTCAAGTCGACCGATGCGCTGTTCCAATTGATCCGGATCCGGCGGCAGATCCCAGAACACCAGATGATGCGCGAACTGGAAATTGCGCCCTTCCGAACCGATCTCGGCGCACAGCAGCAGGCGCGCACCCTCCGGGCTCTGGAAGAACGCGGCATTGCGGTCACGCTGGACGATGCTCATGCCTTCGTGGAAACGCGCGACCTGCACGCCGCTGGCGGCCCGCAGCGCTTCTTCCAGCGCCAGCACCTTGGCCTGGCTGCGGCAGATCAGCAGGAACTTGTCGGCCGGAAACTCCGCCAGCAACCCGACCAGCCACGCGAGGCGCGGATCCTTCGCGTAATTCAGCGGCAGCGCATGGGCCTGGACGTCGACGTCGCTCTGGAATTCGGCCAGCAAATGGCCGCGCAAGTCGTCGTCGAGTTGTTCGTCGGGCAGCGTGACGATCTGCGGCACGCGCTTCGGAAATCCGCCGACCACGGCACGCCGATTGCGAAACATCACGCGTCCGGTGCCGTGGCGATCGATCAGCGCGGCCAGCATGGCCTCACGCGCCTCCTCGTCCTCGGGCAACTGTGCGGTATCGCCCAGCGTCGCGGTCAGCGTGTGCTGCTCCTCGACGCCGAGCGGACCACCGTCGATCAGGGCCGCCGCCAACGCCGACAGTTTCGCGTACTCGGCGGTTTCGTCCTGGAATGCGGCGAGATCGTGGTAGCGCGCCGGATCAAGCAGGCGCAGGCGCGCGAAATGGCCGGTGCGACCAAGCTGCTCCGGCGTCGCGGTCAACAGCACGACGCCCGGCACACGCTTGGCCAGCGCTTCCGCGAGCACGTATTCGGCACTCTCTTCCTCGGGCGACCAAGACAGATGATGCGCCTCGTCGATCACCAGCAAGTCCCACCCGGCCGTGACCAACTGCTTGGCGCGCTCCGGATTGGCGACGATGAAGGCAGAGTCGGTGATCACCAGTTCATCGTCCTGGAACGGATTGCGCCCGTCAGAATTCAGTTCGATCGCCTCGACGCGCTCGGCGTCGTAAATCGAGAAACTGAGGTTGAAGCGGCGCAGCAGTTCGACGAACCATTGATAGACCAGCGTTTCCGGAACCAGCACCAACACCCGGCCAGCGCGACCGCTGGCGATCTGGCGCGCGATGATCAGGCCCGCCTCGATGGTCTTGCCGAGCCCGACTTCGTCCGCCAGCAACACCCGCGGCGGACGCCGGTCGGCCGCGATCTGCGCGACCTTCAACTGGTGTGGAATCAGGTCGACACGGGCGCTTTGCAATCCGAAGGCGGGGCTGCGACGTGCGCGCGCGCGGTGCATCAGCGCATCGACCCGGAATTCGAACTGGTCGTTGCGATCGACGCGGCCCTGGCTCAGGCGGTCTTCGGCCTTGGAAACATTCTGCAAGTCGTCAAGTGCGGTTTCACGGAAGTCCGAGCCGTGCACGTCGTAGTGGAACAGGCCGTCGCGCAGCTCCACGGCATCGACCCGATGCGGCTTGCCGGACAGCATGATCATGTCGCCGATGCGGAACTGGGCGCGCGTCAGCGGTGCGGAATGGGTGGCGTATTGACGAATGGTGCCGGTGCGGGCGTAGACCAGCTGGACCATGCGACCTTCGACCCGCAAGACGGTGCCGAGGCCGAGCTCGGGCTCGGCATTCGAGATCCAGCGTTGTCCGGGAACGTAATTCGACATGGGGGACAGTGCGTGGCGGCGTTGGATTATGACCGATGCCGCCACGCATCGCGCGCATCGTCATCGCAACATTCGTCACGCGCCCGCCTGCGCCGGTGCCGTTTTCAGTCCGCCGACCGATCGCGCGGTGCGAGGCGCGCCTCGCATTGCACGGCATGGACGCGCGGTTCCGGGCCGAGCTCGAGCGCGGTCAGCTTGCCGCCCCAGACTGCGCCGGTGTCGATGGCGTGAATGCCGAGCCCCTGGAACAAGCCCAGGGTCGACCAGTGCCCGCAGACGATCGGCAGGTCGCGCGGGGCGTGCCCGGGCACTTCGAACCAGGGATACAGGCCGGGCTGCTGCGACCCCGGAGCGCCCTTCGCCTCGAAATCCATGCGTCCGCCGACAGCACAGAATCGCATTCGCGTCATCACGTTGATGATGGCGCGCAGTCGATCGACGCCCTGCAGGCTCTTCGACCAGACCGCCGGACGATCGCCGAACATGTTCTTGAGCAATTTCCGGTAATCGTCGCCCTGCAGCTTGCGCTCGACTTCGGCCGCACGCGCCTTCGCGATGCTGAGGGTCCAGCGCGGCGCGAGCCCGGCGTGCACCATCGCGAAGCCGAGTTCGCGGTCGATGTGCAGCAGGGGGCGATGGCGCAACCAGGCCAGCAACGCATCGCGATCGGCGGCCATCAGCACGCGCGCCAGATCGACATTGGCGCGACGCTGGTCGGATTCCTTGCGCTCGGAGACCGCGAGCAGGCTGAGGTCATGATTGCCGAGCACGACGATCGATTGCGCATCCAGAGATTTGACCAGGCGCAGCACTTCCAGCGAATTGCCGCCGCGATTGACCAGGTCGCCGCAAAACCACAGCCGGTCGCGGGCACTGTCGAAATTCAGGTGCTCGAGTAGACGGGCCAGCGCGTCATAACACCCTTGAACATCGCCGACGGCATAAGTGGCCATCAGTGCAGGGTGCGCGGCACGGACAGCGTGAAGCGCGGGATCAACGCATCGAAGGCGGTGCCGTCGTCGGCGAGCATCTGGTAGCTGCCCTGCATGGTGCCGACCGGCGTCTCCAGGACCGCGCCCGAGGTGTATTCGAACGCCTCGCCAGGCGCCAGATGCGGGTGCTCGCCGACCACGCCGGGACCGCGCACTTCCTCGACCTTGCCGTTCGCATCGGTGATCACCCAATGCCGCGTCAACAGCTTCGCCGGGAGCGCGCCTTCGTTGCGGATGGTGATCGTGTAGGCGAACGCATAACGCCCCTGTGCCGGCTGCGATTGTTCTTCGAGGAAGCGCGGCACGGCAGCGACGCCGATGCGGTAGGACGAAGGAGAGGTCATGCGGCGATTGTCGTGAGCTTGTGCCCGCCGATCAATCACTCCGTCGCGCCCGCTGGCTATGATCGGCCTCCCGACGCCGCGGACCCAGCCATGTCGAAACGCGAATACACCCTGATCGGCGCCGGTCTGGCCGGCAGCCTGCTGGCCTTGTTGCTGGCCCGGCGCGGCGCATCGGTGCGGGTGTTCGAGCGCCGCCCGGATCCGCGCAGCGTCGGCTATCTGGGTGGCCGTTCCATCAACCTCGCGCTGGCCGAGCGCGGCCTGCATGGCCTGCGTCTGGCCGGACTGGAAGGTGCGGTGATGGCCCAGGCGATGATGATGCGTGGGCGCATGGTGCATGAACTGGGTGAAGCCGACCGCTTCATGCGCTACGGCAAGGACGATTCCGAGGTGATCTGGTCGGTCAATCGCGGCCGTCTCAACACCAGCCTGCTGCAGGCCGCCGAGGATGCGGGCGCGCGCTTCCACTTCGACTGCGCGCTGGAATCGGTGGACTTCGAGCGTCGCGAACTGCATTTTGCCAGCAGCGACGGCCTGCGTTGCGAAGCGCGGTTCGACAGCGTGATCGGTGCCGATGGCGCCGGCTCGGCCTTGCGTGCGGCGATGATGAAAGTCGCCGATCTGGGCGAACGCATCGAGTGGCTTGGCCACAGCTACAAGGAACTGGAAATTCCGGCGGCCCCGAAGGGCGGCTTCCTGATCGAACCGAATGCGCTGCATATCTGGCCACGCGGCGGTTACATGCTGATCGCCTTGCCGAACATCGACGGCAGCTTCACCGTCACCCTGTTCCTGGCGAACGAGGGTCGACCGAGTTTCGCCGGTTTGAACTCGGCCGACGCGGCGCGCGATTTCTTCGCCCGCGAGTTCCCGTCCGCAGTGCCGCTGATGCCCGAACACCTGCAGGATTTCGAGCGCAATCCGACCGGCCTGCTCGCCACGCTGCGGCTCGATCAATGGCACATCGACGGTCGCGCGCTGCTGATCGGCGATGCGGCGCACGCCATCGTGCCCTTCCATGGACAGGGCATGAATTGCGCATTCGAGGACTGCGTCGAACTCGACCACCTGCTCGCCGAGCACTCCGACCTGGAGAGCGCATTCGCCGAATTCCACGTGCGCCGCAAGCCGAATGCCGACGCCATTGCCGACATGGCGGTCGAGAACTACGTCGAGATGCGCGACTCGGTCGCCGATGATCGCTTCGTCCTGCTCAAGCAACTCGAACGCAGCCTCGCCGGCCTGCATCCGGAACGCTTCGTGCCGCGTTATTCGCTGGTCATGTTCCGCCGTATCGGCTACGCCGAAGCGCAACGCCGCGGCCGCGTGCAATGGCAGATCCTCGAAGACCTGCTCGGCCCCGCCAGCGATCTCGACGGCATCGACTACGCCGAAGCCGAACGCCGCATCCACGCGGAATTGATGCCGATCGAGTGACGGGATCGGCCTGAGGCCATCGATGGTCTGCCCTGCCTTTGTGTGCTTCAAGCACTTGCTTGAAATTACGAATATCGATAATTTCTCGGAATGAGGGAAGTTCGGTTCCTCGGGTCGTCGCAACAAGACTTGGCAAAGATGCCGGCTTCGGTGCGTTCGCGCGCGGGTCATGAGTTGTTTCTGGTGCAGGTCGGGCGCGAGCCGAGCGACTTCAAGCCGATGGCGAGCGTCGGGAGTGGTGTCTACGAGATTCGCATCCGCGATGTCGCTGGCGCCTTCCGAGTGATGTATGTCGCACGCTTCAAGTTGGCCATCTACGTGCTGCACGTGTTCCAGAAGAAGACCCGGAAGACCCCGCCGCTCGACCTGCAACTGGCGGCGACGCGTTACGCGAAGATCAAGGAGTAGCCATGGCCCGACGCAGCAAACAGAACGTATTCGAAGCGCTCGGTTTTCCGAAGCACGAAGCGGCGGTGATGCTGTTCCGCGCACAGTTGGCGGAAGAAATCCGTGACTGGATCGAACGTGAAGCACTGTCCCAGGTGGCAGCTGCGGAACGCCTTGGCGTCAGCGCGCCGCGCATCAACGAGATCGTGCGCAACCGCATCGACAAGGTGTCCGTGGACTATCTGCTCGGCCTGTGTGCCAAGGCTGGCATCTCGGTGTCACTGAAGCTCGCCGCCTGATCGTTGCCGGCGCCGCCATGATCTCGGTGGCACCGGCGTTCGATCATTACTGGCAGGGCATGTCGACGGTGATCTTCTGCTGGGTGGCATTGCTGCGCGCCCAGGTGCCGGGAACGCCCTGCAACCACCCGATGTTGATGGTCGCGGTGCCGCCGGCCTTGTTCGCGTAATTGCGCGTCAACGTGCCGGCCTGGCTGGTGGTGACGCCGCTGAACGCGCAGGTCGGGCAGAAGCCGCGGTGCTGCAGCAGCGGAATCGTCACGGCCGCGCCCGGCGTCGTCGTGACACCGAGCAACCAGCGCGCCACACCCGCCGAATCGAACACGTAAGCGGCATCGGCTTCCGCCACCGACACCGCGGTGACGCTGAAGCCCCACCCGGATTCGGCCGGATTCGCCCAGGCACCGGAATAACTCACCGGCGCGCCGCCCACCGACGGACAACTCGGGGATGCCGCCATCTGGAACGGCTCGCTGCCGTACTGACCATCGAGCAACCACGAGAACGTGAAGCGCGACGCCGACTCGAACGTCAGCAGCACTTCGCCGACGACATCCGCATAGGACACGCTGCCGTTCCAGGTCAGGCGATACAGCGGTGCGCGCCAGACACCGTCATTGCCGGTCGGCGCCGAGTTCGCGGCCAGGTACCAGGTCGGCGAACCATCTTCGAGATAGGTGTACCAGACCAGGGCCCAGGCACTGTCCGCCTGCGACAGGAACATGCCATGGCCGGAGCGGTTCGGGTTGAAATAGCCCTGCATCACCGGGCGTGCCATGCCCATGCCAAAGTCGAGCTTGCTGGTCAGCGTGAACGTGGCCGCCGTACTGCCGGTGTTGACCGGAGTGACGTACCAGCGCCCCGGCGTCAGCGTGGCGCCCAGCAGATCGACCGCCTCGGTCGCGCCGGCGTGGATCGACGTCCCTGCCGCCGCGCCGCGGGCCGGTGCCGCGGCGAACGTCGGCGGTGTCGGCGCCGCGCTCGCCTTCGCAACATACAGATCGACCTCGCCGCTGCCGCTGGTCGCGACATGCAGGCCGGTGGCGTTCGGCGGCACGTCGATGACGATGCGCTCGTGCGCCACGCCCGCGGCCAGCGTGATCGTCTCGCGATCGCCGAGACCGTTCAGCACCATCGGTGCCGGCGTCGCGTTGCCGGTGCGCTTGATGCGCACGAGCACCTCGCCGAGATTGCCGACGGTGCTGCGGGTGCTGCCGAGCGTGGCGATGGCGTAGGCGGTATCGCCGACATTCAACCAGGGTGCATTCCACGCCACGCGCGCCTTGAACGCAGCCAGTCGCGCAACCACGCGCGGCGCCGTGATCGAGAGATCCGCAGCGCTGTTGGGCGCAGTGGCCAGATGCACGGTCTTGATCGTCACGTTCTCGCTGGCAGTACCGGAGTAGCGCTGCGCATGCACCCAATAACGCTGGCTCGTCGCCGTGAAGCGCGTGTCGATGCGGCATTCCTCGACCGTCCCGGCGCTGGTCGACTTGCACAATTCCTCGCTTTCCTCGGCGGTGCCATCGGCATCGAGATCGATGCCGACGTACAGATCGATGTCGCCGCTGGCGCCGGCATCGGTGGATGCGATCAACACGCCATCGACGCCGACGCCGCCCGCGGTCGGACCGATCAAGGTCGTGAACGTGCCCTGCCCCGTGTTGTACGGGTCATCGGAAGTGGCATCGACGGCGATCGCGCGATCCACCTTCTGTCCGAGCACCAGTTCCGTGTCGGCGAACGTCAGATCGGGCAAATTGACGAGCCCGGAAAGATCGATGTCGCGGAATCCATTGGTCGTGTCGGTCTCGATGTCGATCACTTCCGGCACCGCGCCCGGCGACACGAACACCGACACCGGCAAGACCGTCGTCGCGAGGTTGGCATTGGTCGGCACCAACTTGATCTGGGCATCGATCCAGGAACCGACGAGACTCGCGTTGTCGACATCGACCGTGATGTCGAGGGGACGGGCAACGCCGCTGCCCAGCGAGAATTCAGCGGGTGTGACCGTGATCGCCGCACCTGACGGCACGACCGTCTCGACCCGCCAGGTGCCTTCGACATTCGCCGTGGCCATGCGCGTGAAGCTGCAGCGCTCGAAGCAGTCGTCGGCGTGCACGAAGGGCAGGTTCAACTGTTTCGGCTGGCCACCGCCCAAGGGGTCGGCATCGCGGAACTGCGTCGGCGTGACGTTGAAATAAAGCCCTGCGCGCGCCGCTTGATCCACCTTGGCCCGACCTGCACCGCCCTCGACATAGGCGGCAGCCGAGACGCCGTCCTCGATCTTCAGGGTGTGCGACGCCGTCGTGACCAGGGCCGACTCGACCTGCGCCACGTTCCAGTTCGGATTGCCCGACAGCAGCAGGGCGGCGGCACCGGCGACGTGGGGCGAGGCCATCGACGTGCCATTGAAGACCACGGCACCGTTCGAGCGGTGTGCCGCCGCCGCGATGCTGGTGCCCGGCGCCGCGAGGGTCGGCTTCAGCACGCCGCTGTAAGGCGTCACCGGGCCGCGACTGCTGCTGGCGGCGAGCACGTCGCCAGCGCCGTCGTTGCGCGTGGCGACCGACGAGATCCCCGCCGTGACCTGCGCGCCGGCCACGCGTGCGGATTCGACCAGCGCCTTGAGCGTGCTGCCATCGGCGGCATCGAGGTGCACCGCCGGCAGGAAATGACCGTCCGCCACGAGATTGGCATCGCCACCCGGCAGGTTCGCGAGGATCATGCCGGCGGCGCCCGCAAGCTTGAGGTTGCAGCCCTTTTCGATGCGTGCATATTCACCGCGATCGCAGATCACGATCTTGCCCGCGAGCGAACCCGGTGCGAACGGATTGCTGGCGCTGCTGGTGCAGGTGGTGGTGTTGTTGGTCGCCACGCCGGTGCCGCACAAGGCATTGCCGAAATCCTTGGCGTGCACGATCTGGGCCGTACCGGCACCGGCGGTGATGCCCTCGCCGATCAGGTTGAACGGCGTCGCGATGCCATGACCGCTGATGCCGGTGACTGCGGTCGAAAAGCGACGTCCACTGGACTCGTTCGCGACCGTGATGACCCATGGCGAATTGCCGGGCGACGACACCGTGCTTGCGCCGGGGCCATTGTTGCCCGCCGACACCACCGGCACGATGCCGGCCGCGCGGACATTGAAGAACGCGGCGGCATCGTCGGTGGCGGCATTCGAGCGCACCGACGACCAGGGATCGTAGGCACCGCCGCCGATCGAGAAGTTGATGACGTCGACGGCATCGGTCACGGCCTGGTTCAGCGCCGAAATGATCGCCGAGCCGGAGCAGCCGTCGTCCTGGGCTTCGAAGCAGACCTTGTACGAAATCAGGTTCGCGCGCGGCGCAACACCGGACAGGGTGCGGGTCAGCGTGGTGGTGGGCGCCGACTGGGTCACCACGAACGGATTGCCGACCGCCGTACTCGCGACATGCGTGCCGTGCCCACCGCAGTCCTTGCCGGCCGGCGAACTGCCGGTATCGAAGGTGCAGGTTTCGTTGACGTAGTCGTACAGCCCGATCAGCTTGTCGTTGCAGCGGGTATCGGCGCCCGACGCGCAGGCGCCGTAACGCTGGGCGCGCGGATTGGTGTGGTCGAAGCCATCGATGGCCACGTCCTGAAACGACGGGTGCGAGGCATTGACGCCGCTGTCGACGATGCCGACGACCACGCCCTCACCCTTGGTGCGGATGTTCGACCCCTGCACCGTGCCGTTCCAGACGGCCTCTGCACCGATCCATTGCGGACCGGCATCGGTCAGAAGGTGGCGCTTGAAATCCGGACGCACCGCGACGACGCCATCGATACTCGCCATCGCCCGGGCCTCAGCCGCGCTCAATTCGATCGCGAAGCCGTTCGCGACCATGTCGTAGCGGAATTTCGGCGAAAGCGGCCGCCTGAATGCCGCCGCCGCGGCATCGAGCACCGCATCCTGGCGCTCATGCAGGAATTCGGCGTATCGGCGCACCGGCGCCGCCTTGGCGTCGAACTTGCGCTGCCCGGTCACGGTGATCGCGGTGGGTTCGAGATCCGCGGCGCGCTTGGCATTGCCCAACTGGCCGATGTCCGCGAACACCGTCGCCGGCGGCTCGGCCAATGCGACCAGATAGACCTTGCGTACCTCGGCCGCTTGCGCGGTGCCGACCAAGGCCAGGGAGGCGCACAGGGCAGCGCGAAGGCGAGCGTGGATCATGGCGGATACCTTTCTTTACGATCGTGAGCCGGCGATCATCGCAAATCTTTCTACTCGCCGCATGTGTAGGTCGAATGAAGCCGGACATCGCGCACCTGGACGCCGGCGCGACCGCACGGCTGGCGTTGGCGCGCGATCCTGCGCTTCGATCGCGCCGTCATGGACGCTGCGAACGTCGAATGGGTAGCATAGCGATCCACTTTTCCAGTTCACGATGCCTGATTCCCTTGATGATTCAGTGCCGCTGCTGGCCGCGCGCGGCCTCGCGATGGTGCGCCAGGGCGAACCGATCTTCGGTCCGCTCGACCTTGAACTGCGTGCCGGTGAAGTGTTGCTGGTCGAAGGCGGCAACGGCAGCGGCAAGACCACGCTGTTGCGCGTGCTCGCCGGGTTGCTGAGCGCCAGCCAGGGTCGGATCGAACGGGCCGGCATCGCGTCCGACGAACCGACCACGCCGCTCGGCTTTCTCAGCCATGCGCTCGGCCTGCGCGTCGACCTGTCGCCGCTGGAACAGCTCGACTTCTTCGCCTGCCTGTACGGGATACGCCCGGGCATTTCCGCCGTCGGGGCACTGAAATCGGTGGGCCTCGAAGGGTTCGAGCACATGCCGGTGCGGCGGCTGTCGGCAGGACAGCGCAAGCGCTGTGCGCTGGCGGCCCTGCTGCACACCGCGAACCAGCTATGGCTGCTCGACGAGCCGTACGCCAATCTCGATCGCGACGGCCAGATCCTGGTCGACCGCCTGCTCGAAGCGCACATCGCGCGCGGCGGTGCCGCGCTGATCACCTCGCACGGGCTGATCGAGCCACAGGTGTCGCGGGTGCGGCGCATGCGTCTGGAACTGGCCCATGTCTAAGGGCAGCGTGCTGTCGGCGTTCTTCGGCGTGATGCGCCGCGATGCGCTGTCGCTGTGGCGTCGCCGCGCCGATGCGCTGAATCCGATCTGGTTCGCAGCCATTGTCATCACCCTGTTCCCGCTCGCGCTCGGGCCGGAAGCGGCCAAACTCGCGCGCATCGCCGGCGGCGTGATCTGGGTCATCGTGCTGCTGGCCAGTCTGTTGTCTCTTGACGCCTTGTTCCGCGCCGATCTGGAAGAAGGCTCGCTCGATCTCATGCTGACCAGCGCCCAACCGCTTGCCGTCCTTGCTGCCGCGAAGATCCTGCTGCATTGGCTCGCCACCGGCCTGCCCCTGGTCGCGATCACCCCGATCGCCGCGACCGCGCTCGGGTTATCGCCGAAAGCCTTGCCGACCCTGTTGATCTCGCTTGCACTCGGAACACCGATCATCAGCGTCATCGGCGCCTGCGCCGCGGCGCTGACAGCCGGACTGCGCCGCGCCGGCATGCTGCTGTCGCTGATCGTGCTGCCACTGGTGGTGCCGGTGCTGATTTTCGGCGCAGGTGCGGTCGAGGCCAGTCTCACCGGCACCTCGACGACGCAGCCCCTGTTGCTGCTGGCCGCCGGCCTGGTCGCGTCGATCGCGCTGGGGCCGCTGGTCTGTGCCGCTGCACTCCGACTCGGGAATCATTGATGCCATGAACGCCTTTCTGGTCTGGTTGAACAGCTTCGGCTCCCCCGAGAAATTCCATCGGGTGGCGCTGCGTTTCGAGCGCTGGCTGCTCGGACTTGCGCTCGTCGTCGGCGCCATCGGCCTGTACCTCGGCCTCGTGAAAGCGCCGGGCGACTACTTGCAGGGCGAGTCGGCACGCATCATGTACATCCACATCCCGGCCGCCTGGATGTCGTTGTTCATCTACGTCGTCATGGCGTTTTCCGGGTTCTGCGCGCTGGTCTGGCGCTTCAAGGTCGCGGAACTGATGGCGATGGCGGCGGCACCGGTCGGTGCCGGCTTCACTGCGGTCACGCTGATCACCGGCAGCCTCTGGGGCCGCCCGACCTGGGGCACCTACTGGGTCTGGGATGCCCGGCTCACCTCCGAACTGGTGCTGCTGTTCCTGTTTTTCGGCGTGATCGGGCTCTACAACGCCATCGAAGACCAGCGCAAAGGCGCACGCGCTGCCAGCCTGTTGGCCCTGATCGGGCTGGTGAATCTGCCGATCATCCATTTCTCGGTGAACTGGTGGAACACGCTGCACCAGGGCAATTCGATCAACCTGTTCGCCGGCAAATCGAGCATCCATCCGTCGATGCTTTGGCCGTTGCTGCTGATGGCGCTGGCGACCAAGCTCTGGTTCGGCGCTAGCCTGCTGGCACGGACGCGCGTCGCCCTGATCGAATTCGAATCCGGAAAGGAATGGGCCCAAGTCGCCCTGTTCGGACCGCGGAGACCCACCCCATGAACCACACGCCCTTCATCGTCGCCTCGTACGCGGTATTTGCCGCCTTCCTGGTCTGGGACTTCGTCTCGCCCCGTCTGGCGCTGCGTCGCCTCAAACACGAACTCGGCGCACGTGCGGCACGTGTGGAACGGAGGAAGAGCCAGTGAACCCGATCCGTCGTCGTCGTCTGGTCGCGCTCAGCATCGGTCTGCTCGGCCTCGGCATTGCCGCCGGCTTCGTGGTCTACGCCTTGCGCGAGAACATGCAGCATTTCATCAGTCCTTCCGACATCGCACTCGGCAAGGCGCCGCAGGGCCATCGCTTCCGTCTCGGCGGCGTGGTGCTGGAAGGCAGCGTGAAGCGGTCCGGCACCTCGCTCGACGTCGATTTCATCGTCACCGACCGGTTCAAGGACATTCCGGTGCGCTACACCGGCATCCTGCCCGACCTGTTCCGCGAAGGCCAAAGCGTGGTCGCGACCGGCACGCTCGAAGGCCAGACGCGCTTCCTTGCCGAGGAGGTGCTGGCCAAGCACGACGAGAACTACATGCCGGCCGAAGTCGCGGACGCCATCGCGAAAGCCAAGGCACAGAAGGACGCGACCCGATGATTCCCGAGCTTGGACAATTCGCCCTGATCCTGGCGCTGCTGGTCGCGGTGGTGCAGGCGCTGATCCCGCTGATCGGTGCACAGACCGGGCGCCTGCGCTGGATCGCGGTCGCGCGCCCCGCTGCACTGGCCCAGTTCGCGCTCGTCGGCCTGTCGTTCGCGCTGCTCACGCACGCCTTCGTGGTGCAGGACTTTTCGGTTGCCTACGTTGCGCAAAATTCGAACTCCGACTTGCCGATGCTGTATCGCTATTCGGCCGTCTGGGGCGCGCATGAAGGTTCATTGCTGCTGTGGGCGCTGATCCTCTCGATCTGGACCGCCGTGGTCGCACTGCGCACGCGCGCCCTGCCGGATGCCTTCGTCGCCCGCGTGCTCTCGGTGCTCGGTTTCGTCGCGGTCGGCTTCCTGCTGTTCACGATCCTGACTTCGAACCCGTTCCTGCGTCATGTGCCGGGACTGCCCGACGGCAACGACCTGAATCCGCTGCTGCAGGACCCGGGCCTGATCATCCATCCGCCGATGCTGTACACCGGGTATGTCGGCTTCGCGGTCGCCTTCGCCTTCGCGGTCGCAGCCATGATCGAAGGCCGGGGCGACAACCGCTGGGTGCGCTGGGCACGGCCCTGGACCCTGGTCGCCTGGTCGTTCCTGACCTTCGGCATCGCGCTCGGTTCGTGGTGGGCCTACTACGAACTCGGCTGGGGCGGCTGGTGGTTCTGGGACCCGGTCGAGAATGCGTCCTTCATGCCGTGGCTGGTGGGCACCGCGCTGATCCACAGCATGGTCGTCAGCGACCAGCGCCAGCAGCTGCTGCGCTGGACCTTGCTGCTCGCGATCATGGCGTTTTCGCTGTCCCTGCTCGGCACCTTCCTGGTGCGCTCGGGCGTGCTGACCTCGGTGCATGCCTTCGCCGCCGATCCGACCCGCGGCGTGTTCATTCTCGCCTTCCTCGGATTCGTCACCGGTGGCGCATTGATCCTCTACGCCTGGCGTGCGCAGGGCTTTGCGCACGATGCCGGGTTTGCACCGGTCTCGCGCGAATCGGCGATCCTGCTGAACAACGTGCTGCTCACGTCGGCCGCGGCCATGGTGTTGCTCGGGACGCTGTTCCCGCTGCTGGCCGATGCCTTCGACTGGGGCAAGATTTCGGTCGGCCCGCCGTATTTCGGCACGCTGTTTCCGATCCTGATGGCGCCGGTCGTGTTCCTGGTCGCGTTCGCGCCCTACCTCCGTTGGCGCGGCGACACGCTGGCGCGTTTCGTCGGACAACTGAAACTGCCGCTGATCGTCGCCGTCGTGCTCGCGGCATTCGCGTTCGCGCTGTTCAGTGCGCCCTGGGCGGCGGTGCTCGGCGTGCTCGCCGGTGTCTGGGTGATCACCGCGATGCTGAATTACGTACGCGTGCACCGCGCCGATCCGCAACGCCAGTCGCGTGGCTTCAACCGCGCCACCATCGGCATGCTGCTCGCGCACGCCGGGATCGGCGTGTTCGTGATCGGCGTGTTCGTGACCGAAGCCACCAGCATCGAGAAGGACGTGCGCCTGGTGCCCGGTGAGTCCATCGAGGTGCGCGGCTACCGCTTCGTGTTCGAGAAGCTCGAACATCGCGAAGGCCCGAACTTCGCGGCTGATCGCGGCGTCATCGGCGTGTTCAAGGGCGACCGCCGGGTCGAGACCATGCATCCGGAAAAGCGCCAGTACCGCGGTGGCCAGGTCATGACCGAAGCTGACCTCGATCCCGGTCTGAGTCGCGATCTGTACGTGGCCATGGGCGAGCCGGTCGGAGACAACAACGCCTGGGCGATCCGCATCTATCACAAGCCTTTCATCCGCTGGATCTGGCTGGGCGCGCTGTTCATGATGTTCGGCGGATTCGTCGCGGCACTCGATCCGAAACTGCGCGCGGCGCGTGCCGCCGCACGGCGCCTGTCCTCAGACTCCGCCGGAGCGACCGCCTGATGCGTTACGTCCTGCCGCTGTTGTTGTTCGCCGCACTGGCCATGCTGCTCTTTGCCGGTCTCGGCAAGGACACGCGCTACGTGCCGTCGCCGCTCATCGACAAGCCGGCCGCCGCGTTCACGCTGCCCGAACTGCGCGATGGCACACGCGTGATCGACTCGAAGCAATTCGCCGGCCAGCCTTATCTGCTCAATGTCTGGGGGAGCTGGTGCGTGGCCTGCCAGGAAGAACATCCGGTCCTGCTCGACTACGCGAAGTCGAAGAAGATCCCGCTGGTCGGCCTGAACTGGAAGGACGAGAACGAGACCGCATTGCGCTGGCTCTCCGCCCTCGGCGACCCCTACGACGCCGTGCCGGTCGATGCCGACGGTCGCGTCGCAATCGACTACGGGGTCTACGGCGCGCCGGAAACCTTCCTGATCGACGGCAAGGGCGTGATCCGCTTCAAGCAAGTCGGTCCGCTGACGCCCGACATCATCGCCCGCGAGATCACGCCACGTCTGGCCGGGATGGGAGTGAAATGATGCGTCGCATGGTGATTGCCCTGGCCTTCCTGCTGATCAGCGCGTTGGCGCAGGCCATCGACCCGTTGCCGTTCGCGAACGAGGCCGAGGAACAGCGTTTCCAGCACCTTGCACGCGAGCTGCGCTGCCTGGTCTGCCAGAACCAGAACATCGCCGATTCCGATGCCGGCCTCGCCCGGGATCTGCGCAAGGAAGTCTTCGAGATGATGCGCGCCGGCAAGTCGGACGACGAGATCAAGCGGTTCCTCACCGATCGCTACGGCGACTTCGTGCTGTATCGCCCGCCGTTCAAGGCCACGACGCTGGTGTTGTGGGTCGGCCCGATCCTGATCCTGCTGATCGGCGTCGCGATCGCACGCAACATGATGCTGCGCGCCGGACCGCACCCCGACCTGCCCGGCCCGATCGACGACAAGGTGGAACGATGAGCACTGCATTCCTGGTCTGGGTCGCGCTGATCAGCATCGCGGCCATGACGCCGATCCTGTGGCCGCTGCTGCGCCCGAAGATTGAGGACGAAGACTCGCGCGCGGCCCGCAAGCAGCGCGATGCACTCGCCGCCGCACGTGCGGCCGGCGTGTTGTCCCAGGACGAATACGAGTCCAAGCGGGCCGCATTGCCCTCGCCCGCCGCAGCGCCGGAGCGGCCGTCGCGCCTGCTCGCCCTGCTCCTCGTGGTGTTGGTACCGCTGACGGCGCTTCTGCAATATCGCCAGATCGGGGAGCCGCGCGCGCTCGATCCGAAGGCGCTGGTCTCGGCCGAGGCGGAAATGGCGAGCGCGCCGGACCTGGCTACTGCGGTCTCCGGTCTCGAACAGCGACTGGCAGGACAACCGGACGATGTCGAGGGCCTGCGCCTGCTCGCGAGCGGCTACCAGCAGTTGCAGCAATTCGGCGATGCCCGCGACACGTTGCTGAAGGTGCGCCTGCTGCGACCGGACGATCTCGACGTCCAGGTCGAATATGCCGAAGCGGTGGCCCTGGCGACCGAATCCCGGCGCATCGAGGGCGAGGCGGAGACCCTGCTCGCCGATGCCTTGAGCAAGGACCCGAACCATCAACG